>NZ_JBTWEN010000004.1:0-2500 GCF_056958115.1 Agarivorans sp. D1326 | reverse complement strand
CTGACCGATAGTGAACCAGTACCGTGAGGGAAAGGCGAAAAGAACCCCTGTGAGGGGAGTGAAATAGAACCTGAAACCGTATACGTACAAGCAGTGGGAGCCCCTTCGTGGGGTGACTGCGTACCTTTTGTATAATGGGTCAACGACTTAATTTCAGTAGCAAGGTTAAGCGAATAGCGGAGCCGTAGGGAAACCGAGTGTTAACTGCGCGCATAGTTGCTGGGATTAGACCCGAAACCCGGTGATCTAGCCATGGGCAGGTTGAAGATTGGGTAACACCAATTGGAGGACCGAACCGACTAATGTTGAAAAATTAGCGGATGACTTGTGGCTGGGGGTGAAAGGCCAATCAAACCGGGAGATAGCTGGTTCTCCTCGAAAGCTATTTAGGTAGCGCCTCGAGCGAATACTGATGGGGGTAGAGCACTGTTAAGGCTAGGGGGTCATCCCGACTTACCAACCCTTTGCAAACTCCGAATACCATCAAGTACTACTCGGGAGACACACGGCGGGTGCTAACGTCCGTCGTGGAAAGGGAAACAACCCAGACCGTCAGCTAAGGTCCCAAAGTGTATGTTAAGTGGGAAACGATGTGGGAAGGCTTAGACAGCCAGGATGTTGGCTTAGAAGCAGCCATCATTTAAAGAAAGCGTAATAGCTCACTGGTCGAGTCGGCCTGCGCGGAAGATGTAACGGGGCTAAACATACCACCGAAGCTACGGGAGCATGCTTGCATGCTCGGTAGAGGAGCGTTCTGTAAGCCGTTGAAGGTGGATCGTAAGGTCTGCTGGAGGTATCAGAAGTGCGAATGTTGACATGAGTAACGATAAAGGGGGTGAAAAGCCCCCTCGCCGAAAGACCAAGGTTTCCTGTCCAATGTTAATCAGGGCAGGGTGAGTCGGCCCCTAAGGCGAGACTGAAAAGTGTAGTCGATGGGAAACAGGTTAATATTCCTGTACTTCGTATAATTGCGATGGGAGGACGGAGAAGGCTAGGCCAGCGTGGCGATGGTTGTCCACGTGAAAGGCAGTAGGCGGTAAACTTAGGCAAATCCGGGTTTACATAACGCTGAGAGTTGATGACGAGTGTCTACGGACACGAAGTGGTTGATGCCCTGCTTCCAGGAAAAGTCTCTAAGCTTCAGATTATACGAAACCGTACCCCAAACCGACACAGGTGGTTGGGTAGAGAATACCAAGGCGCTTGAGAGAACTCGGGTGAAGGAACTAGGCAAAATGGTACCGTAACTTCGGGAGAAGGTACGCTCTTGATGGTGATGGGACTTGCTCCCTAAGCTGCTGAGAGTCGCAGATACCAGTTGGCTGCAACTGTTTATTAAAAACACAGCACTGTGCTAAATCGAAAGATGACGTATACGGTGTGACGCCTGCCCGGTGCCGGAAGGTTAATTGATGTGGTTAGCGTTCGCGCGAAGCTATTGATCGAAGCCCCGGTAAACGGCGGCCGTAACTATAACGGTCCTAAGGTAGCGAAATTCCTTGTCGGGTAAGTTCCGACCTGCACGAATGGCGTAATGATGGCCAAGCTGTCTCCACCCGAGACTCAGTGAAATTGAAATTGCCGTGAAGATGCGGTGTACCCGCGGCTAGACGGAAAGACCCCGTGAACCTTTACTACAGCTTGACACTGAACATTGACCCTACATGTGTAGGATAGGTGGGAGGCTTTGAAGCGTTGTCGCTAGATGACGTGGAGCCGACCTTGAAATACCACCCTTGTAGTGTTGATGTTCTAACGTTGGTCCCTTATCGGGATTGCGGACAGTGTCTGGTGGGTAGTTTGACTGGGGCGGTCTCCTCCCAAAGAGTAACGGAGGAGCACGAAGGTTGGCTAAGTATGGTCGGACATCATACGGTTAGTGCAATGGCATAAGCCAGCTTAACTGCGAGACAGACACGTCGAGCAGGTACGAAAGTAGGTCATAGTGATCCGGTGGTTCTGTATGGAAGGGCCATCGCTCAACGGATAAAAGGTACTCCGGGGATAACAGGCTGATACCGCCCAAGAGTTCATATCGACGGCGGTGTTTGGCACCTCGATGTCGGCTCATCACATCCTGGGGCTGAAGTCGGTCCCAAGGGTATGGCTGTTCGCCATTTAAAGTGGTACGCGAGCTGGGTTTAGAACGTCGTGAGACAGTTCGGTCCCTATCTGCCGTGGGCGTTTGAGAATTGAGGGGAGCTGCTCCTAGTACGAGAGGACCGGAGTGGACGAACCGCTGGTGTTTGGGTTGTTATGCCAATAGCATTGCCCAGTAGCTACGTTCGGAACTGATAACCGCTGAAAGCATCTAAGCGGGAAGCAGGCCTCGAGATTAATTCTCACTAGGACTTTAAGTCCTCTGAAGGGCCGTTGGAGACTACAACGTTGATAGGCAAGGTGTGTAAGTGCTGTGAGGCATTGAGCTAACTTGTACTAATTACCCGTGAGGCTTAACCATACAACACCTAAAGGGTGTTGCTTATAGATACTTTATTTT
>NZ_JBTWEN010000003.1:0-480482 GCF_056958115.1 Agarivorans sp. D1326 | reverse complement strand
ACTTTAGAAAGCTACTGACTGAATTGGGTATAAAGCCCAATATGAGCCGCAGGGGAAATTGTTGGGATAACGCAGTAGTAGAAAGCTTCTTTAGCAACTTAAAGAAAAAGTACGCAAAACTAAGTACAAGACGAGGGATGAGGCTAGGCAAGCTATGTTCCACTATATCGAAATGTTCTACAATCCGAAGCGACGACATACTAACAATGACCGTATGTCTCCTGCTGACTTTGAGCAGCAGTATTTTGAGAACCTAGAAAGTGTCTAGGATTCTCAGGCCTTACCAGTATTTAGAAAACATCGAAAGATATAAACCAGTCGCATTAGGTACTTTTGATGTCAATAGAGCCATTGAGTACACAGTTGAACAGTCGTCAGATTGCGCTCATCCCTCTCTTTCGCTCAATGGCTTATCTAGGAGAGCAATAGCAGGAGAGAACTCTCGAAAGTTAGCTTTAGAGTACACACTCCCCTGGTGTTATAACTCTTGGTGTGTAGATACAGAAGAAGGGGGCGAAAACTGTGCAAAACTAATTGTTTACAAGGCTGAAAAAGAAAATGTATCTGGATTTGCTAAACTATCCAAACACTTCTTCGGAAAGCAATCTAATGAAGAAGTCGATACTCCAGACTTAACCTTTGTTGCTGTTTATCGATATAACGTCGGTGAAGTCCATGATTTTGAGAGTGTTCTCTCCACGATGTCTGATAAATATGGCCTGCCATTTGAGCAAACAGCAAATTTGGCAGAGGAGCTTTATCTAAACTAATGGCTATGTTCCTCTTAACTGTTGCTACACTCAAAGTAGGCAAAGTTAAGAGATAACACCCTAGTGCCAAGTTCATTTCCGCAAGTTCGTCGCCCAACTACAAGCGCTCACTGATAGCCAATCTAGCTGTGTTGAAAAGCTGTGTAATGTTGTAATAATGCTAGAAGATTTGTCAATATCAACTCGGCCTTACAGTTCCCAGTGGGTGACTTCAGTAACTCTTTTAAACTGTTCCATTTCGTGTTAGTGTTTTTATTATCAGCATCTTTTAAAACGCGTACTTGTTCTACTAAGGGTTATGCTTATTCAGCTTTGCGAGTCAGGGCTACACTTGAATTGTTCTTTCAATAATAGTTCCCCAATACACGGACTGGTGGTACACGGACCAAATCGTCACCAAGTTTATTTCGCACAATTTAATCCCGTCTTACAGGTAACCAGATCTTTGTTTAAGCAACCATGGCGCAAGAAAGTGTAAAGGCATTCCATAACACTAAACTGGTTTCACAGCATAACAAGTATAAAGGGATAAGCATTTAATGAAGTTTGATCACCTCTTGTCTAATACTGAGTCTTTAATGAACCAAATCTATTGGTTTAAACAAGACATAGATTCCCCAAAAGGGGCATCTCATAGAGGAGTATCGATAAAATACGTTGATATTCAAGAAAGGCGTTCAAGTTTTATACGTGAACTTAAAAGTACGGCATTAAACTGGGTGTATTCGACAAGCAAGTATAGTCAGCTTTTCGCTCAAGAAATGCAGGCAAGAAATGGAGATGTTCAAAATACTTGCTCATACCTAATGCAAGTCGCAGATCAAAAGTTTAGGAAAGGTTGTCCGCAGGGTCAGTATGGTGAACTCCTTTTGTTTAACTTCATTCAACATTTCTTTAGAGCTCCTCCATTGTTACGGAAAATGTCTTTGACAACAAACCCTGGATTGGAGCGACACGGCGCTGATGCTATTCATTACCGCGAAGATAATTCTAGTAAATGCTTTATCCTAGGTGAATCAAAATGTTATGAATCTAAGTACAAGTTTAATGAAGCCTTACAAGCTTCAATAAATAGTATTGTCGATTCATTTGAAAACATTGATAACGAGTTGATTTTGTATCAGCTTGATGACTTCATTGACCCTAACCTTCAAGATATTGCTAGGCAGTTGAAAGATGGCACATTGGAATCACCGCGTTTCGAATTGGTTTGTCTCATTGCTTATGAAGAAACCCAAAAGGTCGACGGACTAACTCAAACAGAAATACAAGACAAGATTGAAAGTTGCCTCGCTTACAGATGGCAAAATGTCAAAGAGAACCTCTATAGCGGTGTTCGTCCAGCGATTGTGGAGCGGATTCACTACGTAGTATTCCCTAGTTGGTCATTAGATGACCTCCTCAACGAATTTTAGTGCCTAGTTTTTATGACCGATAGAACCATCTTGAGACAATTACTTGAAATCGAACTCAATAACTTCGCAGTAAAAATGAGTTTGATTGATGCTGAACATACATACATACCCTACAAACTATGTCTTGAAGCTCTCAACTTACTCAAAGACGTTTCGAACAGTGAAGATACTGACTTCAACAGGCAAATTGCTATTAGTATCGTTTCACTATTGTGGACTCACTCAGAAACATCAATTAAAGACAATCTAAGACAGATCATTACTCCTATCTTATCTTCCATGGGATTTTCTCCAAGCTCTATGATGCTAGACGAGCAACTTAGAGAAGAAGGCGTTTACTCCCCGATGAATAGCTATATTGATAAGTTAAGAGTACTAATCCATGACCGAAAAAATCAAATAACCATCGGTGAAAAGACGTACACACTTACTGGCTTTCAATCCGACCTTTGGCGGGCAATAGAGCAAAATAGATTAGTAGGTATCTCAGCTCCGACCTCAGCAGGTAAGTCCTTTCTAATATATCTAAAAATTATTGATATGCTAAAGCAAGGGGCACGTAAGTTCGTCTATGTGGTGCCAACTCTGAGCCTTATTAGCCAAGTAACGGCAGACTTATCCAAGCTCATGCGTGAGCATAGTATAAGGGACATCGATGTATTGAATTCCTTTGAAGAAGAGCTCGAAGAATTCATTTATGTCGTCACTCAAGAGAGAGCAATTGCACTTTTCTCTGAGTCAGGTGTTAGCAATTTAGATATGCTGGTTGTAGACGAGATTCAAAACATTGAAAAGGTTGCGAATGAAGGTGAAGACCGCTCCAAAGTTTTATACGATGTTTTAATAGATGTTCGGAATGATGCCAATGTAGATAAGATCATTTTGAGCGGGCCAAGACTTAAAAATATCGGGGGGCTTGGGTTTAGGATCTTTGGTGAAGTATCAGAGGAAAAGCAAATTGACTCTCCTCCCGTTTTAAGCCTTACCTATTCTATATCCAAAAAAAGGGGGACTTATCTTCTTAACCAATACTCAGCGCTTTTTGATGTACCGTTACAAAGGACTATAGAAAAATCTAACCATATTAATGGATTAGGGCAAGTTCAGTACACGCCAAAGTTCAATGGCTACTTACATAGGACGCTTTCTAGCCTTTCTGATGACGTAAATGTTGTTTTTTCACCTACCTCAACACAAGCGAGAAAATCGGCTGATCAATTCGCAAAGTATATAGCAGCAGGTAATAGTAAAGCGTTGGATAGCTTATCCAACTACCTAAGAAGCTCTGTACATTCAAACTACGAGTTAGCAAAAATAGTGAAGTCTGGTGTTGCTTACCATACTGGAAAGACACCTATGCATGTTAGAAAAAGCATAGAGCATGCTACTTCGAAGCAGTTTATTAAATATTTATTTTGCACAACTACCCTAATGCAAGGTGTTAATCTTCCTGCGAAAAATGTAATTGTCCGAAACCCGAATCTCTTTACCAAAAGAAAGCAAGATAGTATCAGTTTATCAGCTTATGAGTTTGCCAACTTACGAGGGCGTGCAGGGAGACTACTTACCGACTTCATAGGTCGAACTATCGTTCTAGATGAAGGCTCTTTTGACTCAGAAAATCATGGAAACAGTGGTTCATCTTTATTTCCTGAAGAATATAAAGACATCCGCACAGGCTACCAAGATATCTATCAACAGCATGCGGATTTTGTTGATGAAGTGCTTTCTCGAGATCAAGTAGTTGATGGTGCACCATCAAAGGCGCTCATTACACATATAAGGCAAATGCTCTATAGACATGGTAAAGAGAAAGGCGTTTCAAGACTCAAAGATGTTGGCTTGCACCTAGAGGTAGGTCTAATCAATGACATAATGAAGAGCCTTGAGAAACTAGATGTTGAAAGAGACCTTGTTTTAGCTAATAGGTACTGGGATCCTGTTGATTTGGCGAAGTTAACTCAAATTTATCAGTCTAATTATCAACCACTTGCTACAAATGTTTTCGAACCAGGCATGTATCAAGGCTTCTTAGACTGGATGTCTACCATGCGTATGGAGTTTCCTTATTACTTCAAACGTTACCTAGGTACGATAGACAATGATGCATATATGTATGGTGTTGCTAAAAGTGCTGAGAGCTGGGTAAGAGAAAAGCCTTTACGTGATATTCTCCATGCAAGATTTCATTCTGATGATGACGGTATTGATAACAAGATTGACTCGGAAATAGAAAAACTTGGGAAACACGTGAGTTATGGTTTACCTATGTTGTTAAAACCAATTGCAGACCTAGGGAATAAGAATTCGAGTATCATTTCTGTTATTGAGTTAGGCATGCACACACCATTAGCTAGATACCTATCTGATAGGGGAGTTCCCAGAGAGACTGCTATCAAAGTGAGTCAACTTCACCCTTCAAATGTCCAGTTCGACAAGAACCTAACAAGAAGAATGTTGAGCTACTGGGAGTTACAACATATGCAACATATACTTTAGATTAAGTTTTCAGATATCTATGAAAATTGAAGTACTATCAATGGTGTTTTAGACCCTTATGCTAAGTAACATGAGTTATTGCCAATCCTTCATCAAACAGTTTAAAACTGTAGATCAAGGGCTGGCTCGCGACTTACTTGACAGCTTGGTGGTAATACCAACTAGTCGAGTAATCAACGATTTATCGTATCAACTTGAACAAATTATGATGCAATATGATAGTGTCGCGATTTATCCGATAAGAGAATTGTTAAACGGAGAAACGAGCTACTTCGATAAGGAAGATGACAATATAGTCCCTCTGCTTCAGCAAGGCAGTGAGCCATTAGGTAGTGAAGCATTTGTATCCAATATAATTACTAACTTATCAAGAGCCTTCAAACGGAAAGTTATAAAACAACAACAACTTTCCCCCTCTCTCTCATTACTACGATCAAAGAAGTGCCAAGCGATATTGCTAGTTGATGACATGATCGGCTCGGGTAAAAGAACCTCTGATTTTATTAACGCTGTTTATAATCACAAAACAATTAAAAGTTGGGTTTCAGGGCGCAAGTTAGATATACATGTGGTCTCTTTTATGGGCTCTGAGCAAGGACTTGATTATCTTGAGTTCTGGGGAAAAAAAGCTAGAGTCAAAATTCACAATCTTGCGGCATGCCCCACTTTCTATGACTTACCAAATCATCAAGCCTTGCTAAGGTTATGTGAAGACTATGCTCATGAAAAAGAGCTTATGCCTCTGGGTTTTAAAAAAACTGCTGTGCGGGTTGTATTTACACATTCCGCTCCAAACAATTTACCAGCAATCTTGTATAGAAATACATTTAACTACAAAGCGGCCTCAACATCGAAGAGAGGCGTGACAAAAGTTTGGAAAGCTCTGTACCCAGCTCGCTCGATACCCGTGCAGTTAAGAGTAAATTTGGAGCATATAGATGAACAACAGATTCCTACATCAGCACGATTTAAGCAGTTTCTAGGTGCAGTGAATGATGGTTTTACAAATGCTAATGATATACACCTCATTTTGAATTGGTCGTATTCTGTATGCCAAGAGGTTCTTAATTTGATGATTGATATGGAGTTATTGATAGTTGACTCCTCAGAGATCTCCATTACTAAGCGAGGAAAAAAAGAGCTTTTACGATGGAAAAAGGACAACTATCATATTGAATTTAATGATAAAAACTATTATCCTCGGTGACGTTAGTTGGGCCGTGAGCGTATTGCAGCTAGTTTAGCCATATGGCTTACATGTGGCGCACTATTTGGAACCAGGATAGTGTTCGACCTTAACTTTTTAAGTTAAGGAAGGTAACTCGGAGAGTATGTTAAGTACTTTCTGTGAAAAATGTCTCGCATTAATCCGCAGCCCACTGCTTCATCAATCTCTGGTGCGTAGCCTTCCGAGTATTGATGAAGCAGTGCTCGGGAGCATCAAAGGTAGCTGTATGACGATCGGCCCAACTCACACCTATATACAAGAAGGCTTACAAAAGGGAATTCCCGAGCAAAGGCTTCATGGTATTGTTTATGAGTCCCTCACAAGAAGTAATACATCGGTTCCGTTTGTATTTAGTTTGAATCACATATGCCACATCACAGGGATAAGCTACCCATATCTCAGAGAGGTCATTCGTCGAAATCTAACTCCCTACCGTTTCCACAAAATCCCCAAAAGAAGTGGAGGTCACAGATTTTTAACAATTCCAGATGTAGAGCTGAAACTGGTACAGACCTGGATCAATAGAGACATACTAGCGTCTCAAGCTCCTCATTTCAGATGCTATTCGTACCACTCAAAATCATCTATTTTCAATTGTGCTAGAGAACATTGTTTATCAAAGTGGCTTATCAAAGTAGACATTGAAAACTTTTTTGACTCTATATCCGAAGTCATGGTCTATAAAGTATTCCGAAAACTTGGTTACAAACCTTTGTTGGCTTTTGAGTTAGGGCGAATTTGCACGTATCAGCCAACACACTTAAGAGCAAAAAACACCTTAAGGTGGCGTAATTTCAATACGAACTCCTCAGATTACCCTTATAAGAGAAAAGGAGTTAGTTTCTTTGGTAGACTCCCACAAGGTGCTCCAACCAGTCCAATGCTGTCAAATCTGGTTTTCCAAGATATTGACGAGGAGCTTCATAGGTATGCTTCAGAGCACGGACTTGTTTATACAAGATATGCCGATGATCTAACGTTCTCGACTGGTGATAAGAAATTTTCGAGAGAAAGAGCGATTAAGGCTGTAAACCATGTAAAAAAGGTTCTTAGATCAAGTAACTTCAGCACGAATAAATCCAAGTTGAAAATAATTCCTCCTGGCTGTAGAAAGGTTGTACTTGGGCTAAATATAGACGGTCAAGAACCTATACTACTCAAAGGTTTCAAAAAACGATTAGAAGGTCATCTTCGAGGCATTGAAAAGTTTGGTATACCGCAACACCTTGAACACAAAAAATTTCAAACCGTGTTTGGTATGGTATCACATATAAATGGGCTGATCGGGTATGCAAAGCAAATTGACTATAAGTATGGGAATAGATCGGAAGCTAAGTTCTCAAATATTCTTACGCAAAATGGAATAGTAAATGAGAACTACCAAACTTAGCAATGACTCAAAGAGCTTTCAACTATTCATTGAACCCAAGCGAGCACCTTAGAGTAGCACTCGCTTTGGTATAATTTTATGAAACCAGTCTCCTACTTCAATTGCAGTTTCCAACTACAATTCCGGGGTTTCCAACTTCAATTGTCGTGATCAAATTACTACCAAACAATTTAGAAAACCAAGATTAGACAGAAGCACATCAAGTTTCAGTTACCAAGAACATCGAGTTCCAAATTGGTAACGTAAGTTGCTTGAATCCGCTGATCATAACCCATCTGCCACTTAAGCCTATGATACATAAGAATTACATCCAAATGTAAAAAATCACACTGTAAGTAATACCTACATTTGATGCTTGCATGTTTAAAAATAGAACTATATATTTATACAGTTACTGTATAAATAGTCAGGTAAGGATATGCTCACTCAATTAAGCGTACAAAATTTTGCGATTGTTCGGTTTCTTGAACTCGACTTACACCAAGGTATGACCACCATCACCGGTGAAACTGGTGCTGGTAAATCTATTGCCATTGATGCGCTAGGCCTATGTTTAGGCAATCGCGCCGAAGCCTCTGTAGTTAGGCAAGGCGCAGATAAAGCCGAAATTAGTGCTCAATTTGATTTAAGCAATAACCAAGGTGCCCAGCTTTGGCTGCAACAAAATGAACTGCTAAGTGATGATGAGTGTATTCTACGCCGAGTAATCACTAAAGAGGGACGTTCGAAAGCCTATATTAATGGAACAGCAGTACCCGCTGCGCAGTTAAAAAGCTTGGGCCAATACCTTGTCAGTATTCATGGCCAGCACGCCCATCAACTATTATTAAAACCAAGTCAGCAGTTAAGCATTGTTGACCAATATGCAGCTCACCCTCAACTTATTCAAGACGTTAAACAAGCTTACCAAACTTGGAAAAGCTTATGTAACGAGAAAGAGCTAGCAGAACAACAACAAAATGAATTGGCTGCACAACGTCAGTTACTTGAATACCAAGTCAAAGAGTTAGATGAGTTCGCCCTGCAGCCGGGCGAATACCAAACTATTGAGCAGCAGCATCAATGTTTGTCTCATAGCACCGAGCTACAACAATCAAGCTATCAACTTACTCAGCTACTTGGCCACGATGAGCAAGTAAACGTATTAGATATGCTAGGCCAAGCCTGCAAAACAACCAGCCAACTGCTCGAATTAGACCCTAAACTAGATGCAATCAATAACCTATTACACGAAGCTCAAATCCAAGTAGAAGAAGCCACTCAGCAGTTAAGTAGTTACAGTGAGCAATTGGATTACGACCCAGAGTTATTTGCAGAATTAGAAGAGCGTTTAAGCCAAGCCTTAGAGCTTGCAAGGAAACACCAAACAAACCCAGAACAACTGCCAGAGCTGCATCAACAGTTACAACATCAACTAGAACAACTAAGCCAACAAACAGAACGCTTTGAACACCTTGCCGAAGATATTGATAAGGCATGGCAACAATATTTAGCTAAAGCTAATAAGCTGTCTAAAAGTCGAGAGCGCGCCGCTAATAGCTTAAGCAAACAAATCACCAAAGAAATTCACAACCTAAGCATGGCAAAAGCCCAGTGTGAGTTTTCTTTACAAAGTGACGAGCAATTTACCAACGCCAACGGTATTGACCGAGTTGAATTACTGGTGCGCACTAACCCAGGCCAACCGATGCAGGCTATCGAAAAAGTCGCATCCGGCGGCGAGCTCTCACGCATAGGCTTAGCAATTCAGGTGATTTGTTCCGCCAGTATCTTAACCCCAACGCTAATTTTTGATGAAGTGGATGTGGGTATTAGTGGCCCAACTGCCGCAGTGGTTGGCGGCATGTTACGCCAGCTAGGTAAACAATGCCAAGTATTGTGCGTCACTCACTTACCGCAAGTTGCAGGCCACGGTCATCAACAAATGCTGGTGAGCAAACAGCAAAAGAAAAACGAAACGATAACAAACATGCAAGCCTTGGATACAGAACAACGCCTTGGAGAACTAGCCCGCTTGCTTGCAGGTGATGAAATTACCGCTTCGGCGCTAGCAAACGCGCAAGAATTATTGATTAAGGATTGAATTCTTAGCATTCCAAGCTTCTTTTTATGGCAAGGCTTAGTTATGATGCTTGCCTTAACAAGGAGCTTCGATTCACATGCGTTTTACTGCCAAAATTTTTGTTCTACTAGCCAGCATTGGCCTAATTGGCTGTTCTGCCTTCGACTGGATGGTATATAAAATTGATATTCCACAAGGCAACTACATTGATGATGCCAAAGTAGAACAGCTCCGCATTAACATGACTAAGGAGCAAGTACGGTTTGTACTAGGTACTCCAATGTTAATTGACGCCTTCGATAAAGAACGTTGGTATTACTTATACAGCTATCAAAGTGGCAACGGTGATTTTGAGAAGCGCGATTTAGTGATTCAGTTTGTGAATGACCACTTAGCCTTCATCGAAGGTGACTACCAAGTCAGCGAAGACTTTATGCAACCGCTCGACGCCGGTTAAATACAAAACATCAATAAAAAAAGCCAGATTAATCATCTGGCTTTTTTGTTTCTAGTTATCTGCTTTTTTCGTTTTTGGCCTGCCGCCAGTTACCTTACTGGCTCGCCCTTCTGCTTTAGCCCTCTCAGCACGAATTTTTCGCAACTCTTTAGGGTCTGCTATCAATGGACGATATATTTCAACTCTATCACCATCTCGTAACTCCTGAGCGAGTTTTGCTGCTCGGCTAAATATGCCAACCGACGCCTTCTCAGGCTCAATTTCAGGAAAATGCTGCACTATGCCAGATTGATGAATGGCCTCCAAAATACTGCACCCCTGCTCAACCTTTAGCGCCAACAATACTTGATGCTCTGGCAAGCCGTAAACCACTTCTACATTTATTAGATCCGACACCGTTAATATACCTGCTTGGCCCGCTCAACAAAGGCTTGCACCATATTGCCAGCTAATTCATTAAATACACGGCCAAACGCCGCCGCTATTAGTTTGTTGCTAAACTCAAAATCTAAATCCAACATCACTTTACAAGCTTGCTCGTCCAAGGCCACAAAGTTCCATACCCCAGTTAAAGATTTAAACGGACCATCCACCAATTTCATTTGAATGGACTGATCTTCAGTGAGGGTGTTTTTAGTCACAAACTTATTTTTTATGCCTGCTTTGGCAACCCCAACTTCGGCTACCATACTAGAAGTACTTTCTTCTAATATTTCACTATTCACACACCCAGGTAAAAACTCAGGGTAGGCGTTTATATCATTAACTAATTGGTACATTTGCTTAGCGCTAAACATCACTAAGGCACTACGGTTTACTTGCGGCATGAACCCACTCTTTCATCAAATCTGCACACATTTTATCATTAGCTGAGCTAATCCGCACATTATCAGTTTTAAAGCCCCGCCGCATCGGTATAATAGCCGCCATGAGCAAGAAAAAATCAAAATCAAAAGCTGGTTCCAATACCATTGCGCTAAACAAAAAAGCGCGGCATGAATACCGTATCGAAGACAAGTTTGAAGCGGGTATGGAACTACAAGGCTGGGAAGTAAAATCCATGCGAACCGGAAAGGTAAATATCGCCGAGAGCTACGTATACGTGCGCGACGGCGAAGCCTTTGTTTCTGGTTTAAACATTCAACCACTAATTTCAGCCTCAACCCATGTTGTGGCAGATCCAACACGCATTCGCAAACTGCTTCTTAATCGCCGAGAGCTAGATAAGCTTATTGGTGCGGTTGAGCGCCAAGGCTATACCATTGTTGCAACGGCTTTATACTGGAAAGGCTCCTGGGCCAAACTAGAAGTAGGCTTAGCCAAAGGTAAGAAAGACCAAGACAAGCGTGAAGATGAAAAAGATCGCGAATGGCAACGCACTAAAGACCGCGTAATGAAGCACAGCTTCAGATAGTTTTACCCTATTGGGTAAATAAGCAGCGTTTAAACAGCACTGTATATCCGCACGCCGTTGGCTTGTGTTACAATGCTTGAGAAATTCCGGGGCTGAATTGGATTCGACAGGATCAGGAAGGCTTGTGGAGCATGTCGTGGGGCGGTTTGCCACGTAAAAAGCCGCAAAAAAATAGTCGCAAACGACGAAAACTACGCACTAGCAGCTTAATAACCTGCTAGAGCACTTCTACCCTAGCTTCCGCTTGTAAGACGGGGAATCATAGAAGTTCAAACCCAAACAAGATAGCGAGGGATGCTTTGACTAGAGAGCTGAACCGCGAAATATAATTCTGGTATGTTAGTAAGTGGCGTGTTTGTTCGCAGCTTGCTAACGAGAATAAAGACAAACTAAACATGTAGCGCCATTGGTTAGAATGGTTTTGGACGCGGGTTCGAAACCCGCCAGCTCCACCAATTCTACAAACGAAGACACCTAAGGGTGTCTTTTTTTGTGCCTCATATTTACCACCCAAGTTATGTAAATCTAAATATTCTTCTGCCCTTTTGTTGATATAACTTGATAAACTGCGGCTAACGACAGCGGCAAGACTATTTGTGGCAGCGTTACTGCACGCCCAACAGTGTATTTGGGTTTATAAAATGGTGGATTAAGTGTTTCTTTTAGTAAGTTTTTTGTGTCTTGCTATTATTGTTTCATTTTTGTGTTCTGTGCTAGAGGCGGTACTACTTAGCGTTTCTCCTAGCTATATTCAGCTGCAACAGCAGCAATATCCTAAAGTTGCAGAGCGGCTCGCCAAGCTAAAAGCGAGTATCGATAAGCCGCTGGCGGCGATTCTTACCCTAAACACTGTTGCTCACACTGCCGGAGCCGCTGGTGTGGGTGCACAAGTAGCAGAGCTTTATGGCTCACAATACTTAGCCATTTCATCAGCAATTATGACGGTACTGGTATTAGTATTGTCTGAAATTGTGCCTAAAACCTTAGGAGTGACTTATTGGCGCCAACTTGCGCCGTTTGCCTCTTGGTTGCTGCCTTTGATGATTAAAGTGTTTTACCCTTTTGTGTGGTTAAGTGATCGCATCACTGCACGTATTGGTAAACAGCAAGAAGATTTTTCAAGCTTGCGTGACGAAATTAGTGCTTTAGCCGAACTTGGCCACCAGCAAGGTGTGATTGAGCAAGGCGAGTCGCAAGTATTACGTAACCTACTTCAACTAGAAAAGTTAAAGATTACTGAAGTGATGACTCCGCGCGCGGTAGTGCAGCGTGTTGAACTAAACAGCACCGTGGCGAGCTTTGTTGAAGAGCACTTAAGCCAGCCGTTTTCGCGTTTTCCGGTATACCAAGGTGAGCGCGACAACTTTGTCTCTTACGTGCATAAACAAGATGTTTTAGGCGCAGCTGCAAGCGGCAATGGCGACACACAAATAAGTGATTACTCGCGTAAGTTGCTAATGCTGCCAGCTAGCGTAAGTGTTAGGCATGCTTATCAAAGCTTGTTACAGGCTCGAGAGCTTATTGCAGCAGTAGTGAACGAATACGGTGAAGTACAAGGCTTGCTTACCATGGAAGACATTATTGAAACCCTGTTAGGCCAAGAGATTACCGACGAAACCGATGCCATTGAAGACATGCAACGTTTAGCTCGCTTCCAGTGGTTACGCCGTTTACGCAGCAAAAACCAACGCTATAGTCGATAAGTTCTAACGAGCCTAGAAGCAAACGTAACTTTAAGTAAACAAAACTTTAAGCAAACAGCCAATCTTCAAGCGCTAAAGTCGACAGTTTTAGCGCTTTTTTCTTATTTATTAAGCTGTTCTTTAGCTGCCTCTACTTTGGCAAAGTCTAAACCTAATTCTTCTACTGCTTCTTTAATCAAAGCTGGGTTCTGCATCACCTGTCCCATCAGCAATTGCAATTGTTCTTGAGGCAAACCTAATTGGCCAATAGTCGCCATAGCAGCAAGGGGGTTTTGAGTAAGCACTTCAAAAAGCTCACTGATTTGCTGGTCACTAATATTGTTCTCTCTCAACATGGCAAGAATTGGGTTCATCACATTACCTTTTAGGCTAAATAAAATTAGGCGACAGTTTAGCTTTGTAGGTATGGAATTGACCAGTACTCATAGCAACAACTTTGTAGATCATGGGTCAGTATCTCGCTATGACGTTCACAAAAAAGCCAGCGTGGTGCTGGCTCTAATGCTTCATGAGGCTAGCATCTAGTAAGTTTTGTAAGGTAAAAACTTACCCGACAACACTACGTTTACTCTTTCACCTTTAGGATCGGCTTCACGCTTGATGTCCATCGAAAAATCAATAGCGCTCATAATACCATCACCAAACTCTTCATGAATGAGCTCTTTAATGGTGCTGCCGTATACATTTACAACTTCATACCAACGGTAGATAAGCGGATCGGTTGGTACAGCGGTAGGCAGTGAGCCTTTGTAAGGCACAATTTGTAACCACGCGATGGCTTCGTCACTTAACTCAAAAATATCGCCCACGGTTTCAGCTTGGCTTTTATCAAAGGTCATTTGCCCTAAACACGCTGCAGTTGTCCACTCTTTCGATAAACCAATGGCGCTGGCTACCTCGCTCCACTTAATGCCTTTTCTCACCTTGGTTGATACAATTTGTTGAGTTACTTCTTCTCTACTTGATATCATTTTTTTGCTTCCTTCCTTTGATTGAAAAACGAAACAACTCGGTGTTCACCTAAGTAATAGGTACACCACCATAGCCGCCAAAATTGCAGAGATCCCTTGCCATACCGCCACCGGATTGCGCTCTACCAATGGAGCGCGAGCCTTATTCAAAAAAGCTTTGTTGGGTTGGCGTAAATCACAGAGAAATTCGGTGATTTGTTCGTAACGTTTTAAGGGGTTTATGTGCAGCGCTTTTTCTAGGGCATCATCAATCCAAGCTGGGATTTCGCTGTCACTGTCAATTACCGATTGATAGCGTAAGCGTTTTTGCGCTGCATGGCTTTTTGCACCCGCCACTTTAGTACCGTAAGGATAGCGGCCGCTTAGCGTGTAGTAAGTAATTACTGCCAGCGAAAACTGCTCTGCGCGGGTACTGCCGCCAATACCCAAAAACAACTCTGGCGCCGAATATAACGCAGTACCTAGCAAATGTTGCTGGGTAATGTCTTGAGTTTGCTCTGCAAGACCAGCGGCCCATACCGAGCCAAAGTCGATAATTTTAATGGTGCCAGAGCTATCAATCATAATGTTGTCTGGCTTAAGATCTTGATGAAGCATATCCATGCGATGAAAGGCACGTAGGCCTTTAGCAATTTGCTCTACAATTTCCCTCACCTTAGCGAGTTCTGGCTTAGGGTTATCGATAATCCATTGGGCTAAGGTTTGCCCTTCTATGTATTCAAATACCGTATAAAGGTAGTTACGTTGGCGTGGGTTGCGGCTCGCTTTTAACACATAGGCACTGTTAATACGCCGCGCTATCCACTCTTCGGTATAAAAGCGCTCTAAATAATCGGGGTCGTCCCGCAAATCTACCGAAGGTGTTTTTAGTATCACTTGCTCGCCGCTTTGTTCATCCAATGCTAAAAACACGTGGCTTCGGCTACTGGCATGAATTTGTCGAACAATGGTGTAGTTGTCTATGCTCATTCGAGCACTTAACTCTGGGGGAAAAGGTAAAGTCTCTATTTGCTCTTTAAGCTGCAGAGCGCTTTGTTCTGCTAGTTGCTCTACCTTTATGATTTGTAAGCTTAAGTTGTCGTCGCTGCCTGCCTGATAGGCTTTATCAACAATTTGCGCTGCCGCTGCTTCTAAATCGTTGGCACATTGGGCAATAGTATTGTTGATAAGGTCTGCATCAACAAACTCGTACACACCATCGGTAGCCAACAAAAAAATATCACCAGGGCTCACAGGCAGCGTGTGGTAATCAAACTCACAATATTCATCAATACCTAGCGCACGGCTTAAGTAGCTTTTATTATCATTCACCCATAGTCGGTGATCTTTGGTGAGTAACTCTAAGCCCTGCTGATTGAGGCGATACACTCGGGTATCACCAACATGAAAAATATGCGCCTTATTGCCTTTAATCACTAAAGCACTAAGCGTACAAACGTAGCCTTTGTCTTTGTCGTAATGGTAAGGGCTTTGTTGCGACTGGCTATACAGCCAAGAGTTGGTGGCGTCTAAGACCTTTTCGACAGCATGCTGAACCGACCACGTCTCGGAGGTGCAGTAGTAATCATCTAAAAAACTTTTTACTGCGGTTTCACTGGCTATTTGACTTACTTCGCTGCTGCTTATGCCGTCGGCCATCACAGCAGCAAAGCCTTTATGATTGAGTAGAGAGCCACGCGGAGTATAGCTTCCATAACTGTCTTGATTAATGTCTTTGCGACCTTTATCAGAACAATGACCGATGGAGATACTCAGCTGGCTCGTCATCTACTGTCCTTTAATTAAGCGTTGCTAGTAGCCGCTTTACTTGGCGCTTCAACCGCTGCTTTAGCTACTTTTCGCTTAGGCGCGGTTCTTACGTGGGTGGTGTAAAGTGTTAAACCAGTGAAGGCTAAACCACCTACTAGGTTACCCAATGCAGTTGGAATTTCGTTCCATAGGAAGTAATCCATGATTGAGAAATCACCGCCCATAATCAAACCAAATGGGAATAGGAACATGTTAACTACTGAGTGCTCAAAGCCCATGTAGAAGAACAAGAAGATAGGCATCCACATGGCGATTACTTTACCGCTAACGTTAGTAGAAATCATTGCACCTACAACGCCCATTGATACCATCCAGTTACACAACATGCCACGGATGAAAATAGTAAACCAACCAGCAACACCATGTTCTGCATAACCTACAGTACGCGCTTCACCAATGGCAGCAGCTTTAGCACCCACAGCGCCCGCTTCAATGTTAAACCCGTAGGTAAAGATAAAGGCCATCATGAAGGCAACGGTAAGTGCACCAGCAAAGTTACCTAAAAATACAAAGCCCCAGTTTCTTAGCATGCCTTTTACATCAACCCCAGGCCGCTTATCTAACAAGGCCAAAGGCACCAGTACAAACACCCCCGTTAATAGGTCAAAACCCATTAAATAAAGCATACAGAAACCAACAGGGAACAAAATAGCCCCAATGAGGAAGTTGCCTGTATTCACTGCCATGGTAATGGCAAAAATTGCTGCCAATGCCAAGATGGCGCCAGCCATAAAGGCTCGAATAAGAGTATCTCGTGTTGACATGAATACTTTAGATTCACCAGCGTCAACCATTTTGGTTACGAACTCCGCAGGAGCTAAATAAGACATAATATTTCCCTATATTGCTTAAGTAGTAGATAAAAACTGTTGGCTGGTTCTATTCACCTTGGTTTCCCTTGGCGAGTTCACCTTTACAAGTAGAACGGATTTCGTTGCTTCCTTGCTGCTTGGGCCTGTCCCTGACCTACAAAGGGGAAATTGCAATTGTTAAGCCAAACGCCACAAAAAACACACAAAACCCTAACAACACGGCAACTGCAGCCTGATTTTCAAATACAATGTGGCAAAACAAAAAGTGTTTATTTAACTGGATTTGCACCGAGATGTTGATAATTGCACCAATAAAGGCCAACCAACAAGTTGGTGCAGTAGGCTACTGCCGCAACTCCCCAAGCTTGGGCAGCTCAATGATGAAATTAACCGCTAGCTAACACTTCTTCATGAAACATCATTGGCTTTTAGCACTGCGATAAACTACGCATCAAAAACTGTTATTTTGCTTTAAAGTAATGCCAAACAAGTAAACGCTAGACATGATAGGAAGCACTAATGAAGCCTGAGATGCGCCACGCCATTATGGAAAAAGCCGTAAAGGCCTTACAAGCGGGTAAATATAGCCAAGCCTTATCTACCATTGGCAAAATCAACAAGCTTAAGTCTCAGCAAGACTATAAAAGCCTAGAGTTAGAGGCGTTTGTACTTTTTCAACAGCAGAAACTAGAGCGTGCTTTAGCCAGCTATAAAAGTTTATTAGCGCTAAGCGAAAACCAACAACAACGAAGCGCCACTTACAAAAACATGGCTAAGGCAGAAAAACTACTTGGCTTATTTTCATCAGCAATTGAGCATTTTGAACAAAGCTTTAGCTTAACCGGTGAGGCAAATAATGCCGATGTAGCTGCAGCTCTGGGCGAGTGCTACTTAGAAGAAGATAGATATCAAGATTTAAGCAGCTTGGCAGAAAAAATGAAAACGTGGCCGGGACAATTTGCGCCAGCTCAAGCATTACTCATCTCTAGCGCTAAACGTCAAAATCAACGAGCGCTCATATTACGCCTAATTGAAGAGCTATTGAGCCACAGCAAGTTTGTAGAAGAATGGCAGCTAGAATTTTCCATAGACACCCTAATGTTCATTCGCGAGCACCAACAAGCCGAACAACTGTTACAGCAAGCGCAAATTGATTTTGTAAATAAAGCTTGGATAAGTTTTTACCTGGCAGAACTAAGCGCAAGGAACGGTCACAGCGAACACGTTATAGAGTTATTGAGCGACGAACTGATTGACCGTCTCGACTTTATGCGCCAAAAGGCGGCTTTTAAACTACGGGCAGAGGCCTTCGATAAACAGAAAGACTACTCAGCAGCCTTTGCCGATTTTTCGGCCATGGCGAGTTTGAATCACCAACGCGTTCAAGGGCAAACGCGCACAGACAAAGTGGCAGAATTTCAAAAGCTAGACTTGTCTTTCATCAAACAACAAGCTGAGGCCAATGAACCACAACCGGTGTTTATGATGGGCTTTAATCGCTCTGGCACTACTCTGCTGGAGAACATATTAGATACTCAGCCGAACATCGTTGCCTTAAGTGAAACACGTTCTATTTATAATTTAACTCAAAGCATCACTAGCCAATTTAATAAACGCTATCCGCAAGATCTAGCCACACTAACAGAAGATGAGTTAAAACAATTGCGGGAGCAATACTTTAGCTACATCCAAAGCTTAGGTTTAGCTCCGCAGGCCAATAGTCTTATTGTGGACAAGTTTCCGCTTTATACGGTAGATCTGCCATTCATCTTGCAGCTCTTCCCTAAGGCGAAGATTATCTTTTGTTTACGCCATCCAATCGACACATGTTTGAGTAACTTTCAGCAAAACTCTGCCAATAACCAAGAGCAAGCCTGGCTTAACCAACTAGGCGATTGCTTTAAGCGCTACCAGCAAGTATTCAAGCTGTTTAATCGCTACCAAGTTGAATTACCCTTAAATATTCATTTTGTACGTTATGAAGACTTAGTTGAAGATTTAGAGAAAGAAGCCAGCAAAGTGTTTGAGTTCCTCGGGATGTCTGCAAACAGTAGCTATTTAGAGTTTGAGAAACACGCCCAACAAAAAATTGTTATGTCTGCCTCAAGTAACCAAGTAGTTAAACCGATTTATACAGAGTCACGCTACAAGTGGCTTAACTACCAGCAATTCTTGCAACCTCATGTTCCCAAGGTAGCCGAGTTTATTGAGCAGTTTGGCTACCAACACGACGCTCCCCAATAGAGCTTTAGGGGGCTTAGCGTTGCACTTAAGCCCCCTAAAATTTGTTTAATCTAAAGGCTTATAAACAAAGTTTGCTTTAATAATGCCGTGGTCTGTCGCACCTAGTTGCTCGTAATGCTCATCGTTTAAATGATCGTTAAATACCTCTAAACCTTTAAAGGCCCAAATTCTATCTCGGCTTTTATCGTAAAACTGCTCACTGAGTAATATATGGTCTAAGGATTCAAGCTGGTTGTTATGCACATGGGTGTAATAAACATCACGCTGACTACGATATTGCTGCATGGTACCCGCTGAATACAAGGCGTTATCGGCCCCTCCTCGCGCATCGCCGTCTAACAAAAAACGTGGTTGCTCAGTAAGAATATTCAAGGTGTTGCTGGCTTGACCATCATTCAAGTCGCCCAACACAATCACTGGCGTATCGGTGTGTTTCATTTGCTCAGTTAAGATCATTCTTAACGCTACAGCCTCCGCGGTGCGGCGCAAAGTAGAGATGGCATAACCCAAGGCATTACGATGCGGTTTATGCTGCGCATCGTCATACCAATCTTCATTATCTATTCGTGTAGGTCGTTTGGATTTAAAATGGCAAACATATACATGTACGTTCTCCTCATCGGCATGAGGCTTTATTTGAAAATGCAGCACCGGGCGAGAGAAGCTATTAATATCTAAGTCCAAGGCGCCGGTTTGCGCATCATCCCCTTGGCTGGCTAACTTAAAGCTTGCTGGAAACTGACTAATCCACTCCGCTTGCCCTACCAGCAATTCATTACGCACTGCTGCTGCACAAGCAATTTTACCTTGATGTCCATCGGGCACCAGTAACTGATATTGAGAATCTAACCCAGCATTTTGGAACAAATCCAATAAAGCATCGGCATGCCACAATTCTTGAAAACCCCATAAATCCGCACCAATAGTTTGCAACTGATTTACTAACCAACGCACCTTATTGTCGTACTCGTTTGGCAACCAACCTTGTCGATCCCTATACATAGGTAAATTGGGTCTATTAAGGTTTAAGGTATTCGCTGTCGCTACAGAAAATTTCACCGCCATGGCTTGCTCCGCTTAATTAGTAGTCTCTCATTAAGCAAGTATGGTGCAATTTAGCAGTTTTATTATTGCGGATTTATGATTTTGTTTTTAGACAAAAGTTATAGCAAGCTTTAGCGGTATACGGCCTTAGGAGCCAAGTGCTTTGCCCACAAAATCTAGCACTCATGAGTTAGCTACTTAGGCAAATGCGCTTTAATTATTTGATACAACTCCGGTCTACGCTCGGCGATCTCCTTTGGGCTTAAACCTTCAAGAGAATGCGGATACTTTAACCATTGCTTGGTTTCATGCAAATAGTAATCTGGCACTCGGTCGGTTTTATTGCGCTCTGGCTTAAAATACGGAACCGCAACCCGAATATCACTAGGGGTATTTAACCTCGCTAAGCGGCTTAGCTCATTAATAATCGCTTCAATAGAGCGGCCGGTATCGAATACATCATCAACAATCAATAAACGGTCATGCTGCTGTACATGCTTCACCAAGTAGTTGAGCCCAAATACCTTAACCTGCTTTGCTTGACTATCTATCGCTGCAGCGTACGAAGATGTGCGAATGGCAATGTTATCGCTAGCAATGCCGTGATAAGCCAAAAATTCTTGAACCGCGATACCAATCGGTGCACCGCCGCGCCACACAGCAATAATAAAGCTAGGTTTAAAATCGCTTGCCAATACTTTTTCAGCCAAGCGAAATGAGTCTTCGAGTAGCTCTTGCCCAGTGATGTAAAGTTTGTCGCTCATAATTACCTACGATTAAAACTGACCTTTTGGTCAAAGGTGTAGTATAAAACTATCATTATAGAACTCGTAAACTCAAGGACACTTTTCATGCCAATGAGCCAGCCGACAGCCCAACTACAAAAGCACTACTTAGATGAAGACAGCTTAATTCAAGATTCCTTTCGTTTAGCTGTGCATATTTTCGAAAGTGGTTTTCGCCCTACTTTTATCGTTGGCCTGTGGCGCGGAGGCAGTGCTGTAGGCATTTACGTGCAAGAGTGCTTACAAACCTTAGGAGTTAAAACCGACCATATCTCGGTACGTACCTCCTACCAAGGGCAAGCCAATTATCATCAAATACTCCAAGAACCCGAGTCGATAAGAGTTCATGGTATTCAGTACTTACTGGAAAACCTAAACGTTGAAGATAGCTTATTGATAGTGGATGACGTGTTTAGCAGTGGCCACAATGTAGAAGCAGTGATTAAGCGTTTAAAATCCAAGCTAAAACGCAATATGCCTAGCCAAGTTAAAATTGCCACCTTATGGGAGCGACCTAAGTTTAACCAAACATCATTAAAGCCCGATTTTTGCCTGCACCAAACCGAGCAATGGCTAGTCTTCCCATATGAATTAACCGGCTTGAGCTTAGAAGAAATACAGCAACACAAGGGCTTTGTAGCGCCACTGATTAAACCAGAATTATTAGAGTAAAGTTCTTCTGATATAAATAAAGCGGCTATTAGGCCACTTTTTTCTGCGCACGGGGGCTAAGCTAAAATCGGATATTCTCCCCTTTGCATTTTGAAATCTAATACTGCTGATTAGCTTTTCGATAATTACCTTGATAATCAAATATTCGGTGTTCAATAACCCAGTAGTGCTTTTGCTTTTTAGCGATAACAAAATCGGGGGATACAAGTTTTGTTATTAGTGCTTCTGCTTCTTTTGCATCGTTAATAAGAGCAGCTTGCTCAGAGACTCTGCGACTAAACAAGGTGTTAAATTGTTGCTTGGCTTTGGCGTAATCAAAATTAAAGGATTCGCTAAGCTCTGCGCCATCTTCATCGTGATAAACCAATTTAAGTTTATTTCCATCACAGCTAGCCGAGATGCCGCTGCACCTTAACACTTTACGATCTTTTAACTGCAGCGCATCTTTAAGCTGCTTGTCTGGGTCAATTAATTGAAAGCCACAGCTTTCGCATTGCCGTGCTGCAATATCGTTTTCGGCATTACATTGTGAGCATTGTTTGTATTTATAGCGGTAACTACATTGGGTTTGTTTTGCTGGCTCGTCAGGGCCTGCCACTAACCCTTGGCAACGTCGACCATAATGCTCAATAACATCGCCATCTTTATCGGTAATGCCCCAAAACATATTGGCAAATTGGCATTGCGGGCAACTTACTTGCACCAATGTGCTGTTAGGGTTGGGTTTTATTTCGCCAATTTCTGGCTGATAGAGATCGTAGTTATTACCTGCATAATCAACAATTAGGCAATCGGTTTTGTCTTTGAATAAACGTAAACCTCGGCCGGCGATTTGTTGATACAAGCTTACCGAAGCAGTGCGCCGCAAAATAGCAATTAAGTCCACATGCGGTGCGTCAAAGCCCGTAGTTAACACCGATACATTCACTAAAAACTTAAGCTGCTGGTGCTTAAACTGTTCAATTAAGCTGTCTCGCTCAACATTGGCGGTAGCAGCGGTGATGACCGCCGTTTGTCCTGCTGGTAAATAGTGTGCAATTTCCTTGGCATGGTTAACCGAAGCAGCAAACACCATTACGCCTTTACGCTGCTCTGCCAATTTACCCAGCTGGTTACATATGGCTTGAGTGACTCGTGGGCAAGCAGCTAAAAATTGGTCGAGCTGTGCCTCGCTGTATTGCTGCGGTAAATCATCAAATTGATAACGCGCCGCGGGAGCATCCACCACCATCGGCTTAGTTAAATATCCTTTAGCAATGAGATGGCGCATCGGCAGCTCGTAAATACACTTTTTAAACCAAGCTTGATCGCTGCCACGTACATAGCCGTGATAATGATGTTGGTAGATCCAACCTCTATCTAAACGGTACGGGGTAGCCGTTAAACCCAGCACTTTTAGTTGTGGGTTTTGTTGCTTTAAATGCTGAATAATTTGTTGATACTGACTGTCATCGTCTTCGCTTACCCGGTGACATTCATCAATCACTAGCAAAGAGTAGTAGCCAGAAAAAGCTACAAGGTTGCGACTTAAAGACTGCACACTGGCAAAGGTAACTGGAAGTTGGTTTTGTTTTAAGCCTAAACCTGCGGCATAAACGCCTGACTCAAAACCATAGTCTTTAAACTTTTGATGATTCTGTTCGACTAACTCTTTGACATGGGCCAGCACCAGAATAGGGTGACGCGCTAAACGCGCAAGTTCGGCAATCACGATGCTTTTCCCAGCACCAGTTGGCAGCACCAACACAGCGGAATCGTCACTTTTTCGAAAGTGAGCGAGAACGGCATCTACCGAGGCTTGCTGATAGTCGCGCAGTTGAAACATTACTTGTTAACCCTAAGCTAGTTAAAAATCGGCTTATTATGCCATGTTTAAGCCGGTGTGCTTTATAGTGGTTATTTAGTTGCGTCATAAAGCGGCTACCAAATTGGCATTAAAAAAGGCGGCCTGAGCCGCCTTGTTCAAAAGGTATAAATACTAAGGTAACACTTCACAGCTTGGCGCTTCAAAGCTTCCGTTGTATCCACCTTGAAGACCAAATGAGGTACTTTGGCTAGGCGCTAAACGACCGTTGTAAACTTCGTTCACAGCAGTTAAACCTAAACCATCACTTGAGGCTTGGTATTTAGCATTCCAACCATTTACCAAACTAATTGGTTGAGGGAAGCTTAGGTGAACTTTCCACCCGGTTACCTCTTCACCGCCAGCATTAGTCACTTGAAGGTTGCCTAATACAAAGCCAGTATTCCAAACATTGGCTTCGCCAACAGTACAAGTAAGCTCAGAATCACCACCGCCTACAGGAGGCTGCTCACCCGCTTTAACATTTAAGTTTAAGCTAGCTTCGGCTGATAATTCTTCACCTTGCTCGTCGGTAGCAATTACTACAATCACTACCTGCCCTTCTGTTTCTGGCATAGTCAGTGCTACGTTACCGCTGCCAACTCGACTGGTTGCTAATGCACCATCTACGTATACATTCGCGCCATAAGCATTGGCTAAATCAAGACGAAGCTGAACTTCACTAGCTGGTCGAACTTCACTGCCATTGCTAGGAGAGCTAATTGCTACTGCAGGTACAATCGGTTCTGCAACTGTAACTGTGACTTTAGCTTCTGCTGACTTAGCACCTTGGTCATCAATCGCCAAGAAGGTGAAACTATCGCTACCAAATGTACCCGTATTAGGTGTGTAGGTTGCAAATTTACCACTAAGACTAACCGAGCCATTTGCAGGCTGAGAGGCTATCTCGTAACTAACAACATCACCATCAGAATCACTGCCGCTTAGCTCAACAGACACTGCTGTGTCAGACTCAGTGCTAACACTTTGGCTTTGCGCAATAGGCGCACAGTTGATGCCAGTAGTTGGGCCACAAGCAGCCGATGGTTCGTTACCCCATACCAACTCGCCGTTATCATACAAAGCAATGTTATTAGCTAGCTTGTATGCATTGCTAAAGTTTTCCCAAGATGGGTCATTACTGTTGTCCCAATCTGGGTTGTTGGTATTGGTTGGTAACGATAAACGGAACTGCACTTCTTTCTTAGAAGCTGATTGACCGCCAGGGTATATATCTACGCCATCAAAGCTAATCTCAGCGTAATAGATATTGTCTTGGTTATTGCCCCAAGCGTGTAGACCGCTATACCCAGAACCTTGGCTGTAAGCTGTTGATAAACGTACATCATCAACCGAGTAACCAGCATCAAACACTTCAGTTAGATCTACCCAGTAGCGATAGCTTAATTTATCGGTTACCCGTGAAGGCCACGCAGTATGGTTGTGTACACGAGTCGCTAACTCAATATGGCGAGTGCCTTGTGAGTTAATTTTAGCTTCTACATATAGCTCGGTATCGCGAACCTCTTTAGCTGGGAAATTTGCTTCTGCAATGGGATCACCGCCATGGTCAAGCCACAGGCGCGCTAACGCAGAGGTAAAGCCAGCATTGTAATCGGTTGCCACTTCGTTTTTCACGTAGTCGCCACGATCATCGGCCCACGAATCATCCAAACCTGGGCCACCAACCAATGCACCAACTAATAAGTGACGGTTTTCTACTGGATCGCCAGAGTTGTCATTCCAGGTACCATGCGCAGTGCGGTGATGCGGCTTGGTTGGGTGGTAATCGCCATAACCAATTTGGTAAGAAATATTTAGTGGGTTATCACCTAAAATGTAATCCAACTGGCTTTTAGCGAAGTTGTAATACACATCTGCTTTAGCGGTTTTGTTGGTGTTTTCTTTAAGATAATCAGAATACACCAAAGCTAAGAAAGAGGTATTTGAGGTATAACGTGCAGCCCCCCAAGTATCTAGGAACGCTAATCCACCTGGCGTGTAACGAATTTTTTGGCCATTGTAGCCAACGGTCCAATAATCTAACCAACGCTCAGCATCAGCTTGATATTGTGCTTCTCCAGTTAGGCTTGCCATTAATACATAGGCGCCGTAAGACTTATCATCCCAGGCTTGGCCCCACTTGTAAGAACGCGTATCTGTTTGCGGTTCAGTACCTAAAGATCCGTATTCTGTTTTAGCTTTATTTAGGTAAGTGTCGTCGCCAGTTGCGCGGTATAACCAAATGGCACCCCACACCAATTCATCTTGATAACCGCTCCAAGAGTTGTAAAAAGCGGTTGCATCGGTAATTGCATCTGAGTATTTGCCACGGTAGTTATCGGCAAACGAATACAGCTGCTTGGCGTGCTCTAACAACATAGCGGCATAGCTCGGATCGCTATCTTTAAACACCATAGAAATAGACGCTAACGCCGCTGCGGTTTCACCCGCTAGATCAGATCCAGGGTTAGCCGCGTCAATTTTGTATGAAGGACGCTCCATTTGCATCACTTCGGCCGAGCCCCACCAAGCGTGATCCACGCTACCTTTGCCAACTTGGCCATAAAACTCATTAGGCGCAGTGTGAGCCTTAACAAAATAGTCGGCAACAAAGCGTAAATTGTTTTTGATATGTTTAAGCTGGTTGGTTTGCTCGTAAGCTTGTGGGTAATCAACTACCCCCCAAGCAAGCATGGTGGCAGTGGCCGCCATAGGAAAACCAAATTTTACGTGGTCACCTGCATCGTACCAACCACCGGTAAGATCTACGTTGTTATCGCTACCGTCTTTTAGCGCAGAATCACCACGCCATTCAGTACGATTCCAACTAGGTAATACCCCAGACTGCTGGGCTTCATAAAAATAAATCGATTTTTGTAGCGCTTCACCATAATTTGCTGCTTGAACAGACATTGCACTGGAAATGATCGCGCTTGCTAGTAAGGTTTTCCTTAACATCTTTAGTTATCTCACAAAAATTTAGAACGTAATCCTTCTTCAGCCATTCTTTGTAGCGGTAAGAAGTAATGCCGTTTACCGAAAACTAAACTCTTTGCCCAATAACCATTGGTGTTGTGCAAGTTCACCGCACAGCTATTGAAGCTTAGGTTTCTGAAATGACCAACAAATATGTTATTCATCAGTAAACCCGCAAGAGCTTACCCTAGTTGGTCAGAGTTTTTTATTTCCAGTGCTAAAAAATACTCGGCAGCTGAAACTGTGAAAAGTTTAGGAAGGATAGTTTTATTATCTAAACAACAAAGCCAAAAATGAAGTAAACAGCATATAACACTAGCGTTAAGTAAAGCCTTTTCCCAAAAAGTAAAAAAGCCCTCAAATTGTAATGAGGGCTTTACAGCTATACTGCTAATTTAGTCAATAAATTGAAGGTCTTACTAACGCATACGACAGCTCGGTGCAGCAAAGTTACCTGAATGACCACCTTGCAAACCAAAGGAGATACTCGCCCCTGGTGCTAATTGGCCATTGTACGCTTCATTGGTGACCTCGATGCTTTGGGCAGAAGCATTAAACACGCCGCCCCATCCACCCACAAGCGTTACACTTTGCGAGAACTCAAGCACTGCGTTCCAAGATGAAACAGTATTTGAGCCGGTATTTGTAACCGTAATGCTGTTAATCACAAAACCGCTAGCCCAAGAATCTGCCGCGCCAACTTCACAACTCAAGTTTGCCGCTGCCGGTTCAAGCACTTTTAAGCTAATACTGTCTGTTGCATTAAGGTTTTGTCCCTGCTCGTCTTGCGCAGTCACCGTTAAGGTGTAATCCCCTACTTCTGCAGGCGCAGTTAACTCACCGCTGGTACCACTAAACGATTGCAGTTGTCCGGCTAAGTTAGTTTCAAACCCTGCGGCATCTTTTAAACTCACTGCCACACTAAAGCTACTACCGGCTTCAATACTGGTATTGTTGGCAGGTGCACTTAAGCTTACTTCTGGCTGCAGCGGTACTTCGTTCAGAGCACTTAAAGTAATGCTGTCGCTTACTGCCATCTCCGTACCGTTGCTGTCTACAGCAACAATCATGATGGTGAAATCACCTTCTGCCGCGGGAGCGGTGATACTAGCACTGCCTGCAGTAGGTGCGTTTTTCACCAAACTTCCATCAAGATAAATATTAACCGAAGCCGCTTTGTTCACCGAGTAACCAAGCACGACTTGTGAGCCTGTAAGCACAATGCTATTTGCAGCCGGAGAATTGATGCTTACCGAAGGATTTAGCCCTTGGTAGTAATCATTCAAACTAATACCGGTAGTACTGCCCTCTCCTCCAAGTGCAACCTCATGATCTAAGCTAATAAATTTGCCAGCATCGTTAGTCCACAAAGAAGGCTTAAACAAAGCATATTTATCTTCGTCCCAAGTTGTCCAATCGTGGCCTAGCAAGCCTCCGGTATCGCCAGAGTTAGGATTAATACACCAAAAGGTGTGGTGTAATTGATGCTCAATAATCAAATCACGGATTGCTACCATCCAAGCTTCATTTGGACCGCCATCCATAAAGCCGCCCCACTCACCAATTAGTAGCGGTGCAATGCCTTCTTCATGAATAAACATCCAGTTATCTTTCCACACATCTTGGTACAAGGTGTCTTTGTTAAACCCTGGATAGAACCACTCTTGCTCAAATACTAAAGGCCCATAGTCGTGTGGTGAGTACATAAATTGCTGTTGGCGTGCGCCTAAATCAATCGGGAATTCACGTACGCCACGTAAATTACCGCCCCACCAATTAAAGTGAAAGTCGTCTTTACCTTTGCTTTCCCAGTTTTTACCTTCCACGGGATACGCTTCAATGCCTTCACACATCACTAAGATGTGAGGGTTAATATCTAACACACGGTTAGATACTGTTTCACAGGCATGCTTCCAGTTGTTTTCATCGGTACTGTCATCCCACTTGGCAAACTCACCAGCGGCACTTTGCTGAGGGTTACCATGGGGTTCATTTTCTAGGTCATAGGCGATGATGGTGTCATCATTTTTATAACGTTCGGTTACCCACTCCCAAGTGGAGTAAAAATCTTCTGAAGTAATATCGCCTTTGTACCAAAGCGGCGCAATATGCCCCATGTTATCGGCTTCGGCGCCGTGAACATCAAGCAAGATCTTCATACCGCTCGCTTTAGCAGCGGCGATTAAGGCATCAAACACTTCCAATGAAGTAGCTGTCGCTAAATCTGGATTGGCCGAAGCATTCACTTGAATTGGCACAAACTGGCCATTTTTCCATTCTTTAAGTAACTCGGTAGAAATAGGCACCCGCAGTAAGTTGACACCGCGAGTAGCAATATCCTGAATGGTGCTCTCTAAGTTCACCGACCACAAACCATGCAATACTCGCTCGGTAGTATTAAAGCCAAACCAGTTAGCCCCGGTAAGCCAAACCGTATTGCCTTGCATATCTTTAATTTGATTGCCTTCTACGTGAAGCCAATCATCGCCAGGCAGCGGAGCCGCCAGTAAACTTGCGCTGCATAACGAGGCCGCAGCAAAACCCACGCATTTAGCGAGTAGTGTTTTAGATGTTTTCATTATGTTCTCCATAACATGTCCCAATGAGAAAAGCGGCCAATGAAGGCCGCTTTGGGGTGTTAAGTTCTAAGGTAAAACTTCACAGGTAGGGGCAACAAAGGTGCCAGAATGCTCGCCTTGTAGACCAAACGAGGCACTTGCATTAGGCGCAAGCTGACCGTTGTATACCTCGTTACTAGCGCTAATACCTAAACCATCACTTGAGGCATTAAGCTGGGCATTCCAACCGTTAGCTAGGCTCACTGGGTCGGTAAATACTAGATTTACTTTCCAGCCACTTACCGCTTCGCTGCCTGAATTGGTTACCGTGATACTGTTAATCACAAAGCCGGTAGACCAGGTGTCAGCTTTACCTACTTCACAGCTTAAGCCATCACCTACTGGAGGCTCTGCACCTTGCTTAACCACCAAGCTTAAGCTGGCTTCTGCGCTTAACTCGCTTCCTTGTTCATCAGTGGCAATGACTAAAATAGCCACAGCACCTTCTGTAGCAGGCATGCTAATAGTTACCGCACCACTGCCAACTCGGTTGGCGGCTAATGCGCCATCAAGATAAACATTAGCGCCATAAGCGTTGGCAACATCAAGCTGCAACACAACGTCACTGCTAGGGCTAACCTCTGTGCCGTTATCCGGTGAGCTAATAGCTACCGCTGGGATTATTGGCGCAGCAACCTCAACCGTTACCGTCGCTGTTTGAGAGACTTCACCTTGATCATCAGTTGCGGTAAAGGTGAAGCTATCGCTACCAAAGAAACCTGCATTAGGTACGTAGCTAGCAACATTCCCTGTTAGTGTTACCGTACCCTGACTTGGCTGGCTAGCAATGGCATAACTTGCTATAGAACCGTCACTGTCGGTAGCAGATAAGGTGACAGACGCCGGAGTATCAAAGGCTGTATCTACCGATTGGTTTTGGGCAATTGGCGCACAGTTAATACCGGTAGCACCTCCACACGCGGCACTTGGCTCACTGCCCCACACTAAAACGCCTGCATCGTACATGGCGATTTTCGGTGCCAGTTCATGTGCATTAGTGTAGTTATCCCAAGAAGGATCGTTTGCGTTATCCCAATCTGGATCGTTGGTATTGGTTGGCAAGGCTAGTCGGAACTGTACTTCTTTTTTCGATGGCGATTGACCACCTGGGTAGATGTCTACACCAGCAAAGCTAATATCTGCGTAGTAGATGTTGTCACCATCATTCCCCCATGGGTGTAAACCGCTATAACCAGTACCTTGGGAGTAAGCCGTTGAGATAGTTACATCGTCAACGGTGTAACCCGCGGCAACCACTTCGGTTAAATCAACCCAATAACGAATACTTAGATCATCGGTAACACGAGAAGGCCAAGCTGTGTGGTTGTGTACCCGGGCGCTAATTTCGATATGGCGCGGCCCTTCTGAGTTTACTTTTGCATCAACAAATAACTCGGTGTCGCGCACTTCTTTAGCCGGGAAATCGGCTTCAGCAATTGGCGCTCCACCATGATCTAGCCATAAGCGCGCGAGAGCTGAAGTGAAACCAGCGTTATAGTCGGTTGCAACTTCATTCTTATAGTAGTCACCACGATCATCGGCATAAGAATCATCATCACCAGGGCCGCCCACTAATGCGCCCACTAACAAGTGACGGTTTTCTTCTGGATGGCTTGATAAGCTATCAGCCCAAGCGCCATGCGCCGTGCGGTGATGAGGTTTGGTTGGATGGTAATCGCCATAGCCAATTTGGTAAGAAATGTTCAGTGGGTTATCACCCAAAATGTAATCTAATTGGCTCTTCGCGAAGTTGTAATAGGTTTCCGCCTTGCCTGCTGCAAGGTTATTGGCTTTTAAAAAGTCGGAATAAATCAGCGCTAAAAATGACGTATTAGAGGTATAGCGCGCTGCGCCCCAAACATCCAAAAAGGCTAAGCCACCCGGTGTGTAGGTGATTTTTTCGCCGTTAAAGCCGGTGGTCCAATAATCTAACCAGCGCTCTGCATCATCCTGATAAACTTGCTCGCCAGTAATTTTAGCTAACAAAACATAAGAGCCATAAGACTTATCATCCCACGCTTGGCCCCATTTATAAGCGCGATACTCTGTTTGTCCCTCGGTGCCTAAATTAGGATATTCAAGTTTGGCTTTATCTAAGTAAGCAACATCGTTAGTGGCTTGATACAACCAAATTGCTCCCCACACCAACTCGTCTTGATAACCACTCCATGAGTTATAAAAGGCTTTTGCATCGGTAATTGCATCTGAGTATTTGCCACGATAATTATCGGCAAAGGCATAAAGCTGCTTCGCGTGCTCCAACAACATCGCTGAGTAACTAGGGTCACTGTCTTTAAACACCATGGAAATGGCTGCTAGCGCTGCTGCGGTTTCCCCCGCTAAATCAGAACCAGGATTAGCTGCATCAATTTTGTATGATGGACGTTCCATTTGCATTACTTCGGCAGAACCCCACCAAGCATGGTCTACGCTACCTTTACCTACTTGGCCCCATAATTCGTTTGGCGCGGTATGGGCTTTAACAAAATAGTCGGCCACAAAACGTAGGTTGTTTTTAATGTGTTCTAGTTGGTTGGTTTGCGCATAAGCTTCTGGGTATTCCACTACCCCCCAAGCCAACATTGTGGCGGTCGACGCCATTGGGAAGCCAAACTTAACGTGGTCGCCTGCATCATACCAACCACCGATTAGATCTACATTGTTGTCGCTACCGTCACCAAGTGCCGAGTCGCCACGCCATTCATTTCGGTTCCATTCGGGCAAAACTCCCGATTGTTGAGCTTCGTAAAAATAAATGGATTTTTGTAGCGCTTCACCATAATTGGCTGCGTGCGCCGACACCGCACTGGTTACCATCGCCGTAGCGAGAAGTGTTTTCCTTAACATCATTGCGTATCTCTCTATATTTGCAAAATTAGCTATTTTCTTCCTCTTCATCTTTGTGAAGGTAAGAAGCACACTGGTGTGTAAACCGCTGCAAACGAAGAGCTTAACCATGCCATGCTAACTCATGAACGCTCTCATTAGGCCTCACACCATTTTTGGCAAACCTTACTTTGAGGTTTTACTCAATAATGAAACTAGCAAGCAAAAAACAGTTCTCAAGGCCTTTATTGACAAATATGAAACTAATCAAGGAAAAGATTTTTGTGATGAAATGAAAAGGAAAAAATCAGGCTTGTTTCATACAAAATGTTGCGCGAGGTCGCGAATGACGACTGATAAGACCAGCGTCATTCCCACTTAAAAGCAGTTTTTACCTTGAGATTTTTTTAGAGAGGCAAATAAAATCAGGCACTTAAGGCTTCTTCCACTGCTACTTCTCGATATTTAATGCGCTTGTAAACCAATACCATAACCATGGTAATGTTGGCAGTTAGTACCAAGGTAGTAGTAACTGACAGCAGAGGATCGCCCACTACAAACACCGTATAAGACCACGCTAATACCGCATTACATTGGAACATAATCCAACTTAAAAACGAGATATCTTTAGCGGGGCCTTTTATCCGCATTAAGCGAATGATTTGCGGGCTGAAGGACAAAATAGAAATGATCCAACTGAAGGGATACAAAAATTGAATAAACTGTTCCAAGTAAATCTCCGATAGCCAAAACGCGCCATCCGAGGCGAACAGTCATACCATTAGTGCAGGCAAAAATTAGTGAGTAATTCTAAAGCTGCGCGATGATACACCAGCAAAGCTAACTGGTCAAAATACAATCAAATAATTACTCAACTTTATGTTGATACATATCTTGGTCTGCCAAGGCCAGGATGCCTTCAACCTCCATGTTTAAGTCAACATCAATATAGCCGATGGCCACCGTGTACAAGGGTAAGTCTTGCTCAGAGTATTGAGCAAACTGGTCGGTAAAGCGCTGGGCAATAGCATCAAAATCAGAATCATGCTCAATTAATACTAAAGCAACAAACTCGTCCCCGCCCATGCGACCAATCACATCAGAGCTGCGTACGCATTTGTGCATCGCTTTAGCCACATCAATTAATACTTCATCCCCTACGGCATGCCCGTAGTTATCGTTAATTTGCTTAAACTTGTCTACATCGAGGTAAAATACGCCCAAGCGAGAGCCCATGCGTTTTGCTAAGCGGATCCGCTGCTGAGCTAAAGAGCAAAATCCGCGGCGGTTGTTTAACTCGGTTAAAGGATCGGTAACCGCCAACTTTTGCATATGAGTGTACAACTCAAGCAAAGACAAATCGGCTTCTAAAATGTCTTTTAACTGCTCGATAAGTTCAAAGTAAGTATCATCGTAATTGGTTTCTCGATAATCCATCACACAAAAAGTGCCAAAGGCTTTTCCATTTGGCCAAAATACCGGTACACCTAAATATGAGCGAAACCCATCGCCATGCACCTCTGGGTTACTATCCCAGCAAGGATCTATCATTGCATTGGCCACATACAAACTTTTACGCGTTTCAACAATTTTGCGGCAGAAGATATTAGCCTGCGGCTCTACCACCATGCCCGCGCTGTAGGGATTCGTGTTCTGCTCGCTAGCAATAGTGATTTGGTAACCACTTGGTGTGTGTTGTACTAAAAAGCCGGCAGGCGCATCAAACAATTTAGCCAGCAAATTAACTGTACGCTGCCATTTGGTAAGAGATATTAGGTCATTTGGGTTGGATAAAATCCATTGTTCTGGGTCAATCGCGGGCTTTAAGGGCATCTACACCTCCAAAATAACCAAACTCACCGAGTTTGCTAAGTAAGGCCTTAGCTAAGCTGATAAATAAAGTTTATGAAAGAAGTACTTATAGTGCCCGCTATCAATAATCGTTAACTAAGACTTGAAGCCTGATCAACTGGCAAGAAATATTTACTATAGGAAAAATAAATGGAGTGAGGATAAGACGAGTTTCTTTAATTAACACTATTTATGACCGCCTCCACAGCCAGAGTTCTGCCACATATCAATTTGCTCTTCGGTAAGAAAAGCGCCTTGCTTGTTGGTATTCGATTGCTTGATAGAGGCCAACAAATCCTGATTATAGTTTTGATTATCTTCTGCCCTATCGTCGCCGCTGCTCGTGGTAGCTTGGCTAGAACAGGCCGAAATAAGTACGCAGATTATTACCGGAATTGCAGATTTCATCATTTAGGCCCAATGCAACATTTGCTTAACAACTTAGTCTGAGTTTAGCTCAAAGTCATCCTGTTTTTTCGAAAGACGCTGAATCGAAGTTTAATTAAGTCACATCAAAAAAAGATCTCGATGATTTTGCTAGCCTATTCGCCAAGCCTTAGGACTGTTCAATGACTAATACCAAAATCAACAAGACAATTGAAAACTTCACTTGCATTGAAGAAGCATTGCGCTACTTCGAAATCGACTTTGATAAGGGTTTTATTGATGAATGTCGAGACTTGTTAGTTAAACGTTTTGGCGGCAACCTCATCTTAAGTAAAGCAGATGACTGGTTTTCGGCACGCCGAGCCTTAAAGAATGCTTACTGCAAAACTCAGCGTGAGCGTTTAGACAAACATACCCGCTCTGCTTGTCGCGGCTGTACTTCCTGTGAACGTAGGTAAACTCTGGTAAAACTAATTGCCCACCCACGAGCCATTTACACATTTATAGCTACCTATAGTCGCCCCTTCTGGATACACATTACCGCCGTGTACGCAATCAGCGTAACTGGAAAAGCTAAGCACAAAGCTCAATATAATCATAACTTTAAGTAAGAGTTTCATTCTTCTACTCCTGATTTCTCGGGCTGTTTAACCGTTTCTTGAGAAGCACTAACATGTATGCCGTTACGACTAATCAAAGGCTCCTCTGGTTCTTCAACTGGATCCGCTTGTCTTATCGATGTGAATTCTCCATTTTTACAAACTAAATTACCTAGTTTGGCCCCTTCCGGGTATACGTCACCTTGTAAGGTACATTCAGCATTCACTGCGAAGCTCAAGGGGACCAAATAAATGACCATTCTATTCATTTTTCGCACCATCGCTCTAATTTAGTGGCCCAAGCCTTATTCCAGTTTCGCTCTTTCGCTACAGTTTTAGCTTGCTCCAAGTAGTCTTTACGGCGGCTCTCCAAATCCTTTTTTGCCACCGAGTCTAAGACCAATAAGTGCTCTAAATCTGTTAACTGTTTGTACTTAGCAGGATTTTGATTCAGCATGAAGGCAGCTAAATCATCATCAATCAACGACCCATATAAGGAGTGGGTTTGCAATAACATACCTGCCAATTGCGCCAGCTCTCGTTGACGCTGCTCGTGCTGCTGACTTAAGCTCAAAGACTCTTCTTGTGAGCTAGACTTGTTTATTCGCAAACCACGTAAATTGCTAAAGATAAAACTAGAGCCAATAAAAGTAGCTGCTCGATCAAGCTCCGTACCCGAGCGCTCAATCGATACGCCAGCAAAATTGCCCCAGAACACCCGCGCACCATGCAACTTACTCTTGTTAAAGTTAACGTTATGAAAATTCACGTAACTTGATTCAGGCATATCAAAGGCGATGTCAGCTAAATAACTATTTTCAAGATTTACGCAATAAAGGGTTGTGGTTTGAAAGGTAATATTTTTGAGCTCAACATTACTTAAATCTTTTCCAGCCAAAGAAAGTGATTTTTTGTTTTCAAAACTTCGAGTGGTATTGAATAAATAGGCCAAGTCATTACTGGCCAAAAACTGGATCACTTGGGCAATTAAAGGTGGATAATTTAAACTTTCAAACAACAACTGCGAGCGTGAAACTATGAACCGCTCTAACCTCGCTTGCTCGGTATTCGCCATTACAATTGCATCACTTACCGCAGACACAAAGTACGCTACGTTGGCAACTTGAGCCGCGCGTTTTTGCTCTTCCAATTGTTTGGCGAAGTTATCTGCCGAGCTTTTAAGCGACACATAAGCCAAAACAACTGCAATAATCGTTGCTGCCGAGCTGAGCACGCCATGATGCGAGGATACCCAGTTCCAAATGGCAAGTAAGCACCATTTTAATTTGCTAAACATGAACGATAAGCTTACTGATAATGACAATTAATAACTTAATGCATATTTGGTACCTAGAGAGACATTGTTAAACAAATCAATGCGTTTGATTTTTGACCAAAAACCCATAACGCAGCTTTTGTAAAGAAAAGTGACACAATTGTTAACAGTTATAAATAAGCAGCTTAAGATCGCAAATCTATCAACAAGTTAATCTTGAATGTGAGCTTTCTCTATAGCCACTTTGCTTTTTCTTGCAAATCACTCATGTTTTTTCAATGCTGAGTCGGCAAGCTATCGGGAAAAACATAATGAAAATAGGGATTACCAGCGTAACGCTAAGCTGTGCTTTAGCGGCGTTTTCAAGCCTAGCGCAGGCCGACACTCAGCAGCCAGAGCTCACTATATGGACAGGCAAAAGTCACCAACAAATGCAGCTTATTGCGAAACAATTTAGCGCAGATACCGGCATTATTGTTGAGGTGAAACAACCCGTCGACATCACTGGAAACTTTGAAATTCAAGCTCGTAATGGTGAGGGACCAGACATCGTATTTTGGCCCCACGACAGAATGGGCGATTGGGCAAATGCTGGTCTTATTAAACAGTTAAAACCCAGCCAAGCGCTACAAGATTCCGCGGTAGACTACGCCTGGGAAGCGGTGAAAGTTGAAGGCAAAATTTATGGCTACCCGATAGGCGTAGAAGCGATAAGCCTGATTTACAACAAAGCCTTAATTAAGGAAGTTCCAACTAGTTTTGAGGAAATTTTCGCTCTAGATAAGCAGCTTCAAGAGCAGCAACAAACCAAAGCCATTTTGTGGGACTACAACAATACCTACTATACATGGCCACTATTTGCTGCAAATGGCGCTTATGTATTTGGCAAGCAAGGCGGGCAATACGATGTAAAAGACACCGGGGTTAACCATCCCAGCGCTATGTATGCCGGCAAACTACTAAAAGACATGCTCGACCAACAAATAATGCCGCGTAACGCGGATTATTCAATCATGGATATGCAGTTTGTTAAAGGCAAGGTGGCCATGGTAATTAATGGACCTTGGTACTGGGATGAGTTGGAAAGTGTCGGTATGGATTTTGGCGTTGCGCCGTTACCTAAAATTAATGGTAAGCCCGCCAAAGCCTTTGTAGGCATTTGGAGCGCCATGGTGAATAGCGCAACTAACCAACCCGCATTGGTAGATGAGTTTCTAAACTACTACTTAATGAATGTAGACAACCAACGCTTACTGTTTAGCAGCGGAGACATTGGTGCCATGGCAAACTTGCAGTTGCAGCAAGAGTTAATTAACGATCCCAAAGTACAGGCCGTTTATGCCAGTGCAGCGCAAGGCGAACCTATGCCAAATGCTGCAGCAATGGGTAAGTTTTGGGCTGCTATGGCCACCAGCCTCACCAACATCACCACCGGTAGACAGGCCGTAGATAAAGCCCTAAATGCTGCCGCTAAACGGATTACTCGTTAAAAGCTATTGAGGCTGAGCTTTCACTCAGCCTCGTTAATTTACTAAACAATACCCCGCGATAAGCCTATTTGACGCCCTTCTTCCATCTCCCATTGCACACCGTAGGGATCTATCCAATAAAAGAAAGTAATAGGGAAACCGTCCAACTTATCAGGATGATAGCTGTTGTTGGTATTGATCATTGTTACTCCAGAGTGGGCTTTTAAGTAATGAAATACTTCATTACAGTTGCTCACTTCCATTGCAACATGACGAGGCCCACCCAAATCGTAGGTTTTAGCCTGTGGTGGTAGTTTAGAGTTACCTTTAGGATAGCGATAATGCATTAGCTCCAAATACATACCAGCTTGTGGATGCTTTAAAAACCGCACATCTACATCCACTTTCCCATCACTAATACCGGCGTCCAACGCAAACTCACTCATGGTTACACCTTGGTAGTCCATCAACTCCCCTTGAGCATCTCTAGCCATTTCAAAGCCTAGGGCAGACTGATAAAACTCGGTGGCTTTCTCTACATCATCCACAACAATATTGATATGAGACATGCCTAAAACAAAATGCTGCATATCATGGGCTTTAATTTTGTCTAACAAGATACCTTTACTCACATCACTTATTGCCGTGCAATAACGAACTTGTCGACCAGACTTAATTTGCTTAGAGCACAGAAGGTAATCTTTATCTTGTCCTTTTTCTGTATCACTAGGGCCTTGGGTAATTTCAACATCCCACAGCTCCGCGCTAAACCAGTCCCCATTAATGAGATACGCAGCAGCAATTAGATCAAAGGGGTTAAAGCCGCCAGCGCCAAAGACCAACTCCCATTCCAGTAACCAAGGTTCTGACTTTTCTGCCAAATACCTAGCAACTCTACTGGTTTTAAGCATACCCAGTAGATCATGTTGCTTAATCCAAAATGGCTTACACGCTTCATAGGGGACTAGAACGAGGCTTATTTGAGTATCTAAAATAAGCTTGTATGCATCCACATCTGCTTCAAAGTTTAAATCTCGAAACGGCTTAGGCTGATGGTGTCCAGAAACAAAGTGATCATCTATGCTTTGCCGTCCGGCTAGCAGTACAATTTCATCAATATTATTAATTAGATGAGGGTAGTGCTTAATCAGCAAAGCAATGTTGGTGGCCGCGCCAATCCCTAGTATCTTAAGAGGACCTTCCTCCAAAGCCTGAGCCATCGCTTTAACGCCTTCGGGAATATCTGTCTCGGCAGATAGAGGTTTAGCTGCGCCTTTACTAACCACAACACTGTTTGGGCCAAATCGCTTAAGAAAATCGACAGCAACGGCGGTGCTTACTTCAATATTATCGGTATTGCCTAAGGTGCTGCTTATGCCTACAACATCAACTTCAACTGAGCGCAGCAAAGCTGCAATTGCATACCCATCATCTACATCACAATAGCTGACTAAGCTATTTTTCTGACCTAGGGTAATATCACTATCTATCCAAATACGCGCTTGCTTTTTAACTGTTTTGATCATCAGAAGAGTCCTGCAGGGAAGTCCATTGAGTTAATTCGATAGCATTGCGACCAGCAGCTTTAGCACGATACAAAGCCTGGTCTGCAACTTTGTATAGCTGATCGATATCTGATAGTTGAAGAAGGTCATCTGAACAAACAAAACACACTCCTATGGACATAGTTACCACATCATATGGTGCATTTTGAGGGTGCTCAATTTCCAAGCCTTCGAGTTGCTGGCACAACTGAATCGCAATAGGGTAAATGTCATCAGCCTGTTGGGTTTGCAGCAACACCACAAACTCTTCCCCGCCCAAGCGAAAGGCCATGTCGGTATCTCGCTTCATCGTTGATTGAATGGACAAACCGACTCGCCTGAGTACTTTATCCCCTTCGGGATGGCCCAAATTATCGTTATAAGCTTTAAAGTTATCCAAATCACAAATTAGAAAACCTAAACACTGCTTAGCTCTTTTCGCTTGATTTAGATAATCGTTTGAACAGGCGTTGAAATAGAAGCGAGAGCCTAATTGCGTTAACGCATCTACCTCAGAGAGCTGCTCTAACTCCACAATCTGTCCTTGGGCTCGTTGTACCAATGTTTGAAATCTCCGGGCGAGTACTCCAACCTCATCTTTTCGCGCAAGTTCAGGCATATTGGATACATCAATATCTACCACATGAGCACTCATGGCAGTAGCTAAACGCTTAATTGGTCGAACAATCCACCAGCTAGCCCAAACAATCAGAATTACTGAAAACAAAATGGCAGTTATAGCTTCTTTCAATAACTGAGTTCGGATCTCGCGTTGCAGTTGATAAAGGTGCTTCGCATCGTAGAACAAATGGATACTTCCTTTTTGTTGATTACGTAATGCAAGGTGCAAAACTAATTGCTGAGTTTGTGGATTAAGCTGATAACCACCTTGGTCAATATTCGGCAATGGGAATAAATCTTGAAACTCTTCCTGTCGACCTATATCAACATAGTGCCGCAATAATCGCTCTTGCGCTCGACCAATTAAAAAAGTCAATTTAACTTGATCAGATCCATCCTCCATAAGGCGCTGCTTTAACTCAGCTAACTTTGCTTCGTCGGCAGCGACTTCATGCTCTGTTATGTTGGTTTTCCATACAACACCGGGGTCACTAATGTAAGAAAATCCAAAGCGCTTCGCTGAAAAGTCTGACTTTGCTTCCACAGAAAAGAACAGTAGGTTTTCAGCTGCTGCATATAATTTTAATGCGGAATCAAGCTTAATATTGGTGTAGTTGAGGCCAGCGGCAGAGGGAGAGACTAAATCGATAATAGCGTTACTGTTAGTACGAGCACTGCTCACTGCATGTGAAATACGGGTACCCCACTCGCTTTGATAGCGATTGTAGGTCATGGTAAAAACCAGCCAAATCACCAAGATTAAGTGAGAGACCAAGAGTAGCTGACTGATTTTCAGACTGTTAACTACATTTGCGAAGGGCATGTAGTTTACTTATCTTTGAACAGATCAATCACCGGAACGCTACAGGTACCATTTATACAGATATCTTGATAAGCAGTATGACAGCGGCTACAAAACTCCGGCTCAAAGGTAGGGTGCTCAGAGCTAATATCATTTCCCTGGGTATCATAGGTGCCATACAAAGGCTCACCAGCTAAATGCTCAGTAACAAACACTACGCCAGGAGTTTCATATACCCCTACTACGGTTACTCCGTCATCATAAGGGCCATGTGTAGAGTACTGGTCTACCTTATCGGGATGAACATAGGTAGTGAGCTTGGTGCCTTTGCCGTCATTAATCCAGTTATATGCTGCCACCGCTTCTTGGATAAACAGCGGCGTTTCTTCTGGAAGAACTACATCTTTGCCTGGCACCATGCTAATGCCTACAACGGTCCACTCACGCCACTCTGGCGGGTAACTGGCAATAGAATCTGCAAAAGAAGATATACTGAATATAAGAAATAACTTAATAAATACGAATCGAGATAAAACCTTCATCTACCGTCCCTGTAATGAAATCCCAGACAAATACTAAGTCTAATTCATTGATACAGGCAAGATGAAAAACATCACGCATGTAAATAAAACATCTTTTTGTGAGTTGAAGATCTTTGTTGTGCAAATGTAAAAAAGCGGCAAAAGCCGCTTAAGTAATCTAACAGTTTTCTGTAGATGAAGGTCGCCCTAATCAACCATACACCTCTCTAATTCAACTAAACGCTCCTCACCTCCTGGGTGGCTGCTTATCCAAGTAGGAATGTGTGACTCGTGGTCTTCGAATAAACGCTGGTAGCCGGCGAGTAATTGATCTTGAGGTAAATCTAGCTGCTTGCTCCAATGACAAGCGAACAAATCGGCTTGTTGCTCAGCTTCTCTAGAGTAACCAAGGCTTACCCCTAGCACTGCGGCGCTTACTAGGCCATCTACCAGTAAGCTGCTATCGCCAACAACTAACACCACAGCTGTACTGATCAAAGCCGAACGCACTAAGCTTGCCATCACATCGTTATGAGCCACATGGGCTAGCTCATGTAATAAAATGCCATTGAGTTGCTCTGGGCTATCTAGCAGTTTTACTAATTGATCTGTCACCACAATACTGCCATCGGCCAACGCAAAAGCATTTGCGTCTTCGCCCATACTGTAGAAGTACAACTTAGGCTGCATGGGTAGGCTATCGATTTGTTCTACCAAACTATTGAAGTTTTGCTCTATTGCTTGCCGTTGCTCTGGGCTGATTTCAGTTTCACTAAAACCTAAAGTTTCAAATTGCTGCAGCGTTCCTTCGCCTAGCTCTTGGCTAATGGAAACCGGCACTTTGCTAGCCAAGTAATGACTTAACCAAGGAAGCCCTTGGCTGGCAGCCGCGTAAATAGCCGCCGCACTCACTACAAAGGCTAAGATAATCATCAACACATTGCGCTCTAAGGTTTTTAGCCAAGAGCCTTGGCCTTGTTTATCCAGCCAACTATTCAAACGGCTTGGTTCATCGGCAACAAAGCGACTGCCATTGCTAAAACCAATGGCGCGCGTTTGCGAGCCAATCGACATCGCAATATCTAGCTCAGATACCGGCGCTCGAATAGCGCCAAATTCATCACTTAGCTCAAGCCAGCCTTCATCAGAGCAATGCAACTTGGCAGCTCTAGACACTGAGCTATTTTCTACAAAAACCTTTCCGGTAATGATCATGTGGCTTAAATCACGCCAATTTCTACACTAAAGGCATCAGCAACTTCATCAGCAATGGCTGTTTTGCTATCACTTACTTGGTTGTTAGTTGCAATACTTTCGATATCACCCTGTACTGCCGTGGCTTGTGCCAAAAACTTCGCCATACGCACTTTTGCAACAGGCGTCGCTAAACCAAATGAGAATACAATAATCAACATATTGCTAAGCATTACGCCCATAAATGCCAAAGGCTTTACTGATGACACCATGAACAATTGGCCTTCTATGTCTGTTTGTCCAAACTGATAGTTTCGCAAACAAGCTTTTAAGTAGGCAGTTACAAACCAGCCCAGCAAAAAGAAGCTGAGATAAATCAGCATGAAGATCCCAACCAACGCGCCGCCGGCTGCTAGATCTTCAGCACCGCCTTGCTCCAATGAAGCAAACATAGCGCCGAGTTGGCTAAAGTCTGCGCTAAATAGAGCAAACGCCAGTAAAGCTCCCACTAGACATAAAGCCAGTACACCGCCCAAACCAACCGCTGCGGCTTTTAAGAAAATTTTAAACATGGCCGCAGACTCAATATCTGCAGTAAACTTCATGCTGCCCCATTGGTAGTTATTCAATACATAGCGGCTCATGTAGGTAGCCATAAAGGCATACAAGTAAGTACACCCAGCGCCAATAACCACTACACCTAGTACACCTGATACTAAAGGTGAAATAACACTACCAAGTCCAATAACTAATCCAGCAGTTAAAGCAAAAAAGACGGAAGCTAAAAACGGCATCACCATTAACGCCATGTAGGCTCCGCCATAGCTGCCTACAAAATCAAATCGAACATTTCTGTAGCGGGTTACCCGAGAATCAAAACGTAAGTTTTTCACTACTAAAACTGGCATCACTGCCACAAACGCCAGCATTAGAACAACTTGAAGCAATTCATTTATCATTGGCGACACAGCCCAAATAATCACCAGAGTTACTGCAATTATCCGCCCCAGCAAGATTTGTAAGGGTTTCGCTAAATACTCGAATCGCTCACCCGCTAATTCACTATTGCCGTAAAAATACTGTTTATTTCGCACTTTTGCCCAAGCTGAATAAATACCCAAGGTAACAATGCTGAGCAATACATTAACGATCCAAATTCCAAAATACTCGTCGGTTTTTCCATGAAATTTAAAACGGTTTTCACTTAAGTGCTGACTTTCCATGCCAAGAAATCCTGATGTTTAACTAATTGAAAATAAATAAGTCAAAAGACTTTAATGACAATAATATCTAAATAAAACAGATTTTTGTTATTAAAAATCAAAGAGGAGGAAATTTAAGATTAAATAGTGTGATTAAAACGTTTTCAATCACACTCTATATAGAAAAATGAAGCACGCTAAGTGGGTGCTTCATTTATATTTGTTCACCTGGTGCAAACTCAGAATAGATATTGTTGCATGTTCACCGAGTAATGGTCTCCATCATCTACGCCACTTTGCTGCACAATAAATGCCCCCAGTTTATCTTTGCTTAACCACAGTTCGCTGCTCTCTCCTTCGGTATTCAAAGCAAATCCATGGCTAACATACACCCGGTTTGCAGCACTTAATGGTTTTTCTCCTAAGTACTTAACTTGATACTGAATAATGTCAAACTCATCAAGGTCTAGCACTTTGAATACCTGGGTGTTTTGATGATCAATGGATGCCATCAAGTAATCAGGAAAACTCAAAGAATCAGAATCAAAATCACTGCGTTGTAAAATAGCATCAGGAGCTTGCTCAAAACGATTTAGCAATAGTGCCATGCCATTAGAGTTATGCTCATTCTCAATCAACTGCAACAGCTTATTGGTCCATGTGGAGTTGCTGCTAGCTTGGTTTTCTAAAGCATTAATATGGATACCTTGCTCTAATTTATCATTGCCAAAAATCAAATAGCTCTCTTGATTTTCATCAACCTTAAAAGCGAACTGTTTCAAAGCTCCATTATCCAACATTACTTTTCCGCTACGCTGGTAAAACTCCTTAAACCACAGAAAACTAAAATCTAACTCCACCTCCTCTTCAATGACTAAGCCATTAGGAAATTGGTTATCGATGATTCGGTTCCGTTGGTATACGCCAACCACATCACCTTCCACCGCAATTTGATAAATAATGGTTCTAGACTCGTGGGCGGCGTTTGCAATACCGGCCCCAAATGTAGCAACCATCACCAATATCACACTAAGCCTAGAAAGTTGCGCTATCCACATTACGATTACTCCTTAGCCTGCTAGTTGTTAAAACTCGTAAGCGACACCCATTAACAAACCTAACGATTTGCTTTGATAGAACTCAATGTTGCTATCGCCTTTATCGTAAGATGCCATCAGGTATACCGAGGTATTCTCAAAATCAAAAGGTTGGGCATATCCATAAATGGCGTTTATACCAAAATCGTCATCATCCTGAGTTTGGTTAAATATCGGATTACGGCCTTTGTAATCACGCTTAGCATAATTAATGTAAAGGCTGGTGAAATGGCGCTCGGCAAAGCTGTAGGTGGTTTCTAAGCCAAAGGCATAAGCATCAAACGCCATTGCATCACCATCGGTATCAGCCTTGGTATAAGTAAGCTGAGGTGTCACGGTAAATCCATCTTCATCGTAAGCCAATATCTCGGCAGAGACTCGGTGATACTTGCCGTCACGCTGCATTAACTTTTGTTCGTTAGCATCTAAACCAAAGGCTTGACCACTACGCTCGTTTTCTATATCTGCCGTCGCAAAGCCGTAACGCAAGGTTAGTGGCGTATCAAATAAATAACGCCAAGCTACCCTAAAACCACTGCTATCAGCATCGGTTTTTTGCCGCGCACTGCCGGTTAAATATGGATCTTGCCAGGTCTCACTAAAACCTGGCAGCTTAGGGAAATACGCCAGTTCTAACTGTGAATACTCACCCACCATTTGGGTAATGCCCAGTTCAACTTGGTCTTGGCCACGCACAATGTTTTCTTCTTGTTGACCTAAGAAAATCTGAGTTTTCTTGTTAGCGAAGGTGTAGTTTAGCTCCGCTAAAACAGCTGGGCTTACACCGCTACTTTTATTACCTGAGTTATTAAGATCCTGAGTCACTGCGTTATCGTCATCAGTATCAAACTGAGATTGTTGCTGGCCTACCATGCCGCCCAACAATAACTCAAAACCAAACCCAGCCTCATCGTCTACATAACCAGTAGCATTGGCAGCACCAACAGATGCAAACGTAGCTAGTACGCTACTTGTTAATAGACGCTTAGTGTGAAATTTTTTCATCCTGTTCCCTATCCCTTTAATAGACTTTCAAGCATGCGTTTGCATGCCGAGCAACCACTTGTTGAGCACATTGTAAAATGCGACAAATTCTCACTCAGTCAGTCTTATGTCAGGGATAGTCACAGTTTTCCGATATTCCAAACTAGATATTGAGAATTAGTTTACATTTAAATGATATTTGTCGTAGTTTTGTAAGTGGTAATTGCATCGGCCTAAGGGCTCTCTAAAATGAGCCAGCTGAGGGAGTTGTCTATGCAGGGAAACAAGTTGAGCCAAGAACACAAAAAAATCGTATTAATTGAAGATGATTCACGCCAACAACAGTTGGTGGCTACGTTCTTGCGCAGCGAAGGCTTTGAGGTTATTTCTTCAGAGCGTGGCGATCAAGCGCCAGAGCTAATTGCCAAACATTCTCCAGATGCAGTGCTGCTAGATTTAATGCTACCAGGCATGGACGGCATTCAAGTATGCCAAGTGGTTCGAGACTTTTATTCTGGGCCGATCTTAATGGTTACCGCCCAAGGCGACGATGTAACCGAAGTGTCTGCACTAAATTTGGGTGTTGATGACTTCTTAAGTAAACCATTGCGTCCACATGTTTTGCTCGCTAGGCTTCGTTCTGCACTGCGCCGCAGTGAGCGCGCCAGTGCCATCGATGCTTTACAGCTAAGCAATAGCGAACCGGTTCGCCACCCCAACCGAATTATCTGCCAAGAACTGATTGCCGACAAAACTCAGCGCCGTATTTGGCTAGGAGAGCAACTGCTAGAGCTTACCGACGCCGAGTTTGACCTACTCTACTTTCTTATGGACAACGCAGGCCACGTATTGCCGCGCGATGTACTATTTAGAGAAATGCGTGGCATTGATTACGACGGCCTCGACCGCTCGCTAGACATGCGAGTATCAACGATACGTAAAAAGCTAAACGACAATACGCCACCTTATCGCTACATTAAGTCGGTGCGTGGTAAAGGCTATTTATTTGTAAAAGCAGCATAGCGAGCTAACCCCGCTTGATTACTTTATTTCTAAAGCTGTTTCTGTCTTCGGTGTTATCAATTATTGCCGCCACCTTTATTTACGGCGTGATTATTGAAGAAAAAGTGCAGCACATTGAGCGCGAACAAATACGCCAAATTGTGCTGCCTATTTACTACCTGCTAGACCGAGATCTGCTGCAAGCAGAGAACCCAGATGTAGACAAAGTACTCACTCGCTACCAAGAAGAATTCCCTTTCTTTATCCGCATTTTTCCAATTACCGAACTAGACGCAGAAGCCCGCTTAAAGCTAATGCGTAACGGCGAATACATATCGGTTAAAAGCAACTTTTTAGATGACGACGACATTGTTCTTTATTACCAATGGCCCGACCAACAGGTTCTCGAATTAGATTTAGACGAAGAGTTTGTGGATTACGGTGACTGGCTATTTTGGTACATGGTAGCGCTAATGGGTGGCTGTTTAGCCGCTACCGTAATGTGGTTTTCTTTCTCAATTACTCGCCATACGTATCGCCTAGCTAAAGTGACCAAAGCCTTAGGTGACGGAGATTTCGACGTGAGCGCCAACGAAAAAGCGCCTTCGCCGATTAATCACATGGCACGCAGCTTAAATAGCATGGCCGCTAAACTTAAGTCGCTGATTCAAGAGCAAGACTCAATGACCATGGCGGCGTCTCACGAACTAAAAACCCCGATTAACAATCTGCGTTTTGCCTTAGATATGACTCGCTCAATTACCGACATGAAAACCATGCACGAGCATATTCAAGAAATGGATGAAGACTTAGATAGCTTGGAAGACCTGACTCACGAGTTAATTAGTTTTTCTCAGTTAACCAAAGCGCGTGAAATAAACCCGCAATCAATTAACCCCTACCCTTTGCTTTACAACATGTGTGAGCGCCTCTCTAAGCTCAGCCCCAAATTAAAGATCCAAATTGAATGTCCGGTGGGTTTGAGTTTAATGGCCGATGAAAAGCTAGTGCGTCGCGCCTTAAACAACTTGATCGTAAATGCTCAAAAGTATGCCGAAAAGCTCATTCTTATCCGTGCTTATGTGGTCAACAAATCGGTAATTTTTGAAGTACATGACGATGGTAGCGGTGTACCAGAGAAATACCGCGAATCAATTTTCCTGCCCTTTGCTCGGGTAGATGATAGCCGCAGCCGCCAGAGCGGTGGTCATGGCTTAGGTTTATCTATTGTCGAGCGAATTGTCACCAACCACTGCGGTAAAGCCAGTGTAAGCGATAGCCATTTAGGCGGCGCTTTATTTACCATTGAACTATCACTATTTACCATGAAAAATTCCTAGTCGTATAAAGGTCTATTTTTGTAAGCTTTTTATGGCAACTACAACCCTCTCACGGCAACCCAGCGAAATAACAGCTCTCATTTACGAGCAAATACATTAAATACCTGAAGCTTTCTACCGCAGAAACCAATCATTTACTTTTAATTTACATTTTATTAACTTTTTTGTCGCATTTACAAACTACTCAACTAAGGTTAACAGACCATATTGAGATTTATGACAATAAAAAGTAGACGATCTTTAACTCCACTCGAAGAGCTGTAGGATTTGTTGCAAGCGTCACCACCAAGTCCATAAATTAACTAGTGATGCTATTACTGGAAAAACACAATGAAGACAGCGATACATCCATTCATAGAAAAAGCATCAGAAAGCATCAATCAGCCTAGGGTTCAAGAAATGTTAGAAGAGCTATCAGCTTATGGCCTAGGTATATGTGTTCCTCACTCTCACGATAACACTGGGAAGTTCATTCCTCTTGAAGAAGGCATTACATCATTTGAAGAAGACCTAACAATTTCATTTCATACAGCCAAAACTGCTCCAAAAGGCAACCATTTAGCTGTGGGGTGGCGTTGGAATATCAAAACAAAGTCACCAGAAATCACCAACAAATGTACAAAATACGGACATTGTGATTGACACGCATGTATCAATTTACCACTAGCCATGCTGTGCACAGGTGCTTACAGAGCAAGCTGTTGACTTTAAATGAAGAAAGAAGGACAAAGAAATGCCACAATCCATACCTTACGACTCATCCCTAACATTAGGTAACTTAATACCTGAAGATAAACTTAAAATTTTGGAGGAAATATCTGATCTACAAAGGCCCATTGACGAACTAGAAGAGGCGATGAACTCAAGTATAGAAGTACGCAGAAGCCTAGATTTAACAATTTCTGAAATGGTTAATCTGGGTATAGACACATCTAAACTCGATTCAGCCCATGAAGTGGCTAACAACGCGATTCAAGAAAATGCGAAAAAATATGCTGAGGCTCGAGCGAGCAATTTAGCAACAATAGCCAAAAAGAAAAGTTCATTAGGAGGAATATCTTCCAACATAGAAAGTCCTATTGATTACAACAAGACTCAGATAAAAAAGATGCCGCTATCGTCAGATTCATTGAGAATGAACGCACAGTACTTCTCTTTTGAACAAACCAAACAAAACTCCGACGCTACTGTTACACAAGCTAAGGGCTTTGTTTCTGGCATGACTAAGTTTTTGGGCACAACCCGTTCAGCCGAACTTACTACGGCTGTCGGAAACCAAATGACATCTCAAAAAGAAACAAATGATATTGAAGGCACGCTAATAATTACAGTAACTTGTACGCATAAAGATGCAGCACTATTAGCCCCATTCGTCTTAGATGTTGATAAAGCAATACGAGTTTGGAATGAGTTATACAAAGACAAGCTAATAAAAATTGACGACGTGAAAAGCTTTCAAGAAATAGCTGTTGAAGAAGGCACCACGGATGAGAAAAAAATGCACTTGTTGTCCGGAGTAACCTACGGTTCAAGTTTTGTTGGTATGGTTCATGTTTTGAAATCAACTAGCTCCGAATCAGCTCAGAAAATAACTTCTGCTGCAGCGTCACTTCAAGCACAAATGGAAACGGGAAACTGGTTCGCTAGTGCCTCAGGAGGGTTTGGAGTTGATTCATCTTTTTCTAATGACGTTAAAAGCTTATTAAGTTCACAGTCACTATCTTCAACCGTGAGCATTCTTACGATGGGTTCTATTCCAGTTATTAAGTCTAACGAGGTTCAATTAGGCGTCCAAAAATTTGCTGATTTTGACCCGGCTAAAATGATGGATAAACTGACAGTAGCAGCTAATGCGACAAAAAGTGATCAAGCTTCCGTAGCAGAAAGAGCACAATCAGCTAGAACTGGAGGACAAATGCTAGCTATTCGCAACGCCGAAATCAACTCAGTGGTTACAGGACTAGCTCCGATTGATTCAAGAAAAAATAAGCTACTCGATACAGATACTTTAATGACTGCATTCGAAGACTACGTTAACAAAGCTCTAGCAGGGAACTTAGGTGTACCAATAAATTTCTACGTAAAATCAATAACCCGAGCGCAACTTGCTCAAATGTGGGTAGCTAAGTACTACCCAAATCAGTATTTGATGATACAAGGTGACGATTCCCCCCAAAAAATAGATCCGGACAAAGAAAACGAAGAGTAGAGTGCAAAAAAGTAATTAGCGTCAGCGAAAAATTGCTGGCGCTTATTTCAAAAGGAGTGAACAAAGTTCATATTACGACAAAAAAGAAGCAATTAGTTTTTAGTCAATTAAACCTAACTTCAAGTAGCCGAAGACCACAAAGAATAATTGGGATTCCCCCCTTAACCATTGCCTTTTCGCTGAGCGGCGTTACCATTGTGGGCTCAAATTAATGACTAGAAGCTCGCACCATTGACCGCTCAAGCCCCTGCTAACACCGTTGTTGTTCTCGATTTTGAAACCACAGGTTTATCGCCAACTCAAGGCGACAGAGCCATAGAGATTGGTGCCGTATTACTAGAAGATGGCCAAGCTACAGCGCGCTTTCAAGAGTTGATGAACCCAGGCTTTCGCATCTCTTCTTTTATCGAAGACTACACGGGTATTACTAATGCCATGCTACAAGAGGCGGCGCCTTGCGATGAGGTAATGGAGCGCTTTTATCAATTTGTTGGCCAGCACAATATGGTGGCGCATAACGCATCCTTCGATCAGCGTTTTTTAGAAGCCGAGTTTGACCAAATAGGCCGACGACTTAACGGCGACTTTGCTTGCTCGATGTTATTGTCACGCCGGCTATTTCAAGACGCACCGAACCATAAACTCGGCAGCTTAGTCGCTTACAACAACATCGACAATGATGGCGTTTTTCACCGTGCCTTAGCCGATTCTGAAATGACAGCCAAGCTTTGGCTGTGTTTACTCGAGCAATTAGAGCAACACTATTCGTTAATAAATCCAAGCTTTGCGCTAATGCAGCAAATTAGTCGTAAGAGCAAAGCAAATGTCGCGAGCTTTTTACACAAAATTGCGTAACAATATGTGAGATAAAACAAACCATGAATTTGCGCCAAGCTTGGGCTATTGCAACACGCGAGGTTCCCGCCGCCATATTCACTCGCACACATTCACCCGCAATTATAGGTGTTCCATGAAAATACTTGTCCGTAACCTCGCTCGCAGCATTACAGAAGCCGACTTACTCGCTTTATTCGAAAGCCATGGCGCTGTAGAAAGCTGCGATTTGGTATTGGATAATGAGACAGGCAAATCTAAAGGTTTTGGCTTTGTCAGCATGCTTGACGAAACAGAAGCCAATGCAGCTATTGCCGCGCTAAATTCAACTAAGCAAGCAGGTAATAAAATACGGGTTAAGTTTGCCGAAGAAAAAGGCCCATCTGAGCAACAAGCTGTTTGGCCTGAGTCTGAATAAACTTCAGCCATTAGCGAGTAAGCCCGTTACTCGCTAATAAACCTAATTTGCCGTAGCGGTTTTACTATCACTATCCCTTTGTTAGCTAACGCAGCCACCACTTGCTGAGTAAGCTCCTGTTGTTCACCACTTTCATTCGCCTCACTTAACAAAGATTGGCTTGCATAGGCGCAGCTCACCAGCAGGCTGTCGGGAAAGCGCTGAAAGTTAACACTGTGGCTAATCCACGCAAAGCCTACACAGCGTTGCTTGGCGTCCTCACATACCTCGGTTAAAGCAGCTACGATATCCTTATCGCGTTTTTTGTCCATCTTTCGCATTAGTTTGCTTACTCGTTTAAATGATTTGCCACTAGTTGTCATTACTTGTTAGTAAACTTGGCGCTTTAAGCTGTTGATTAAGTTGATCGGCGCGGGCTTCTGGCGAACCACTTAAACCACCGAGTAAATGATACAAACACGGTACCACAAATAGCGTGACTAAAGTGGCCAGCAACATGCCGCTAAATATCACTATACCAATAGCAAAGCGTGTTTCGGCGCCCGCTCCCGTTGCTAGTAACATTGGCACCGCACCCAACAAGGTGGTCATGGCAGTCATAATAATCGGGCGTAGGCGATTGGTGGCAGCTTTAATAATGGCTTCTTTAACCGCTAAACCTTGGTCACGCAACTGATTAGCAAACTCTACAATCAAAATACCATTCTTGGTTGCCATGCCAATTAACATCAACAAGCCAAGTTGGCTGTAGATGTTAAAACTCTCTCCGGTAATCAATAAGCCCAACAAACCTCCCAGCAAGCCTAAGGGCACCGTAAGCATTACAATAGCTGGGCTAATAAAGCTCTCAAATTGAGCGGCTAACACCAAGTAACAGACCAGCAAGGCCAAAGCGAATAACAACCAGATCTCGCGTTGGTTATCGTAAAATTCTTTTGATTCCCCCGCGTAATCAACTGTATAACCACTGGGTAAAATCTCGCTAGACGCTTGATTTAAAAAGCTCAGAGCTTCGCCTAAACTTACGTTGTCACTTAAGTTGGCTTTTAAGTTAATCGACTTTTTACGCTGGTAATGGAACAAGCCGCGAGCCGAAGCAACATCTTGCGCTTCTACCAAGGTATCTAAAGACACCAAAGCGCCAGTATCACTGCGCAAATACACTTTGCTTAAATCACTGGGAGATTGAAATTGGTTCTCATCGGCTTTTAAGTATACGTCGTACTCTTCACCAAACTCTTCAAAACGGGTTTGAGCACGTCCTCCTAGCAGCACCTCTAAAGTGCTGGCAATGTCATTAACGCTAATGCCGAGCTCTCTGGCTGCTAGTCGATTAACATGCAGTAAAATCTCTGGCGTTGTAGGATTGTAGTCCAGCTGCACACCATGCATTAGGCCACTGTCTTTGGCTTGCTGCTCTAACTCTAAGGCGTATTGATAGAGCTGGGTGTAGTCGTCACCTTGCAATACAAACTGCACAGGCTCGCCCATTCGCCCACCAAAACTAGGTTGGTAAGGATACACTTTAACATCGGCGACATCATGGGCCGCATCGCGGATCATCTCTACCACTTCGGCAGCATCTTGGCTGCGCTCACTCCAATCTTTTAAGCGAACAATAAAAAAGCCTTGGTGATCTGCCCAACTGCCAAAAGCTGGCGCCGAATAGTTAAGGGTTTCGATTGGCCCTTCGTCACTCATCATCGGCAATAGCCGTTGCTCAATCTCAGCCATGCTTTTAACCATTCGCTGGTAGCTCGTTGCTTCTACACCGCCAACATAGACGTTAACAACACCTCGGTCTTCCTTTGGTGCAAAGGCAGGTTGTTGCTGTTGATAGGCCCACACCAATAAACCCATACATAAAGCCACAACGGCAAGTGCAGAAAATTTAAAGTTTATAATTCGAGTCAACAGCTTGGCATAAGCCTGCTGCAGAGCGCTCATGGCGCGCCCCACCGAGCGGCTCATCCAGGTGGCTTGATTGGGATTTTTTTCAAACAACTTACCTGCCATCACTGGCGCTAAGGTTAGAGCGATTAAAGAGGAGAAGATCACCGCTGCTGATAGCAATACAGCAAATTCGGTAAACAGGTCACCGATTTTTCCTTGCATAAATACCAAAGGCAAAAACACCATCACCAGTACAACGGTGGTAGCAATTACTGCAAAGTTGAGCTCTTTAGCTCCTCGAAATGCGGCAACTAATGGCGGCTCGCCAGCGGCGCGGTGGCGAATAATATTCTCTACCACCACAATCGCGTCATCCACCACTAAACCAATGGCCAAGATTAAAGCCATTAGCGTCACTAAATTGATGCTATAGCCAAATAAATAAGCCACTGAAAACGCTGCGACTAGTGATACCGGAACGGTTACAGCTGGAATGATGGTTGCGCTTAATCGCCCCAAAAACAGGTACAACACCGCCACCACCAGCAGCGCACAAATTAGCAAGGTGGAATACACTTCACTAATGGCCTGGCGAATAAATACAGTGCTGTCGTAATCAACCGTAAGCTCTGCACCTGTGGGTAAAAAGCGTTGCAATTCGGCCAACTCTTTTTTTACCGTATCTGCTACTTCTAGCGGGTTAGCCTTAGACATTGCCACAATGCCCAAGCCCATGCTGTCCACGCCGTTACTTTTAAAAGTAGTGGTATCTTTTTTAGCGCCAACGTAAATATGCGCGATGTCTGACAAAGTAACGTGGTCACCGTCAAAGTTGGCAATTTGTAGCTTGGCAAAATCATCTGCCTGCTGGTACATGCGCTCCATACGCACCACAATATTTAAACTGTCGTTACGCACATAACCCGCGGGCAATTGTAAGTTTTCACGGTTTAAGGCATCAATCACATCGTTGGTGGTTAAGCCGCGTCCAGCCATTGCGGTGGGGTCTAACTCCACATACATCACCCGTTCAACCAAGCCAGAGGTATTTACCGCACTCACGCCGGGCAATAAGCTAAGGCGCTCAATTAAGATCCGCTGGGCAAAATCGCTAAGCTCTACTCGGTCTTGCAGAGTAGCGGTAAGATTAAGCCACATAAACGGGGCTTCTTCGCTGTCGTTTTTGCGCACCACGGGTTCATCAACATCATCGGGCAAGCGATTACGCGCTCGGCTCACCGCATCGCGCACATCGCTCACCGCGGCCAACATATCGGAGCCTTGCTTGAAGGTAATGGTAATGCCTGACCAGCCATCCCACGACGATGACCAAATATAATCAATGCCATCAATACCGCTTAGCTCGTCTTCAATCGGCTTGGTGATTTGTGATTCAACAATGGAAGAGGCACTACCGCGATAAGGCGTACCAATAGACACCACTGGGCTTTCAATGTCGGGCATTTCTCGCACCGCCAGCTGGCTATAACCTACAACCCCAAACAGCATCAGTAGCAAACTTAGTACTATCGCCGCTACCGGACGATACATCGACAGATCAGATATTTTCATTAGTTGAGTACTTCAACCTCGATGCCATCATGCAGCTTCACCAGCCCTTTATTCACGACCTGTTCACCAGCATTTAAGCCACTAAGCACTTCTACTAAGTTGTCGCCGCGCTGGCCTAACTCCAACTCAACTTTTTCTGCAACTTGTTGATTAACTCGGTAAGCAAAACGGCGATCGCCGTTATAAGCAATCGCCTGTAGGGGAATTAACACCCGCTCGCTAGCACTTAAATCTAATTCGCCAGTGACCAAAGTGCCTGGAGCAATGCCTGCTTGTTGATTGTCGATAGACAATTGAATGTACACATTTAAGCTTTCGCCGCGCACTCGGCTGTCAATACTAGTCACTGAGGCACTAAATATACGTGAGCTTAAACCCGCTTGGTGCAGCTTAGCCTGCTGCCCAACCTTAATTCGGCCTAAATGGCGCGCGGCAACGGGAACGTTAAGGCGTAAAGTAGTGGCATCATCTAAGGTGGTGAGCACGGTATCAGAGTCAACTAACTGCCCAGGGCTTAAATCAACAAGGCCGAGTTTGCCACTAAATGGCGCGCGAATAGCCCTGTCTTGCAACGCTGCTTCAGCTAACGCGAGCTCGGCTTGCTGCATAGCAACTTGAGACTCGTAACGGTCAACTTCAGCTTGGGTGGTAGCCCCTTTAGGTAATAATTGCAGCAGATTTTGATGCTGACGAAGAATATCATCAAGCCGTGCTTGCTCGCGCTGTAACACAGCACGTTGGTGGCGGTCGTCTAATTGAACCAACAATTGACCAGCACGCACTGCTTGGCTAGAGCTAACAGCAATCGTGTCTATGCGACCATCCACCTCTGCTTTCACATTTACCGAATGAGCAGAGAATACATTGCCTAATAAATGCACTTGTTCGCGGAGCTTGCCTTGCTCTACCGTTACCACTTCTACGGTAACGGGTTTACTTGATGTTTGCTCTGTTTGAGCCGCGTCGTCACTGTAATACATCCATGTAACAACAGTAAGAAGCGCCACCACAACTAAAATGATGCGTCGCATTACTCTTTACCTTTTCAAACTGAGAGAAGACTCTAGCGCAAGCAAAGGTTGCGGGTCTATCTTTAGTTGATTACAAACTGCATAAATGCGAATTAAACAGCATCATGCACTACAAAAGATAACAATAAACGAATTTTAATTAAAAAAAGTCAGGTAAAAGCAAATTATTTGTTTAGACAAGCAAGCTTGTTTCTTTTGCTACAAGCCACGCCAAAGCTCACTCTACGCTAAATTAAATAGCTAGTTTAGATTTACTCAACAACAATCCCTCTCTACACTGGATGCGAAATGTTTGCGAAAAAATGCAACTTTTCCAACACTTATACACCTAAGTAGGACGGATCCTGCTCGGCATATTGTACGTGTGCTTAAATAATTAATTGCTATAGGAAGTTATATGGGTATTGAGTTTGACAATGGAGTTCTACTATTTGACTCCTTTTTTACCGCCACCATTGGTATTTTGGTGCTATTTATCGGTAGACGAATAAATGCAGCGGTAGGTTTTCTTCGCGAGTTTAGTATTCCCGAACCCGTTACCGGCGGTATTCTGTTCTCGGTAATGATTGGTTTAATCTACGCCCTCACTTCTGTTGAAATTGAATTTACCCTAGTGGCCCGCGACATTTTGCTAGTGTACTTTTTCACCACTATTGGTATTAACTCAAGCCTTAAAGATTTGCTCAAAGGCGGCATGCCACTGGTTATTCTCTTAGGTATTACAATCGGTTACATGATCCTGCAAAACTTAACTGGTATTACTGTAGCCAAAATATTTGGTTTAGAGTCTGCCGTAGGTATGCTCGGTGGTAGTGTGTCGCTGATTGGTGGTCACGGCACTGCTATTGCTTGGGCCCCTAGGATTGCTGAAGATTTTGGCATTAGTAACGCCATGGAAATTGGTATTGCCAGTGCGACTTTTGGCCTAATACTAGCCAGTTTAATGGGTGGTCCAATTGCCCAGTTCTTAGTTAATCGACACAACTTAAAGCCCAAAAAAGAAGAGCCTTTGGATGTAGGTGTAGCTGAAGAAAACAAGAACAACAGCATTACCGGTTTTGATTTCTTAGATGCGATTCTAGCCATTCATGTATGTATTATTCTTGGCTTCTTGTTAAACGAAGCCATTGCGCAAGCGGGCCTGCAACTACCGCTGTTTGTTACCTGTTTGTTTGCCGGTATTGTAATGACCAACTTGGTACCTCAGTCGCTTCCGCGCTTAACCGGTACCCAGTGGCCTTCTCGCAAACCAGCGGTTGCTTTAATTGCCGACATATCCCTAGGCACCTTTTTAGCCATGTCATTAATGAGCATGCAGCTATGGACCTTAATTGATTTAGCCGGTCCAATTTTAGCGATTCTTGCAGCACAGTTTTTGATTGCTATCTTGGTGAATATTTTTGTGGTGTTCCCGGCCATGGGCAAATCTTATGATGCAGCGGTAATATGTTCAGGCTTTGGAGGTATTTCTTTAGGTTCTACCCCCACTGCAATGGCTAACATGTCGGCGGTTTCACAACGCTACGGTAACTCTCATCTGGCCTTCATCATTGTGCCGTTGGTCTGTGCATTCTTTATCGATTTAGTGAACGCCCTGCTAATTCCATTCTTCCTAGCTAATTTCTAGCGTCATTGAGGGTAAGGTTATTAAGCCTTACCCTCAAAATTTTTAAGCTTTTGTTTCTTATATCTATTTACAGCAAAATCAGCACACCTTCCTAGGCTTACTCGTCTCACCTGCCCATTGTTCTGCTATAACTTTAATGTTTAATTGTTCAAAATTCACCCAAACCTAAGGAGGCGCTTCCTATGACAATGATTAGCGCTAAACAGTTTTCAAGCTGGCTACGAGATCGCTTTGGCGAAGACAAAAAAGGGGTGTGTTTATCACGAGAAGACATCAATCACCTTACTGGTCGGCAAAGCTTTTCGTTAAGCTTTGTACACGATATTCATTACGAACTGATGCCCCACGGTATGGCTTTTGTTACCGACACCAATCGAGAAACATTCTACCTAGTGCCAATAAGCCAACGAAACTGGCGTGAACACCTAGAAAAACAATACGAAAAGGACTTGTTCTGCAACGTATTGCCATTAGATAAATCTGCCAGTAACAACTAGGGGCTGTTTATCTTTAGAGCCTAGTTAAGCGATCTAATTGCCACCTTAATGCGTTTTACTAATAAGCGTTCGATGAGGTGGAAGTTTGAAAAGTTTACAACGAAACTACAAGTTACTCGGGTATGCTGGCTTAAGTGTTTTTATCGCTTTGGCATTGGCGGTAGTATTTGGAGTAACAAATACGGGCCCATCGCCTACCCAATTATTTTTGTATTACAGCGTCAGCATTTTGTGTTTTTTGTCCGGTAGCCTATGGGCGCAAACCGTTTCGGGAAATGCATTTGGTGCAGCTCAGCTATTTATAAGCAATGCCCTTACCTTGCTAGGTTTTGTTTGCTTGGCCATTAACTCTCCAACTTTTGCACTCGCAATATTAGCCTGTGCTTTTAGCTACCTTTACTACTGTGAATGGCACAGTGCTAATCCCAGCCGATTAGGTAAAAGCTACCAATCTATGCGCTTTAAACTCACCACAGTAGTGGTACTTTGCCACCTTGTGGTTCTTAGTCATCAGTAATCTGGAGCCTATATGCAATTACGAATTTTTTATGATGCCCAATGCCCACTTTGCGCAGAGGAAATGCGTCAACTTAAGTTTTTTGACCATCGCCAACTGATTGAGCTGCAAGATATTAATCAGGCAGATTTCGCCAGCAAATATCCACATATTGATCGCAGCGAAGCCAGCGACATACTGCATGCGGAAACAGAAGAAGGCACCTTGCTGCTAGGCTTAGACGTTACCGCGCAAGCGTGGGGCTTGGTCAATCAGAAACCTTGGATACAACTGTTACGCACGCCCTTATTGCGCAAAGTATCCGACAAAGCCTATTTGGTTTTTGCCAAAAACCGCTTCAAAATATCTAAGCTGTTAACCGGTAAAGAGCGCTGTGATGAACAAAGCTGCGGCGTGGGCAAACAGTTTGATTGACCAACAAGGGCAGCCTTAAGATGCAACGACTAATCGATGTCAACTTAGTACTTCGGGTCTATGAAAAGATTTGTCGCTTAGGAAAAAAGCAGCAAGAGCACTACTTGTATGAAGGGCTAAGTGCCAGTTCAGACTGGGACGGTTATACCATTGTTGTTGCCAACTCCCAGCTTGAGCTAAGCGTGTTTTTTCATAACAAGTATCAGTTCTCTAGTCACGACGACAAAGCGATTGAACGCTTTATCAAGCAGCTCAAATTTATTGACGAACAGTGAATGCTGCGAGATCTAGCTCGCAAACTAGCGCTCCAAGGCTACTGGTCAGAGCTCCAACTGCTAAAGTAACAGTTTTTTAACAAGTGAGCAGGAAGCTTATTGTGTCGAAGCCAGTCAAGCAATGGTTTAAGGAATATGCGCGTAGCCATCAACATCCTACAAACAAGGCCATCCACTGGTTTATGGTGCCGGCCATCTACTTTAGCATTGTGGGCTTGTTGTGGTCAGTTCCCCTACCGGGAACGAACTCTGCGAACAGTAATGCGCTATGTTGGCTCAATCTAGCCAGCTTGCTAGCCATACCGGTTCACGTCTTTTACTTCCGCTTATCTAAACCCCTTTGCTTAGCCATGGCGCTGTTTACTGTAAGCTGCTTTTTAGTTTGTGATTTGATTACTCAATTTAGCCCAATTGCCATATGGCAGGTGAGCCTAATAATCTTTGTTGTCGCTTGGATTGGCCAATTTATCGGCCACAAAATAGAAGGCGCTAAACCTTCATTCTTTGAAGATATTCAGTACCTACTAATAGGTCCGCTGTGGTTGATGGGTTTTGTATTCGATTATCTAGGTTTAGATTACCAACAAAAATAAGCCGCAAATTTAGCAAACCAAAAAAATACCCCGCTTTAGAGCGGGGTATTTTTAAACAAGGTGACAACTAAAGCTTATTTCTCAGTGTAACTATCGTGAGTTGCTTTTAGCTTATAGAAAGTTGCTTGAGAGTAATCATCTAAATCGCCAGAGATGTTTTGGTTGTAAACACCGGCTTTAAAGTACATGTACTTACCACCAACATCGTAGCCACTGTCGCTCATGTCAACTACCTGAACAGCGTCTTCTTTGCCTTCTCGAGAAACGGTAACCGTCATGGTATTGCCAACAACTTCGATACGGTAGCTAAATATTTCGCCTAGCGCGATACCATCTTCACCAACCTCAGCCGTTAAATCACCTACTAGCGGATAGAAATCCTCTTTGGTGGCGTCTTGGCTTTCGTGTGCAAAGTAAACAGCACCGGTTGCTTGGTTTGGCAGCTTACGGTAGTACAAACGAATTGGCTCATCGTTTTGGTCGTGGATTTGACCAATAATAAAGCGACCTACTTCGTTAGCTGCACCAGTAGTGGTGGCGTGGTCAATTTTAAGGGTAGCTTCTAGAACGCCATCAATACCGCCGGCAGCTTTTAAGTCTGCTTCTGGAGCGCTTGAGAATACCCAGTTGTTTTTGTTCACACCTTTAGTTTTGTGCGACATGTTACCGCGACGTAGCATTTCACGAAGCTCGGTACGCGCATACTTGGTGTTTTTAGAGGTACGAACCCCTTTCACGTATGACTTGAATACTAAACCACCATCGTCTGCTGTATAGAAGATCTCAGGGTGCTGATAACCATTTGCAAGGTTCCATTCAGACACGTCATCTGGGCGTTCATTTTTATCGTGGTCGAAAGGCTGCGATAAGTACCAGTAAGACAGGTCAAAGTTTTCGCTTGGCGCGTTACCTGGTAGTGGCGTTTCAGGTAAAGCCGGAGTTGGAGGAAGCTCAGAACGCAAACACGTTACTGTGGTTTCACAAGGGTATACGGCTGGCGCACCAAAATCACCTGAACGAAGGTCTTTACGCGCTGCTTTACGTGCTTTCTCTGCCGCTTTCATTTCTGCAATCATTGAAGCTTCAGCTGCAACTACTGCACTAGTAATGATGTGGCTTGATGGACAAGCGTTAATGCTACAGTTAACGGCTGCGAGTTCAGTTACACTGTTCCAACCATTTTTGGTGTTGCCGTGTCCTACGTATCGTACGTAGCGGGCATTTACTGCAGGCTCAAACTGAAAACGCTCTAAACCAAGGGCTCTACCAGAGCTCTCTTGAGCTTCTAAAACAGTGGTCCAGCTTTCACCGTCAACACTCATTTGGATATCAAATTTAGACTGACGCTCGTTACCTTTACTAAAGGCAGCTTGTACAGCATCAAACTCTTGAACTGAGCCGTAGTCTAGCATTGCCCATTCGCTATCACCGGCGGCAGACCAACGCGTTGTAATGTCTTGGTCGAATAAACGATCAGGGCCGTTACCATCATGGCTACTTGCAGTAATGGCTACTGGCGTTAATAGAGCTTCACCTGTTTCTTTGTTATTCGTAAACTTTTCAACAGAATCAGGAGTAGAAGTTGATGTACAGCCTACGGCTAAAAAAACAGAAGTTGCTAACAAGCTTTTAAGATAGATATGTTTCATGTATCCATTCACCTAATGTTGTATAAATCAACTATATAGTTTTTTATATAATCGACTCAGTGCTGTGTGTTGACGTGGAAATAACAGCTATCTCCGTTTCCACATTATCTGAAACCCTATACGAGAGCGTTTTCAAATCTAATGAACCATAAAGATAATATAATTTAATAATACAAATATATATGAATGTTGATAAATGCGATTAAGATCTAATCCTGCAGTCCGCAATAGTGATCTATGTTCAAAAAAATAGCACATATTTACCCGTTTCCTAGGCGATTCAAGTTGTCATTTTGGATAGGCCACAGCCTTTGCGCTTGTAAGGGTCTGTTCTACTTCAGCGGTTTATAGTCGGCGATTTCACCAAAAATGATGCGCCCTATTTTACATGAGCCAAGCACTGTGATGATTGTAGTAGTGATGCCAGCACTTCAATTTACCCGCTGCCTAACAAAGAGGAGGTCTACGGTTTTTGGAAGTTCGATATTTACAGGGTAGTCTACTAGGGAGAAAAGGCTTTATGTATGACAACTTAAGCGTTGAAGACGCAGATAAAAAATAAGCCGCAAATGCGGCTTAGTCTATTTACACTTTTATATTTATGTTTTCGCCTAGTCCAGCTCTAGTCGCAGGTGCGGCTTCTGGTACGTCAGCTGCGGCCACTAATTCTTGCACCGCTTTACCATCTTGCTCTTGCTGACTTTTCGCCAGCTTGGCTGAAATCACTTCCATTGATTGCGAAGTGCTTGCTCCACTGATTTCCATTCTACCTCCTATTCCTGGACATCAAGCCTATAGCGGCAATACTGAGCTTTTCTTTAGTAAAATTTGCTATTTAATTATCACAAGCTTCTGTTGTGAGTTGGTGCTCGCCTTTATCTTCACCTTCGGCAATGACAAAATCGCTAACAAACTGATAGCACTGCACCCCACCCTGCATCGCCAAAGCTTTAATGGTAATCACTCCACTGTTGCCAGACTTGCGATTACTCCATTGCTCCTTAGCACCTTGTTTTGGCTGCTTCATCAGCTTCTTCATGGCTTGTTCGTATTCATCTCGATCTTCATCAGTAATGCTGTCGGTGCTCTTAAGGCCTAAACGCTCTGTAGTACTGTCGCCAATCCTGCCAATTAGATTAAACGGTGAGGTTAGTATTCCACCGACAAACCCTGTCACTAACCCTTTGCTGGCTTCTTTACCTGCATCTTCGGCTTTGCTCACTAAGTCATCGGCACTGGCAATCATTTCAGGGATTTCAATCCTTAATGCCTCGCTCTCTGCCAAAATAAGCGGCACTTGTGGCACCACTTTAGCAATCTCTTTATTGGTTCCACGCACCGTAGTGTTGGTTTCATCCACTCGCTTGAGGATCGCTGGTAGTTCTTCGCGCCAGGCTTCTGTTTGTTCTAATACCGGTTCAATGGCTTGGCTAATTGCGGCAACTTCATCAATGATTAAAGGCAGTTGAGCGTTAATGTCATCAACTCGGCTTAATACCTCGGGGATCAACTCTTGGTAACCTTCACTCTGCTCTATAATTTGCGGTATGAAAGTTTGTAGCTCTGCTATTTGCGCCACTATTGGGTCAACCCGCTGAGCAGTACTATCCACCTGCTCTAACATACTCGGCAATTGGATCCGCACTTGGCGAAGTTCTAAGGTAAAAAATACAATCGCTGCGGCTAGTGCAAACAACCCCAAGGCAGTGAGTATTCGAACAAAGCGTAAAAAACCTTCCATTTAAGCCATTTTCCCGTTGATTCTTCTCGCATAACCATAACCTATCTCTAGAGCCGAGTCTGCGTAAACTGCGGCAAAACCNTCTAGAGCCGAGTCTGCGTAAACTGCGGCAAAACCACTAATACCAATCACACTAAGTAAGTGATCAGAAATAACGCAAGAAACATACTCGAGAATAAGGCAGGATTTTTCGATAAGCAGTTATTCTACAATCTAAAATTCTAAGGCAGTTATCGAGAATTTTAACCAGATAGAATGAACAGGTACTTAGTACGATTGGTATAATAGCTTTAGCTGTGACTAATTGAAGCTGATACAATTACTCGGTAAGAAAACAATAGGCTTCAACATGACCCAAGTAAACAATCCCCTGCACGGCAAAACTCTCCAAAGTATTCTCGAAGAACTGGTTGAATTTTATGGTTGGGAAGAACTAGGCGCGCGCATTACCATTCGCTGTTTCACCCACGACCCAAGCATTAAATCTAGCCTTAAGTTTTTGCGTAAAACGCAGTGGGCACGCGACAAAGTAGAACGTTTATACCTACGAATGAAAGGCTTAGCATAAGTTTTTAGTTCCACTTAACACCTTGTCGCTAGCGAGCAAAGCTAAACGAGCATATAGTAATAAAACAGCTAAGTTGCTGATTACTAAATAGAGGCTAATTGTGGAACTTCGACTAATACTCAACGGAAAGAAAGCTCACCTGCCCGAGATACGCGAAGCCGTGCAGCAACTGCGCAAGCAAGGGCACGACATTCAGGTACGAGTCACCTGGGAAGGTGGAGACGTTGAACGTTTAGTCGCCGAGGCCCACCAGCAAGGTTGGAATTCACCAGACAAAAAACTAGTTATAGGTGGTGGTGACGGTTCGGTGCAAGAAGTAGTATCTGCGCTTATGCAATACCCCGCAGAGCAACGCCCAAGCCTTGGCGTATTACCACTAGGCACAGCCAATGACTTTGCCACTGCCTGCCAAATCCCCGATACCGCCTTAGCAGCGCTCGAGTTTGCATTATCAAACAGCGCCAAAGCGGTTGATGTAATCCAAGCGACCGATTTAGAAAACCAGCAAAAGTTCTATTTTGTGAACGTACTCACCGCAGGTTTTGGCGCCCAAATCACCGCAGAAACCCCAGTTGAGCTTAAAAACTTTTTAGGGGGTGGCGCTTATACCCTCTCTGGCATTGTGCAAGCGCTAAACTTCAAACCTTATATCGGCGAGATAAATAGCCCCGACAAACAGTTTTCTGGCGGTATCATCATTGGCGCCTTATGTAATGGTAAACAAGCTGGCGGAGGCCAAGTATTAGGGCCAAATGCCTACCTTAATGACGGCCTAATGGATATTTGTTTAGTTCGAGATTTCCCCGCTACCGCGCTAAGCCAAGTGCTGCAAGAAGCATCAGCCTTTGGTAATGACGAACAAATAAATGCCGACTATGTTGTCTCTTGGCAAACGCCTTGGTTAGAAACAAAATCTGAACAGTTTATTCCCACCAACCTCGACGGCGAACCGCATAAATTTAACCACGCGCGCTTTGACGTTGTTCCCAATGCTTTGCCGCTAATAGTGGCCGACTCTTGTCCTTGTTTAATGCCTTAAAGGATGGACTAGCAGCTAATTTTTTAGCCTCTAAGGCTTGCTTAACTGCCCTAGCTTAGCGAGTTTCGACTAAGCTGAAAGGTAGGCCAGCAAGCTAACGAGGCAAACATGTTAGGTGAAAACCACGCGCTTATTTTCGAGTTTCCGGAACATCGGGAAAGAATTCATCAACTTAAAGTAGCAGACAGCGATTTTAATTCGCTAGCTAAGCGCTACCATCAACTCGACCATAAAATACGCGGCTTAGAAGCCACACAAGTTCCCGCAGAAGACCAATACTTCATGCAAATGAAGCTACAACGCGTTCAGCTCAAACAGCAAATCTTTAGCATTTTGTCACAAGCCAATAGAGCAACTGCAGAATAGTAGCTAAAAAGAATAAAGCTAATAAGTTAATTTTATTCGCTTTTACTTGAACCTTGTTGCTAAAACTACCTATATTGGAACTAGTTTTTATTGTCGCTTGTCATGCAAGGCTAAAAGGAATTACCAATGCCAAAGCAGAAAAATAAAGTATTACTGCTATTTGCGCACCCGTCGCAAGATCGCTCCGAAATCAATAAGCCTATGTTCAAGCTTGCCAGTAAAATAGATGGTGTAACCGCCATAGATTTATATCGCGAGTATCCCACTTTTCGAATCGACGTAGACAAAGAGCAACAACGCTTGCTCGCGCACGATATTGTGATTATGCAGTTTCCGCTTTATTGGTACTCCACCCCAGCCATATTAAAAGAATGGCAAGACTTAGTGCTGGAATACGGATTTGCTTATGGGCACGACGGCACCATGCTGCATGGTAAAACCTTGCTTTGCGCCATAACCGCAGGCGGTGCAGAAGCGGCTTATAGAAAAGAGGGTTATAACCATTTTACTATTCGTGAATTACTGCATCCATTAGAGCAAACTGCCTCACTCATCGGTATGCGCTACCTGGCACCTTTCACCCTATTTAGCTCTCGTACCGCGGCCGAAGAAAATCGCGATAAAAAACATTTAGAAGATTGGACTCAGCTACTTAACGCATTAGTAAACAACCAACTCGATTTTGAACTTGCTGCAGGCTTAGCCAAGCTAGATGTGCAAAATATTGACCTTATCAAGGAGTTGCTATGACCGGTTACTTCTTACAAGCCTTTGTTTACTTAATTGCCGCCGTGCTGGCCGTGCCACTGGCCAAGCGTTTAGGTTTAGGCTCCGTGCTGGGCTACTTAATTGCTGGGGTAATTATTGGTCCTGTGATTGGATTGGTAGGCGCCGAAACCGCCACTATCCAACACTTCGCCGAGTTTGGCGTAGTGATGATGTTATTTGTGGTAGGCCTAGAACTAGAGCCTAGAATGCTCTGGAATATGCGCCATAAACTCATTGGCCTTGGCGGCCTGCAAGTAGGTATCACCACCTTGGTGGTGATGTTAGCCTGCTTAGCTTTTGGGCTGCAGTGGTCGATCGCTTTGGCGGTTGGTTTAATATTCTCGCTCTCCTCTACCGCCATTGTGCTGCAAACCTTTAACGAAAAAGGTTTAGGTAAAACCGATGGAGGGCGCTCTTCCTTCTCGGTATTGCTGTTTCAAGATATTGCAGTAATCCCCATGTTGGCACTTATTCCTTTGCTAGCTTTGCCAGAGCTCGTGGCCTTATCCGAAAAACTGGGTGAAGCAGCCGCAGAACACGGCGATAGCTTAAACCTAGTGGCCCACCTGCCTGGTTGGGCCTACGCCATTGTGGTGGTTGTGGCCATTGTTGCCTTAGTGGTTGGTGGCCATTTCCTTAGTCGCCCACTGTTCCGTTATGTAGCTAGCTCTGGGCTTCGCGAAATTTTTACCGCCGCCACTTTAATGCTGGTTATTGGTATCGCAGCGCTAATGGGCTTGGTAGGTTTATCGCCTGCCTTGGGCGCATTCTTAGCTGGCGTGGTACTCGCCAACAGTGAGTTTAGGCATGAATTAGAATCAACCATCGAGCCTTTTAAAGGGCTGCTGTTAGGCTTGTTCTTTATTACAGTGGGTGCGGGTGTCGACTTTGGCGTATTGCAATTACACTGGGGTAAAGTTATCGCCATGGCTTTAGCCATTATGTTAATCAAAGCCACCATTTTATTTGTTTTGGCAATTATCTTTAAGATTAAAAACAGCGACCGTTGGCTATTTGCCCTTAGCTTGGCCCAAGCCGGTGAGTTTGGCTTTGTACTGCTTAACTACACTGTGCAAAACCATGTTATTCCGCATGACTTATCACAAATCTTGTCGTTAGTTGTGGCCTTCTCAATGTTCTTAACACCGAGCCTGTTCATACTCTATGACAAAGTGATTTTGCCACGTTACGAACGTTCCGAGAATCACCAAGAACCCGATGAAATTGATGAAAAAGGCACGGTAATTGTGGCGGGCATTGGTCGTTTTGGGCAAATCATCAACCGCTTTTTAGTGGCCAACGGTATTAAAACCGTGGTGCTCGATCACCAAGCGGGCCAAGTAGAATTAATGCGTAAAATTAACATTAAAAGCTACTTTGGCGATGCCACCCAACCAGACCTACTGCATACAGCGGGGATAGAAGAAGCCAAGCTTATGGTGGTCACCATTGATGATAAAGAAAAGGTGCGCGACATCGTTAAATACGTAAAACACGCGCACCCGCATGTGCGCTTAATGGTACGGGCGTTTGACCGCGGCCATGCTTACGAACTGCGCAGCTTAGGTGCCGACCACATAATTACCGAGGCCTACTATTCTGCACTAGAAATGGGTGGCCGAGCTCTTAACGAATTGGGCTTTCATCCCTTTAAGTCTGAACAGCTTAAAGCCGCGTTTGACCAAATAGAAAAAGACAATAAAGAAAAGCTCTACCAAACTTGGTTAGCGGGTAACGAAGACAACCGCTTTAGCAACGACTACCGCGAACTGTTTTTGCAGTTAGAAGAGTTACTAGGAAAAGCCATGAGCAAAGATCGCAGCGACGGTCACTCGCTCACCGAACGCGGTTGGACACCGCCACCTAAAAGCTATCAAGACGACTTTAAGCAATAACGACTAAGCCACGCTAAACCAAACAGCCCCCATAGCAAAAGCCATGGGGGCTGTTTGTTTTTAAACGGGTAAAAGCTGGCTGCTAGGCGTTGCAGTCAATCTTCGCTTAAGGCTTAATAGGGCAAATTTTTGATATTAAGCGCAGTATGCATATCAACCAAGCTGAACGAGACGCCCTGTATAAAGTTATCTACTCCCGCCGCGATGTGCGTAAAGACTTCTTAAGCACCCCAATTAACGACGACGTTATTCAACGTATTCTAGCCGCTGCTCATCACGCGCCCAGCGTAGGTTTTAGTCAGCCTTGGGATTTTATTTTGGTAAGTAAACAGCAAACCAAACAAGCGATTAAACAGGGCTACCAAGCCGCTAGTGAAGAGTCTGCCAAACAGTTTTCTGATGATAAACGCGAGACCTACCAAAGCTTTAAACTTGAAGGCATTTTAGAAGCGCCCTTAGGCATTTGTGTTACCTGCGATAGAGAACGCAACGGCCCAGTGGTAATAGGCCGCACCATAAAGCCAGAAATGGACTTATACAGCACCGTATGTGCTATTCAAAACATGTGGCTGGCCGCCCGCGCCGAAAACCTTGGCCTAGGCTGGGTAAGCATTATTCACGACGAGGTTCTTCGCTCTGCCCTTAACATTCCAGAGCGTTTAGAAATTATTGGCTACCTGTGCATCGGCTATGTATCCGGCTTTGAAGACAAACCAGAACTGGAGCAATTTGGTTGGTTAGAGCGAGAGAACTTGGACCAGCTGGTTCATCACGAGCAATGGTCAGATAAATCTAAGTAAACAAGGTAACTGCCTATCTGGTGTTAGACCACAACACATCAGTAAAAGCTCGCTATCGTATTCAATCAATTGATTTAAATTGACTCTGACACCATTTACTCTCTTTTTTCATGACTTACCATGTAATAACATGATTTCACTGAGCAATATAGATGAACTGCTAAAGCCATGCTTTAAGGGATAAACCATGCACAAGCTAACTTTGACGCGAGGGATACTAGCCTGCCTTATTGTTGGCCTATTAGGGTGTGATTTTTACAGCAATGAGCCTTTAATAGCCAAGTTAAAGCCTACCTGCGAACAAACAGAGTACACAGAAGCTATATGGAGTAATGTAATGAACTCAAGGGTGAAAGCTTCTGATGTAGCTTTCGACTTATATACTAGACAGGGGCTGTGTGAGTTTAATCATGGAAATATAGAAACTGCTTCTATGTACTTTTCAACGTCTTCTTTATTGGGTGACCCTTACGCTAGATATATGAATGCGCTTCTTTCTCACCGAGACCTCGAACCGCAGAATAGAGGAACACCTATCATGAATATGTTAGCCGTTGCAAACAACACCAAAGATTCATTTTCTCATACAGCTAGAACAGCGGCAGGAGTAGCATTAATTATGCAGGCCTCAAGCGCTCATATTCCTAAGTTAGTATCTGAGGAAATAAGGGCGAAGGGAATTACCCATTTAAAAAAATCACTCGTTAATGATGATTGGTTTGCAGAATGCTATTTACTCGCGCTCAACGAAATTCAAGAAAGCACTATACCGTCAGAAAAATGTGAAGCAGTTAGGACAGAATGGCGCTCAAAGTTCGACTTATACATCGAATAAAAATTTAAAGAACTGAGGCCTTTATTTGGATGAGCCCTGAGTTCACCAATTGCCAACTTCTTAAAAGGCAATAAAAAAGCCAGTGAACAATTACCTTGCTCACTGACTCCTATACCAAAACCCTAGCAACTAGGCCTTATAACTTGGGTAATCCGTTAGGCCTTTTTCGCCACCGCCAAACAGGCTGTTTGGATCGTGTTCGGCCAGCGGATAACCATGCTCTAGGCGTGCGGGTAAATCGGGGTTTGCTACAAAAGGGCGGCCAAAACCAATCATGTCGGCGAGGCCTTCATCAATAGCTTGTTGGGCGCTATCCGCTTTGTAACGACCAGCGTAAATAAGTACACCTTTAAAGGCATCGCGCAGCGCTTGTTTAAAGGCTTTTGGCGTTTCTGGCGCGTCGTCCCAATCTACTTCGGCAATGTGCAAATACACGATATTGTGTTTATTTAGCAGCGCAGCAGCGGCGGTGTAGGTTTCTTCTGGCTTGGCGTCTACGGTGCCATTTAAAGTCGTGAGCGGAGCTAAGCGCACGCCTACTCGCTCGGCGCCAATGGCGTCTACCATGGCAGCAACTACTTCATCTAAAAAGCGCAGACGGTTGGTTAAGCTACCGCCGTATTTGTCACTGCGTTGGTTAGACTCTGAATCGATAAACTGGTTAATCAAGTAACCGTTGGCGGCGTGAAGCTCGATGCCATCAAAGCCTGCGGCAATGGCATTAAGCGCTGCTTGGCGGAACTGCTGAATAACTTCATCAATGTCTTGTTGAGTCATTTCACGCGGGGTGACTACGTCTACAAAACCTGGTTCGTCGCTGCCGTTATCAATAAACACTTTTACATTTTCGGCTTTAATGGCAGAAGATGAAATTGGCTGTTCGCCGTTAATATTGTCTGGGTGAGTCACTCGCCCTACGTGCCAAAGCTGGGCGAACATAGTGCCGCCTTTGGCATGAACAGCATCGGTGACTTGTTTCCAGCCAGCAATTTGTTGTTCGCTATAAATGCCCGGTGTCCAAGCGTAGCCTTTACCCATTGGCGAGATTTGAGTGCCTTCGGAAACGATTAAACCAGCACTGGCACGTTGTGCGTAGTAGCTGGCCATCATTTGATTTGCCACATCGCCCGGCTGAGTAGCACGAGAGCGAGTCATAGGTGGCATAACGATGCGATTATTTAAGGTGTGAGTACCAAGCTTTATTGTGTCAAACAATGATGTGGTCATGAGTGAGGTTCCTAGTCATTTGCTAACAGCATAATAGCAACTGCTCCATTATCTATTTAGATCAAAAACAACAAATTAATGTTGCACTGGCGGCAAAGAAGCTGAGCCCCCAATTTAGCGCGATGGTTGCCAATTTCTCGGCAACTCCGCATACTCTAAGCAGGTTTAATGAAGGGGTTGCTTATGTCTGCTGGTATTTCTTTGCGCATCGATATTGTGTCGGATGTGGTCTGCCCTTGGTGCATAGTGGGTTACTTACGCCTGCAACAAGCACTGTCAAAAGTTGACGAGAGTATTCGACCACATATTGAATGGCATCCCTTTGAGCTAAATCCGAACATGCCAAGCGAGGGGCAAAACTTACGTGAGCATATTCAAGAGAAATACGGTAGCACCCTTGAGCAAAGTGAAGCGGTTAGAGAACAACTAAAAAGCTTGGGTGATGAACTTGGCTTTAGTTTTAAGTTCAGCCCCGACTCTCGTATCTACAATACTTTTGAAGCTCATCAACTGCTGCATTGGGCACAGCCTTACGGCAAGCAAACCGAATTAAAACTAGCATTGTTTGATGCTTACTTTAGCCAAGCTAAAGATCCTTCCGACCGCAATACCTTATTGGATGTAGTTGAAAGCATTGGCCTAGGCCGAGATTTAGCCGAGCGAGTGTTAGTAGATGAAATGTATGTGGAAGCGGTAAGAGACAGCCAGCAGCAGTGGCAAAATCAGAACATTAGAGCAGTGCCGGCTTTTATCTTTAATAATCGTTACTTATTGTCTGGCGCGCAGCCTGTGGAAACCTTACTACAAGTGATTAACGAGTGTACCAACAGCGCTAGTTAGCGCCCACCAACTTTAGTTGCAGCTTAAGGAAGCGGCTGTCTTCAGATAAGCAAATGCCTAGAAAAAGCTAGTTAGACTTAGTTAGCGCCAATCAGTTTACGTTGCTGTTTAGGGAATCGGCTGTCTTCGGATAGCCAAATACCCAAGAAGTGCTGGCTAAATAACTTATCTTCTAAAGAGCCTAAAAGCTTACCATTTAAGTAAAACTGACCTTGATTAGCTGACTCGGCGACCAGCTTTAGTTGATCGCCTTTTTTTAAGTCTGGCCAAAGTTGTGAAAGCTCTGCTAACCATTGCTCACAAGGTGCTTGCTCGCATACGCCTAAGCGCTGCCACTCGTCCTCGGTTGCTTCTAGCAACTTATCGCGTTTTATTTTGCGTAGGTAATCAATGGTGAGTTCCATTGGGTAACGGTTTTGCTGATAACGCCCATCGGGGCTGTGCAAGCTAACCGTGTAAATGGGCCAAAACAATACTTGCAGTTTGGCGTTACCCACCAGCTGCATTTGTGTTTCTGCTTGGCTAGAAAACGCCAATAAAATACTGGCTAGTGCCATGGCTTTAAACATAGCGTTTCTCCAATAGCGAATTAGCTAAGTAAGCAAAGCCCGCCCACAAGGGGAACAATATAAGCAGACCTAATATTGCATCGGGCTGTATCGCAAATACCTGCGCTAAACTCGCTAGGTAGTAAGACACCGGGCCCATTACCGCCACAAATAAGGGCATGAAGGGTTTGGGGAAACTGGCGAGGCTTGGCAATAACAAGGCAAAACTTGCCCAAAGCAACATCATAAACAGCGGTAAATTGGGCGAACTAAAGCTAAGCACTCCCATTTTTACCAAACTGAAATCTAAAATAACCCCAACCACGCTGAGCATTGCACAGGGAATAAGCACAGCCCATTGGTAACGGCGAACTTGCAAAACCACCAAGCCGATTAACCCCAGCGCCATAAACATCACCGCTTGCTGCCCCCAAAAGAAGGCTGCTAACCAGTTAAGTTTAAATAGCAGCAATACCGGCCATTGCATGAGCTTAGGCCTTAACTAAAGTAAGTTGCTCGGTACCAATGTTATGGCTTCTAAAACCTGCTTCGCAGTAAGCAAAGTAGAAATGCCATAGGCGGTAGAACTGCTCGTCGAAGCCGAAGCGCTGATTGTTGTTATGCTGCTGTTGCACCCGCTGATGCCAGTGCTGCAGGGTTTCGGCGTAGTCGATACCTATCTCTAGTCGCTGTAGAGATTGTAAGCCTTGCTTGGAAAATAGCTGTTTGAGCAGCGATGGCGAAGGTAAGAAGCCACCAGGAAATACATACTGCTGAATAAAGTCGACACTTTTGCGATAGGCCGAAAAGCGGCGGTCATCAATGGTAATGGCTTGAATAAGCATTAAACCACCGGCCTTTAACCTGTTGGCACATAGCTCTGCAAAACCCGGTAAAAATTTCTCGCCCACTGCTTCGATCATTTCGATAGAGACCAGTTTGTCGTACTGGCCTTCTAAATCGCGGTAGTCTTTATTTAGCACAGTCACTAAATGACTGAGCTTACGCTCCGCTACCTTCTCCACCACGTAGGCGTGCTGTTTGTCGGATATGGTGGTCGTGGTTACCTTGCAACCATAGTGGCTGGCTGCATACATCGCCAACCCACCCCAACCGGTGCCAATCTCTAAAAGGTGATCACCCGACTCAAGCTTTAGCTGCTCGCATATGCGCTTAAGTTTGTTGTCTTGCGCCTCGGCTAAGGTAATGTCTTGGCCGCCAAAAATGGCTGATGAATACTGCATTTGCGGGTCAAGAAACGATTGATAGAAATCGTTGCCAAGATCGTAGTGAGCCAGAATGTTCTTTTTCGCTTGGCGTTTGTTGTTGCGACGAAAGAAATGCTGCACTTTAAACCACGCATCGGTAAACCAGTGCAGTTTTCTGTCTAAGCTATCGAGGTGATCTTGGTTGTCGGCCAAAAGCTGCAGTAAGCGGTGCAAATTAGAACAGCGCCACAACCCTTCCATGTAGGTTTCGCCTGCGGCAATGCTACCGCCTTTTAAAATACGAGAAAAAACTTGAGAATCGAGGATATGAACTTCAACGGTTTCGGGGTGGTCTGCTTCACCTAAATGAACCGACTCGTAACCTGCTTGACTCATTAAAATGGCGCCGCCTTTTAAACCGTCAAAGGTTTTTAATACAAGGTGGCGGGTCCAATCTAAACCACTGGAAACTGAAGCAGAAGAAAGCGATTTTGCAGTAGCCATAGTTTTTCCTTAGGGCAATTTTAATTATTTTTTAGCACTGGCTGGATGACCATAAAAAGGCACTTTTTTCATCCATAGCTTCAATGCTTGCCAGTAAATTCCTGTAACAACTTTAAGAGTCATTAAAGGGTATGAACTTATTACGCGGCGAAGACTAGAAGAGTTTAACGGCTGCTTAATTAAATTTATTCCGGCGCTAAATTCTTTCTGTTCGCGCCAGCAATTAATCACAATATTCACCTGTTGTTGCACTAGCTTTACTTGCCAGTGATAACGCATGTCCATGGGATTAAAAGGGGAAACATGAAAGGTTTTGTCGTGATCTTTTAACTCGTTTAAATCCAGCCAATATTGGTGCTTTTCTTTCCAAGGAGTATTGGTGACTTCGGCCAGCATATAATCAAACTTATCGCCGTCGCCATAGAGCACAAAGTTAACCGGGCTAAAGTACCAACCCAAGCAGCGCAGTTGACCAAGCAAGACCACTTGCTTGGCTTGATAGTCGGGCTGAAAACGCTGCTGAGCGCGCAAGGCTTTATCGCGGATAGTGCCTTGTTCGCTGCCTAAATAGTCGCCCGCTTTTAAGCGAAACCAAGGTAAAAAACGCCCAAAGCTTTGCAGCTCTTGCCGCACGGTTTGTTCTTCGGCCAAATCAATCCAAGCGTAATACAGCCGATAATTAAAGCCGTGTTTACGCGGCACAAAGCGTTGATGAAAGGTATCGCCAAAGGCGATAGCCGAGTGCTCTATGCTCATAGGTCCACTCCAAACTTACGACACACTTCCACAGCCGAGCGCACGCCATCTTCATGAAAACCGTTGTGCCAATAAGCGCCACAAAAATAGCTGTTGTTGTGCCCACAAATATTGTCGCGTTGTTGTTGGGCTTGGTGGCCGTCTATGGAAAATACCGGATGCATGTAATTAAAGCGCTTAATCACTTTATCTTCGGCTATCGGCTCTAGGGGATTTAGGGTAACGCAAAGTTGCGGCGCATCGCTTAAGCCCTGCAAACGGTTCATGTCGTAGGTAACACTGGCTAGGCGGTCGCCTCTATCACCACCAGGCGGTAATAGGTAATTCCAACTAGCTCGAGCACGATGAATGCTTGGCAATAAGCGCTCGTCGGTATGCAGAATTACTTCGTTATTTTGATACTTGAGTTTGCCTAGTACCAAACGCTCATCATCACTGGCTTGTGCGCCTAATGCCGACAACGCTTGGTCACTATGACAAGCAAAAATTACCGCATCACCCTGCCATTGCCAGCCATCGCTGGTTGTAATCTTAACGCCTGAGTCATCTCGCTGAATGCTACTCACTTGGCTATTCAAACGGATCTGCTCATCTAAGCCCGCTAGCAGCGGCTTAATGTATTGTTTTGAGCCACCGGGGATGACATACCATTGCGGCCGGTTGGCTACGTCTAACAAACCGTGATTCACAAAAAAGCGAGCAAAAAACTGCATCGGAAACTGCATAATGCCGTTTAACGAAGAGGACCAAATAGCCGCGCCCATTGGCAATAAGTAGTTCTCTTGAAACATGCGCGAGAAGCGATGCTGCTCTAAAAACTGACCGAGGCTTACCGCGGTATCGATGTCTACCGCTGCTTTAGCTAGCTTATTAAACCGTAGTATTTCATTGATAAACTTATAAAAGCTGGGTTTGAGTAAGTTGCTGCGTTGGGCAAACAGTGTATTTAAATCGTGGCCGTTATACTGCAAGTTGAGCTCTGGATTTACCACACTAAAGCTCATTTCGGTTTCTTGAGCTTGAATGCCCAACTTGGCTAATAACTTGTTAAACAGAGGATAGGTGCGGTCATTAAACACAATAAAGCCGGTGTCTACTGCATGCTCTTTGCCCTCTATAGTGACTTGGTTAGTGGCGGTGTGGCCACCTAAGTAGTCATTTTGTTCTAATAGCGTTACCTCGTGCTGCTCTTTTAATAAGTGCGCACAGGTCATGCCGGAGATGCCGGCACCTATAATGGCGATTTTCATTCTATCTATGCTCCTTCCTTGTGAGCTAAACGGCGACAGATATTTTGCTGCCAGCGATATGGCAAGCAATTGAGTATGTGCAGAAAGCCGCTGAATAAGCTAGGGAAGTTAATCACAGTTTTACCTTTGTTGAGGCCTTTGATGATTGCTTGACTAGCTTGCTCGGGGCTAATAATACTGGGCATAGCAAAGTTGTTTTTGTCGGTGAGTGGGGTTTTAACAAATCCTGGTTGAATACAATGAACGCTCACCTGTTTGTCACCCAAATCGGTGCCTAGGGCTTGGGTTAAATAATGCACCGCAGCTTTGCTACTGCCATAAGCGCCGGCTTGGCTAAAGGGCAATAAATGAGCAAGGCTACCAACTAACGCCAGTTGAGAGCCGGGCTTTAAGTTAGCCCATAGGGCATCTAAACAGTTAGCGATGGTAAGCACATTGCTTTGCCACACTCGCTCAAACAGTTTGGCGTCGAAACGCTGAGGGTCTAAGTATTCACAATTGCCGGCACACAACACTATGAGATCCATTGCTGGCAAATCGGCAAAGCTGCTGCGCACCTGTTCTAGCTCGCCAAGTTCTACTTGCAGCGGCGTGATGCCTTGTTCGGCTAGCTCCTGCAAACGCTGTTGGTTACGCCCCTGCCCCCACACCGAATGGCCTAGCTTTTGGTAATCAAGCGCCAACTGCTTGCCAATGCCGGAACTTGCACCAGTGATTAGAATATTCATTGTGCTAGCCCATTTTTAAGCTTTTTGGATAGCCAACCAATTACTGGAATATGGTCATGCAGCATCGCGCTTACGTCATAGTAATCACGGTGGTAATAAATTTTGTCGTTAAACTTAAGGTGGCTTATGCCATCTAGCGACAAAATCCGCCCATTGCCTAATTTGGGATGAGCAAACTGCATTTGCCAAGTGAGGCTAAACTCACCTTCTGCAATTAGCCGAGAGTGAAATTCAAAATGGCATTGGCTGGTATTTTGTAAAAGATGTTCAAAATAGCTACGTAAGTCTTGTAAGCCATGAAGATGATGCAGAGGGTCGATAAACTCGATATCGTCGGCATAAATATCAGATAAGCGCTCAACCTGCGCCATACCTAGCTCACTGTAAAACTGCTCTAGTTGCTTAACAATATGCGGTGCAGATGCCGTGATACTCATTCAATTTTCCTTTACCAAACAAATCTAAGCATTTGTTTCTATTGTCGTTAATCATAGTACGTCAGATAAATTAAGAAAGATCATTCATCCTTTTGGCAACTTTTAGCGTTATATAAGACAAACCATCCATTTCTAGGAATATTTACTTGAGCAGTAGTTGTTGTTTTCCATTAATGATTTCTCGTGAGCACTTTATGCCGCAGCGCTTTGCACGGATGAAGGGGCAAGGCGTGGTTTTCATCGCCAGTTTGCGCGCTGCTGAAAAAGCCGGTGGGGTTTGGCTGGCTTTTCAAGACAGCGATGGAAACAGTGCGGTACAAGCTAACGACTTAGTGAGTTTTGCCCAAGTCAGCCATATTGATTGGTTAAGCAAAGCACAAATTGAAGTGGAATTTAAAGTTCTGCACTGGGGTAAAGTAACGTCGGGCAAACCGGGGTTTTCTTCTACTTGGGTATCGCCTACCCTTTGCGCCGACAAAATTGAGCTTTGGCCCAACACCTCCATACAAAAGAACACTGCAGCACTGCAAAGCGCTTTGGCTAACATCAACTTACAGTACCCAGAATTGCAAACCGCCAACTTAGAACAAAGCGTGCAAAGCGAGCAAGTAAAAAACCTTTGCTGGCGTTGGTTAGAGCTGCTACCACTGCCCATTTGCACCAAACAGCGCTTGCTTAAATCACCTTCTGCTTCTTTGTGTATTCGTTATTTAGGATTTATTTTGCGACAAAGTGATCGTTTTACACACCTTGCTCGTTAACTTGTTATCAATCCGCAAACGATTTTGGCAATATGGAAATACACAGTTCAGTATCAAAAATCGGTGGACCCAAATCACCTATGGCTAGTCAAGTAGCTCAGCCCAATAACGACGATGATATCGCTTTGTTATTGGCAAACATTGCCAGTGAGCAATGTCGAAAAAGTTATGACTTATTGTTCCGCCAAGTAGCACCACGTTTATTGAATTTGGCCAGGAAGCAATTTGTTGATGAATCTCTCGCCCTAGAAATGGTTCAAGAAACCATGCTTAAACTTTGGCTTAAAGCGGGTCTTTACGATTCGTCCAAAGGTAATGCAATGACTTGGATATTTTCGGTATCAAGAAACGTTAAGTTTGATTTGATGCGAAAAGGCAAACATCAACAGAGCTGGGTACAGGGCGATGACTTATGGCCGATTCTTAGTGAAGAAGAAGACGCTGATAAAGTGTCGACCGAAGACCAAGAGTTGGTGACCAACGAGCTAAAACACTTAATTGCCAAGTTGCCAGAAGAACAAGCAGATATCGTAAGGCGGGTTTACTTACACGGTGAATCACAACAGCAAGTGTCTGAAATATTAAACCTACCGCTTGGCACTGTAAAAAGTCGCCTAAGATTAGCGCTGAAAAAAATGAAGGAGGCATTGGATGACTAACATTCAATTTCATCCGGCTGATGAAAGCCTTGAACTTTACGCCGCCGGTCAACTGGATCCAGCCATGAGCATTATGGTTAGTGCTCACTTAGAATACTGCCCAGAATGCCGCCGCCGTGTAGAGGCTGCAGAGCAAAAGATGGCCACTCAACTTGAGCAAGCCCAGCCCGAAGCCATGAATGGCGAACTCGATTCGATGTTAGCGATGATTATGCAGCAAAGCCCTGACAGCGTGATTGAAAGCCCTCAGCCCGCCTTGCAACAAGAAATCACCCTCGGCAATAAGCGTTTCCCAATGCCGCGAGCCTTGCAAGCTCACCCGCAACATATTGGTCCTTGGGGTCGTTTACCGGGTAAAATTCAACGTGCTCGAGTGGATGCGGTAAGTGACAGTAAAATGAACTTCATTTACATGGATCAAGATAGCGCACTGCCAGAGCATACTCACCAGGGGCAAGAAATAACCTTGGTACTAGCAGGCACCTTCATTGATGACGCTGGAACCTACGTACCGGGTGACTTCATCATTCAAGATGCGCAAAACAAACATACGCCGCGAACGGCCGCTAACCAAGATTGCTTATGTTTAACTTTGTTGGATGCACCTTTGCATTTCACCTCGGGCTTAGCATCGCTACTCAATCCATTTAGCCAACTGTTCTTTAAATAAAGAATGCTAAAAAGCAAAAAACCAGCCTAATGGCTGGTTTTTTATTGGCTGTTATTTTAAAGATTCGCGCATTCGCTGCTGCACTACGTCGACTAACAAGTCTGGTTGGAACTTAGAGATAAAGCGATTACAGCCCACCTTTTCCACCATGGCGTCGTTAAAGCTGCCACTAAGCGAGGTGTTTAAGGCTATAAACAGTTCGCTCATGCGTTCATCACCACGTACTTCTGCGGTTAAGCGATAACCATCCATCTCTGGCATTTCGGCATCGGTAATCATTAGTAAGATTTCATCGTAAACTGATTTACCTTCATCGGCCCAAGCTTTTAGCATGTTCAAGGCCTGTAGCCCATTCTCAGCTTCTATAATCTCCATGCCGAGCTGGCCTAGAGTGGCTTTTACTTGACCGCGGGCGGTTGAAGAATCATCCACCACCAATACCCGTTTTCCATTAAGCAGATGTGAGACTTCTTCGTCTAAGGCTTCGTCTGAAATTGCGATGTTGTAACTAACGATTTCTGCCAGCACTTTCTCTACGTCAATAATTTCTACAATTCGGCTGGCTTCTTCATGCTCGATACGGGTGATTGCGGTGAGGTAGTTACTGCGCCCTACCGAGCTTGGTGGAGGTAAAATATCTTTCCAAGATGTATTCACAATGTGCATTACTTCGCCCACCATGAAACCTTGCACGCTGCGATTATACTCAGTGATGATCAAGTTACAGTCGACTTTGGCTTCTTCTTTGGCCGGAGGCATTTTTACTGCAGCACGTAAATCGATAACCGGAATGGAATGACCACGAATGGTTACTACCCCACTAATGTGCGAGTGAGAACCCGGTAGTTTGTTCATGCGAGGTAACTTAACTACCTCTTTAACTTTAAATACATTTATCGCAAACAACTGCATAGAGTTGAGTTTAAAAATCAACAGTTCTAAACGGTTCTCGCCGACAAGTTTGGTACGTTGATCCACTGTGGCTAAAACACTAGACATACTACTCAACCTATTCCATGTTAGATAATTACTTCATTATAGACATCTCATACCACTGAGCAAAAACGCAAGTAGCTGTAGAGACTTGATTTAGCGGGCTAGAACACAATTTTAGCTGTTTTTCTGGAAAAAGCTCACAACAAAAGCTCAACAAAGCACCACAAGATTGCTGCATCTTTTAGCATTTTCATTACAATGGCCTTCTTTAAAAATCATGCTCTGGGATTACGCCCCAAAAGGCAGGAAGCTAAGTCTATGAAAGAAATAACTATTTGCGCCCTTTATAAATTTGTTCGCCTAGATAATTATAAAGAGCTTCAAGAGCCCTTGTTAGCTTTAATGAAACAACAACAGGTGCGAGGCACATTATTACTGGCCGAAGAAGGCATAAATGGCACCATTGCCGGTCCAGACGCTGGCATAAGCACGGTGCTAACTTGGCTTAAAAGCGATAGTCGATTAAGCCAACTTACCGACAAACGCTCGTACAGTGAGCAGCAGCCCTTTAACCGCTCTCGGGTTAAGCTTAAAAAAGAGATTGTAACCATGGGTGTGGAGGGTATAGACCCAAACCATGTGGTGGGATCTTACGTTAAACCTGAAGACTGGAACGCCTTAATTGCTGATCCGGAAGTGATGGTGGTTGATACCCGCAACGACTACGAAATTCAACTGGGTAGTTTTAAGCATGCGGTTAATCCACATACCGATACCTTTCGTGAATTTCCAGACTATGTCGCTGAAGAACTAGACCCAGAAAAACACAAAAAAGTAGCAATGTTTTGTACTGGTGGCATTCGCTGTGAAAAATCCACCGCTTACTTAAAAGAGCAGGGTTTTGAAGAGGTATATCACTTAGAGGGAGGCATTCTTAAATACTTAGAAGAAGTGCCTGAAGAAAACTCCTTATGGCAAGGTGACTGCTTTGTATTTGATGAACGCGTAACAGTTGATCATCAATTACAACCAGGTGACTACGAACTATGCAGTGGTTGCAGAATGCCCATTTCACCCAGTGATAAGCAAAGCGCCAAGTTTGAACAAGGCGTTAGCTGCCCGCACTGCCATGACAAGCTAAGCGATGAGCAAAAAATGCGTTTTAGAGAGCGTGAAAAACAAGTTCGCTTAGCTAAGCAGCGTGGTGAGCAACATGTGGGAATGGAAGCGGCAGAGCATAGCCAACAGCGCCGAGAGCAAAAGTTGCAACTGCGCCAAGCGCAACGAGCCGACAAAAAATAGCGAGTAGTTGGGGCTTGTTAGCTATCGACTAACAAGCCTGACTTTATCACTTAGCCTTTAAGCGGTTGTTCACATCGCGGCTGCTACGAATAAGAGCCTCGCCACCGCTGGCTTTATCTGATTTTGCTAAGCGATCGTAGAGCACCACATTCACCGTGGCGGCCAAGTTCAAACACCCTTTGGTGGGAACATAAACCACCTCATCAGCTTTATCGACTAACGCTTGGCTAATTGAGCCATCTTCAGGACCAAACACATATAAAGCCTGCTCTGGGTGAACAAACTCCGGTAAAGGCGTAGCCCCTTCGGCTAGCTCGATACACACTAGTTTTACCTCATCGCCAGCTTGCTCAGCAAGCTCATCAACCCCGGTTAGCGGTATGTTCAAACTTTGGTTTTTAGTATCGGTATTAAAGCGGGCTGCACGCGCATAACGCTGGCCAGTGTAATACACCGCCGCAGCACCAAAACACCCAGCGGCACGCATTACCGAACCCACATTGCTAGGGCTTTTAGGATTAACTAATCCAATTTGAACAGACTTTTGAGACATATTTATCGATAAAACCTATAAGAGAGCGCAGTATTAATTACAGCAAAATCAACGAGGCGAAATTGTAACTGACTTTACTGCCTCGCCCCACTCACTAGAGCAAACTATTTAATCTGAGATCAGCTTATTTAGGCGAATTAGCCCATGGGTCTGCACTATCAATCGGATTAGATTTCTCAGCTTTAGGTTTTGCGCTAGGAGCTTTAGCAGGACGGCTAGGTCTAGCTTTTGGCTTCGGCTTGTTTTGCACTTGAGGCTTGGCAGTAATATCTATCACTACTGGTGCCCGCGGCTTTTGATCTAAAGGCACTAAACGGTCGCGAGGCGGCAGCGCATATTGAACATCATCGGGACGCGGTAAATGCTTAAAACGATAGAGATAAAAACTCTCTACCTTTTCGCGTGCCCAGTCAGTTTTGCGCAGAAACTTTAGGCAAGATTTAGTATTTGGGTTATTGCGAAAGCAATTCATATTCAAGGCAAACGCTAAGGTTTCCCAGCCGTAATGCTCAACAATTTCATCGAGCAGCACTTCCAGCTTTAAGCCGTGCAAGGGGTTGTTTTGTTGCAAATCTTTCATCAAGTTTTCCAATATATAGCGCTTGAATTAAACGGTAATTGTAGCAAAGCCATGCCAGTCACATTTAGACCTTAGCCATTCTTCGCTTTGCCCAACGCTCATTAATCGCCAGTGCTGCTAATATAATAGCGGCACCAATGCTTAAGCGCATAATGTCGGCATCGTGATTCCAAATCAACAGATTCACCGCAATGCCCGCTGGAATAAGCAAGTTATTAGCAACGGCTAATGCACCAATGTTGACTAAGGTAGCCCCCTTATTCCAAGCAAAATATCCCAAGCCAGAGGCTATTGTGCCCAAATACACCAATACTCCCCATTGGGTTGCAGTGGTTGGCAAACGCTCTGAATTACCCATCGCCAAATAGGCAATCACAGCCACTACCAAAGCACCGACAAAAAACCAAGCAAACACGGTTTGCTGGGCTAAGCGCTTAGGCTCATTAGCCATGATCCGTTTGTAAGCAACTTGCCCGGTAGCAAAACATAAGTTGGCCCCTTGCACCAATAAAAAGCCAGTCACAAAACCTTGGTCTATCCCTTCATAACGGATCGCCACCGCACCTAAAGTAGCGATAAAAGCACTTAATAAAAACTGCCAATTAAAACGTCGCTCAAAAGCATCGTTCACCAAGGTGACGTAAATTGGAGTCATCACTGTAAATAGCAATACTTCAGGAACCGACAAGAACAAGAATGACTGATAATAAAAGCCATACATGCAGCCTAATTGAATAGCTCCCACTAACATTAGTTTTAAGGCTAAGCTCCGGCTAACTTGTTTAGGCTTCAAAAACGGCAGAAAGACCAGTGTTGCCAGTGCAACTCTCATTAACACAGAAAACCACGCGTCTACTTGGCCAGCTAAATACACGCCAATTAAACTAAAAGAAAAAGCCCACAATAAAGTGATAGATAGTAAGTACTGCATACAAATCTTTGATAATAAACAAAGTCTAAAGTGTAATGGCTATTGGCTGTAAACCAAGTAAAAGATCAAACAATTCAGCGTTAATATAAACCTAGTTCTTTCAGTAGTTTTTTGGTTAGGCCAAGAGAAACAATGCGATGAGACTCTGTGAGGGACTATCTTAGCTGCTCATCTATTGTGGAGGTTCTACATTAGGTGTTTTAATTGAAGAATGACTAAATCCATTTACCCCTCTCTCAACAGCAAGGCAAAGAAACCATCCCTTGCCGTGAAAGAGCGTAGCGACTCAAGCTAAATGCCTAGAACCTGCATTAGCTAGCAAATAGCAATTAGATCATTACCTAGAAGCGATAATCTAAAGAAACAGTGTAAGTATTGCTATAAGGTAAAGATAGCGATGTAGATTCTCCACTTTCTCTAGTGAAGCCTTCAGAATAACTCTCAAACATATGACGATACTGAACATCTACAGATAGGCTTTCAGTTAACTTGTACTGCATGCCAAGCTGTAAGCCGTAGGTAAAATCGGTTTTACTTGATTGATGAGAATAACGCGAGCTTGGATTACCATCTTGCGGCTTGTGTTCGATCGATAACTTAGCCTTGTTATTCACTAGCCCCACTGTAGCGCCACCAAATAAAGAGAAGTTTTCACTCAATGGATGAAGATAGTCATACGAAAGTAAGTATTCGTTCTGCGCCAATTGGGCTTTAGAATCAAAATGGCTTGGGTACTCTCCTAAAGCATTGCGATAGACAGTAGCGTCGCTCATGTAGTTTATCGTTGCAGTAACACGGTGGTTCTCACTTAAATACACACCACCACGAACGTGGATAGCAGCTCGCCCAGCATCAGCCGAATAATTACTTAACAGTGTGTCTGAAGCATCAACTTTCACATTTTGATAGCCAGCACCACCACCAATGAAAAAATCATTGGCCAATACAGAATGGCTGGTCAAGCCGCCAATTACTAATGCCAATAACGTATTTTTCATAATGTTTCCTAATTAACTCAGTAAATTGGCGACATTATTATTTGATACATTTTGCAGTTCTAATTAGTAAATCAAATTAAGATCATAAGCTATACTTATCACAAAACTAAAGCTCATAAGAGAACCTAAGTTCCGGATGAAATGAAAATGAATAACAACCTTTACCAGCAATTAGACTTAAACCTACTGAGAACTTTTTTGATCTTATATGAAGAATTAAACATGCGTAGAGCAGCTGAACGCTTGTTTATATCGCAACCGGCCGTCAGCCAAGCCTTAAAAAAATTACGCTACCACTTCAATGATGAATTATTTGTAAAAGTATCTGCTGGCCTTGAAGCCACTGCATTTGCAGATGAGCTAAAAGCTGATATTTATCCACACCTGTCGGGCTTAGAGAGTGTTATAAACAAAAACATCGAACTTGATCTTCAATCACTAAATCAAACTCTCGAAATAGCTCTTTCGCCAGTTGTAATGGCTTGCCTTTCTGGCTCTCTGTATAAAGCCATAACCAAGCAAGCCCCAAACGCCAAGCTAGTATTAACTGCGTGGTCTAGCTCAACACTTGAAGATATAAGAAAAGGAAAAACGCTACTTGGTGTGAACTACGATCTAAAACATCCCAAAGAGCTATATAGTAAGCGCCTTGTTCAACTCGAAGGACGAGCAATTGTTAGACAAGGTCACCCCTTAGCAGCTCAAACTGTCACCCTAGCTGAATTAGCAAAGTACGACATTGCGTCAATGATCATCCCAGGCTGGAACGATAATTTTGTTTGGTTACAAAAGGTTATGGAAGAAAAAGGCTTAACTAGTAGGGTCGGCTTTCGTTCTGAAATAATGATGGCACTGATTGATGTTGTACTACACACGAACATGTTTTTACCTCATTCAAACTTATTTCCTCAGGAGTTTTATCCCAACTTAAGAGTCTTAAAGATAGAACAAAGCCAGTTGATTTATAATGAAAGCATACAAAGCTTGTATCACATCAAGAACCGTAACAACCCAGTACAACTATGGTTAAGCCAACTCATTAAAAAGGTTCTCGAAGAACAATTGCTAGCTAACAAAGACTAAATTTGATGGTGAATAATTGATGCTGATTAAGCTCAAATTCGAGTTTTAATTTAGTTAAAAACCTGCCAAAGTAGCGCTCTAATTTTTGCTGAGGTTTTACCATGTTTTACAGCCCATCTGAGGCATTTAACGCCTATTTAAGCATTCCTGAGCGTATGCCTAAAAATGTTCCGGTAGAGAAGTGTCAAACCATTAACAACATTACTGACATCGTAGACGATATTGATGTTTTCTTATTTGATGCCTACGGCGTATTAAATGTTGGTGGAACAGCGATAGATGGGGCTAAACAGCAAATCGATAAGTTACGACAAGCTGGTAAAGTAGTAATGGTGGTCACCAATGCCGCCACCCAAAACAAGCAGCAACTGTTTAACAAGTTTGTTCGACTTGGTTTTGATTTTAGTGACCAAGAGATCGTAAATAGCCGAGAAGTATTGTTGCAATACATGGATTTACACAGCAACTCACGCTTAGGGGTAATCACCCTCCCTGAGTTTCGCTTAGATATTCAACGCCCTTGTTTATACCCAGAGGACCAAGAGTTTTGGCAAGCCGAAGAGTTTTTGTTTTTAAGTGGGCAGGCTTGGAACGAAGGCTTGCAACAGCGTTTTATTACCGAGCTTAATCATAACCCCCGCAGAGTGTGGGTGGGCAACTCTGACCTAATTGCGCCTCTAGAAGATGGTGTATCACAAGAGCCGGGTAGTTTTACCCTTACCCTGCCTAAAGAGCTGTACCCTAACGTTCGTTGTTTTGGTAAACCTTATGCGCCAATATTTGAAGAAGCACTCAGCCGAATAAAACAAAGCTATGGTGAAGTAAATCCGCAGCGCATAGCGATGATTGGCGATACTCTGCATACCGATATACTGGGTGGTAATGCGATGGGCTTTAAAACCGTACTGGTCACACAGCACGGCTTTTTACGTGGTTTAGATGTTGCCGAGCATATAGCAAAAAGCCAAATTACCCCGCACTATCAGTTAGCCTCTATCTAAGTCTTACTGCCCGTGAGTGCGAATTGGCTAAGCGGGCCTTACTCTCAACTTAGTGAACAGTAGCCTCTGCTTGAGTAAGAAAAGCCTGCAAGGTTTGGCATTTTTGCTGACGCTGTTGGCTATCAAGCTGGCCCCACTCCTGCTCCGCAACGTGAACTAGGTTAGACACCACCGAATCCATCGGTTTATCCTGCTGTTTAGCCATAGCGGCAACTTCTTCTCGCCCTAATTTAATTGCTTCTCGATTACCCAATCGCCAGGCTTGAAAGTCACCTGTTAAACTTTTGTTTCCCGGTTTTGCTGCGCAAAGGCCACTTAGTGAATGATAAATAATCGACTGAGCAAATAATTGCTGATTTGAAGACACCGAAGCTTGTGGAAATGCTGCCGCTGGCAAACTCACTAGCACACAAAGCATTGCAACAACACTTGGGCAAAATGGCTTAATCATTGGTTTATCCTTTTCCAAACGCGATTTAGCTAGACTAGGTGAATAATCGAGCGCTTGCAGCAGAAACACTGGTTCTCATGATATGCATCAACTGAGAAGTGATTTTAAGCGCTGCAACTGCTCACTCGCAGCTTCAAAGTCATACTCAGCTGCGGCCTTGTTAATACCCAACAATTGCTTTTTCACCTCGGGCGGAAAAGCAAGCTCTGCTAGTTCGTCGATTCGCTCTACTGCATCAACGTCGCACTCTTCCAACTGCGCTTCTAGGGTAGTCAGTTCAGCCTTAAGTTGCTGCAGGTTGTTTTGCTGTTGGCTGTCGTCTTCAGCTATCTCATGAGTAGTGCCTTTAGGCAATAACAAGTCTATTTCTTGAAAGACCAGCTCTAGCAAAGTACTTACATCTGACAATAAAGACTGGATCCGCTCGTGACTGTTTTTATAGCTGTTGCTGCCCTCTGCCGACAAGATACTGGCAGCAACTGCTTCAAGTTCGGCAGCTGCGGCTTGCAATGAAAGCGCTCCAATATTCCCAGCGTTGCCTTTTAGAGTATGAATTAACCGGGTAGCTAATACCCAGTCGGACTCACCGCAAGCTTGCTCAAATTGTTCAGCAAAACTGCGCTGGTTAATACTAAACTTATTCAGCAGTTTGAAGTACAAGTTGGCGTTGCCATTACACGTTGCTAAACCGGCAGCCTGATCAATAATCTCAGGATTTAACCCTTCGGTAATCCCCGAAGGCACTGGCTCTTCTTGCGCACTAACAGGTGCTGTTTGTTGCAAACCAGAAGCGCTAATCCACTCGGCCATGGTGTTTATCATAGCTTCTACATCAATAGGTTTGCTGATGTAGTCATTCATGCCAGCGCTTATCACTCGCTCTCTATCGCCACTCATGGCGTTAGCGGTCATGGCGATAATCACCAGTTCTAAATCAAACTCTCGGATCTTTTGAGTGGCAGTGTAGCCATCCATAACCGGCATTTGGATATCCATCAATACCCCATCAAAAGCGCTTTGATGCAGCTTCTCTATAGCTAACTTGCCGTTTTCTGCTAACTCGCAACTTACCCCTATGCTGTTAAGTAGCTCTATAGCTAAGTCTTGATTTAACTCGTTATCTTCCACCAGCAGCACATGTGCGCCCTGCAACTTCTGTTTGGCTAAAGTGAGTTTGTCGCTAAGTTTGGCCAACGGCGTATACAAGGCAACATCACGCCCACTTACTTCAGCTATGGCGTTAAATACTTCCGAAGCCGTAATCGGTTTAGCTAAATATGCGCTAACGCCAGCGTCTTTACTTTGCTCTTTAAAGCGCGCATGGTCATACGCCGACACCATAATAAATTTAACCGGATGGCTGCCCGCTTCTTGGCGAATTGCTTCACAAGTGGCCACGCCGTCCATATCTGGCATGTTCCAATCAACAATGGCTACATCAAATTTATTAGGGTGTTTCGCCACTAAGGCCTGCGCTTCTGAGCCAGCATGTACCACGCTAACTTCTGGGCCAAAAGACGACACGATAGAGGCCATAATTTCAGCCGCACTTTCATTATCATCCACCACTAAAATGCACATATTTTCCAAGCTGGTTGGGCTAATTGCACTGCGCATGGCAGGCCGTTCATGGTTTAGCTTAAACCACGCAGTAAACAAGAACTCGGTGCCTTCACCCAAGGCGCTCTCTAGCCAAATGTCACCTTCCATTAGCTCAACTAATCGCTTACAAATAGTTAAACCTAAGCCGGTTCCGCCGTATTGACGAGTGGTAGAGGCATCCGCTTGAGTGAACGATTGAAACAGTTTTTGTTGTTGCTCGGGCGAAATACCGATGCCCGTGTCGCGCACCGAAAACTGCAACTTGGCACGGTTGGTTTGCTGTTCCAATAATTTAACTGAGAAAGCAATTTCGCCCTGCTCTGTAAACTTAATCGCATTACTGGCCAAGTTAGTGAATATTTGCCCTAAGCGAAGCGGATCGCCCATTAGGTTATGCGGCACCGAAGGCTCGACCACTGTGAGCACCTCAACCCCTTTATCCTGAGCCTTTAACTCGATTAAGTTGAGCTGATTTTGCAAGATATCTTGAATGCTAATATCTAAGCATTCCATGTCTAGTTTTCCAGCTTCTATTTTCGAGAAATCGAGAATATCGTTAATGATCCCAAGCAAAGAAGCCGCAGCATGGGAAACTTTATTTAGATAACCGCGAGTTTTGCGGTCCAGCTCAGCATTTAGCGCCAAGTGCGTCATGCCAATAATGGCGTTCATTGGGGTACGAATTTCATGGCTCATATTAGCCAAGAAATCTGATTTAGCTTTGTTGGCATTGTCGGCTTCATCAATGGCCAAGCTCAGCTGATTATTCAGATCTTTAAGTTCACTAATGTCGTAACACCAAAACAATACCGCTGGTTGGTCTTTAAACTGGGTATTTAAGTAGTTAGCCGAGCCGATAAATTGGCTACCATCGGTGCGTTTAAAGTTCATTTCGACATTGGCAACTTCCTCTCCCAAGGCCAATTTTCTGTAGCATTCATCGCGCTGGCTAATATCACAATAAATATTGGTAACTTGAAAATCATCTAGCTCGTTTGCTTCCACGCCAAACATGTCACGGCAGGTTTTATTAGAAAAAACGGTTTTGTTATTTTGTACAATGGCTACCCCAATCGGCGCAGCATTGAGCATATCGAACAGCAGCTGCTCGCGTTGTTGGATTTTTTGCTCTGCTAACTCTCTGGCTTTGATATGTGAGGCCAGCTTTCGGTTCCAGAACAGCGTTAAAAATATTAATACCAAGGCACCCATAGAAATTTGAGTAACCAAACCGTAGTCTACTTTTTCAACCAGTTTGTTAGGTACCCAGCTTAAAGTAATGTCATCACTTTGCTGTTGGGTTACTGCATCAATCGCTTTATTAATGATGCTATGTAACAAAGGCTCTGACTTAATCACAAACAACGTAGATACAATCTCTCGGTCAAAGTCAGCCGCGATCGCCATCTGGCTGTAACCACGTGTTTGAATCAGGTAGTTAAGCACCAACAAGCTATCGACCATGCCGTGATATTCACCATCGGCCACAGCGATAAAACCTTGCTCGGTGTTCTCTGGGTATTGCCAGTCAATATCGGGATAACGATTAACAATACTGCGGGTTTGCGAAGCTCCTTTTATAATGCCTATTTTCTTACCCGCCAACTGCTCAGCTGAACCAAAAAAGCCATCTCGCTCTAAGCCCATGTAGGCCAACTCGCTTTCCACCAAAGGCAGCGCAGGGTGATAATCTAACTCTAACCACTTATTATTAAGTGCCGCAGATACCAGCTTTACCTCGCGATTTTGAATCAACTTAAGAGAATCTTGCCAACTCTCGACAGGCACAGGTTTAAGCGTTAAACCAGTGCTCACACTTAATAGCTGCAAATAATCAGCCACTATCCCAATGTAGTTGCCATCTTCATCAAAGGCTTCATAGGGCAAGGCAGAAGGATCAACAGCTACCGCAACTTCAGGATTATCAGCCATCCAGGCTAACTCTTCTTTGGTGAAATTTATCTGCTGACCAGACAATTGATGGCGCTCGTAACTATCTCTTAGATCGGCTGTTTGCTCTTCGTTTAATAAAGTAAATCGACTGATATTTGGAATGCTGGGGCTACCAATTTGCGAGGAGCTTGTGGCTTCAAAATACAGAATAACCTCTCCCACTTTATCGGGGTTGTTGTTATGCACAAAGTAGCTCTCTTTAGACAGCTTACTCAGGTGGCTAATCTGCAGCACGTCAACCTCTTTGAGTTGACCGTCTATTTCTTGAGCTTTAAATATCACCTTAGGTGGGGAGTCTGAGCTAACAACAATGGCTTTTATATTCGAGTTCTTCTGAAAAACACCCGCGATATGTTTAATGATTTTAAGGTCATCATTAAAAATGTATGGCGCAAGCACATCACTCAATAAACTGGCGCGCTTTATTTGATTACTAAAGTCTGATTTAGCGTATAAGTCATTCAGTTTGGAGTAATCAGCACTTTGCTTAAACTCCTGTAAAGCTTGATTAAAAATGTCGCGATAATATTCATTTCTAAAAGCAACGGCATAACCCACGTCGGCTTGCTCAAAAATGTCGTGAACCACAAAATCACTTTGCAGTAAGGCCGTTAAGCCCGAATGTTTTATCGTCCACTCCAGCAAGCTTTGGTCTGCGATAATCACTTGAGCATTTCCAGAAAAGAACTGCTCCAAGGATTGCTCTTGAACACCATATTCTTGATAGCTCGAGGATACCTTAGCAACGCCGGCTAACGACTTACCTAGCACCTCAGATGCGCCCTCAAAGGCGGTTACGCTAAACTCAGCAAGCTGAGAGACCTTAGTAATATTGAGCTGATCGGTTTTACGGGTTAATGCCACATTGTGAAACTGCACAATGTTATCTGAATAAAATAACTCATCATCCTTTTTTGCCACCAAGCCGGCCGAAAAATCTAAGCTTTGATCCTCACTTAATATTTCATGAGCCCGCACAGTAGGAATTTGTTCTATGTCCCCTAGTTGATAACCTATAGAGGATAAGACTTCGCGAACAATTTCCAGCTCTAGGCCCACTTCAGAGCTTTGATCATACATGTAGGGGGGGCGACCAAAACCAAATGCTCCCGGCAGCAATTGCTGAGACGAACTGTCTGTTAACCAACGCCCACGAATTTTGTTGCGGGTAGCTATGTCTATTTTTTTGATTGACTTGTCGATGATGGATAGCAATACAGGAGAGTGTTTAGCCAAGCCCATATGAATAGGAATGTTTTTCCGCCCCAACACCACAGAGTTATTTTTAATGTTGCTTAAACGCAACTTGTTTTTGATATACAGCGCGGAACTCAGCTCGGCAATAGCAGCATAGGCTTCACCGTCGGCGACTGCTTGTAGTGTATGTGATAGCTCTGGATAGGTTTTAAACTTTAGCTGGGGAAAGTTTGTTTTTAACCAATTTACTTGCTCAAAGCCTTCAACAATGGCAACCACTTTTCCGGCTAAATCATCAACACTGGCAATGGTAGGAACGTCGCTTTGGGTAAAGACATATTCGGTATGTAGCAAAAATGGATGTGAGTAATTAACAAAGTCTTGTTTGGCTGAGTCTAAGTACATCATTGGAATCAACGAGAACTCGCCGCTTTTTAGGCCTTGCAACATGTCTTTCCATTGCATACCCAATTTGTAATCGAAACGAAGCCCAGAAATTTCTTCAATAACATCAAGGTACGAGCGAGTCACTCCATCAAAATCACCTTGAAGGTTTATAAATGCATAGGGGTAAAAGTTTGCATCGGGGGCTACTGATACAACCGTATTCTCAGCAATCCACTGTTTTTCTTGTTGAGTAAACTCTTCAACTTGAGATTGAGACCAAGCGTTAACAGTTAGCAGTAAACTTAATATCGCTCCAATTGCAGCGGTGATTCGGCTCAGCATATTCCTTTATCCAAGTCTGATGTGTAATTTCAACGGGCATTTAAGCTGATGATTTACTGTAAGAAGTAGAGAGCTACTTGGCTTAAATACTCACTAAAAGAGTAGTCTATTACTTGGAAGCTGCCGAATAGAAAGTGAGATTTGCGGCGATACAATTCACATTAATGATAAGTATAGAAATATGGCAGCTGGCGCTGCCATATCAGTCAATATCGTTTAGTTTGCGGGAGAGATTTTAATCCAATTTAGATTAAAGTTACCCTGCAAAACATTAAAACGAAGGGTTTGGGCACCACCGCTTAGCGCTATGTTGGTTTTGTTCTGGCTCACCCAATTTTGCCAACCACCGGTAGCCGCCACGTCACTAGCCGAGACTACAGTTTGACCATCGGCCTCTAAGCTATAACGCCCGCCACCTGGATTAGAAGCTACTCTAAACTCGATGTTATAGCGGCCTGCAGGCAAATCAACCGAATACTCGAGCCACTCCCCTGCTGCGGTCCAACCAAGGTTATAACCGCCACCTACATCGGAAGTGATTTGTAGATCTACATCGTCACTACGGTAACTGCCACCCGCATTGCCACTAGTGGTATCGTAATATTGGTTATAGTTTTCTGCTTGAACGAGCACTTCACTAGGAGTGCTTGGATTACCTCCACCAGTGCTGCTGCCGCTATATAGCTGGTACCAATCGAGCAAGGTATCGTTTTGCCCAACATCGGTTTCTAATACAAATTTAAGTGAGCTTGCTGCACTAGTTAAACTAAAACCAATCGTTTGCTCGGTTCTGCTGGTACCAATAAAGCTAGCTGTCCCTACTTTTACATTGTCGGCATAAACACTAATACCCGCAGCTGTGTTATTGCTGGATGAGCCATTAATCACCAAGCTATAGTCGCCTGCTGCTAAGTTGCTGCTGCTAACCGTTACCGCTTCACCATTTCCGTAAAGAATAACGCCAGCGTATGGTGACGTAATAGGTTGGCGATAAGACGGTGTAATCACTCCAGTTTCCAACTCAACTTGCTCAAGTAATTCTCCCTCTGTAGGCGGTGTGCCTCCATTATCATTAGCTGTAACAGTTATAGTCACCGTTGCGCTAGCGCTGGCTTGGCCATCACTAATGGTGTAACTAAAACTATCGCTGCCAACAAAACCACTGTTAGGAGAATAATTTAATGAGTCACCAACTTGGCTAACGCTACCGTTGCCCGCTTGGGTATAGCTGGTAATAGATAAAGCATCACCGTCGGCATCGCTATCATTTTGCAGTACCGCAATGCTTACCGCGGTATCCTCGGTGGTCGTGCTGCTGTCGTTATTGGCGGTTGGAGGGTTATTTCCTCCGGATGGTGGAGGGGTAACTACATCACACTCACCCGCTGGACAAATAATTCGATAGTTGCCGCTTAGTGCTAACATGCCAAACATATACAAGGTACCGTCGTAGTAGCGGTATTTTCCGCTAGGTACTGGGGTATCCCAAAAAGCTTGAATAAACTCCCATGAGCGTTGGTTGTTAGAGGCCAAACTCGCCATCGCATTCATGGCTACTAAGCCTGGGGAATGATCAGAATTGTTTTGATAAGGCGTTCCATCTAATTCATACAAACTCGCGTAAGAGTCGATGCCTTCACTCTTAAAGAAGCTCTGCAGACTATTTACGTAGGTAGTTTGCCAAGGGTCGGCTTGCCACCAAGCGAAGTCCATTGCTGCGTTGCCCACGGTGCGCCAAGCATCATATTGGAAGGTATCTTTCCAGTTTTGGAAATCACCATGTGGCGTACCATCAAAGTAAGCATAATCGGGGCTTAAACCGTTAGCAGGGTTAACCGTTGTTTTTAAGAAGGCGCGACTGGTCACCGCTAAATCAGCCCAAAACGCATTGTTATTGTCGGCCCAACGCGCCCACAACTCATAAAATGCTGGCAGATGATATGAAGGATCGGTCCAGTTTCTGTCGGTTGGTGTAGCCGGAGAAAACACTATTTGTTTTTCCGCATGGTTGAACAAACTAAACTCTTCTAGCTGACCTTGATTGTTGTAGCGGGTCTCACCGTTACCATACATGTCTTTTAAGATTTGATTCGCTTGCGCGCTGTAGTTGAAAATACCGCTGCCATCTCCCCATAAGTGAGAGGCAAAAAATAAGGCGGTTACAAAATACTCTTCACCATCGGGGGCCGGATTCGCATCTTGAATATTGCCTGAAGTGCTCACCTTCCAAGCAAAGTAACCTTTGTTGTTACCCGATTTATTGAGCGAATAGGTGTGCGCCCACTTCCACAACTTGTCAAAGTCATCCTGACGGCCCATTTGTACTGCCATCATCATGCCGTACGACATGCCTTCACTACGCACATCGTTGTTGCCCACATCCCAGATATAGGCCATGTCGTTGCCAACCGGAATAAAAATCGCTTGGTTAGTCGTATCACTGCTATGGAATAGCTGATCGTAGACCGCTTGTACTTTGGCATCTACTTCAGCTTTGGAGTAACCAAGCTCTTGGAACATGTTGCGGTATACACCGGTGTCGTAAGCGCCTGCGCTAGGTAAAACGGGTGCATCGGGCAGCGGTGCAATGTCACCAACTCGGTGTAACTCATACCAGTCGAGAAAGGTGTCATTACTTCCGTTATCGGTTTCTAGTCTAAATTGAAGATTAGCCGAACTTGGCTGAGTTTCGAGCTTAAAATTGATGCTATTTACTGAGGCGCTCGTCCCCGAAAATTCTGTAGCACCGATTTTTTGGCCGCCGAGATAAACGCTAATACCAGCAGCATTATTGGCACTACTTGCTCCTCGAATATCAAGGCGAAACTCGCCCGGAATATTTGATATTTGAGCCGATGTTTCAAGCCCATCATTATTGGCATAAGCAGCTACACCATTAAATGGGCTGTCAATTAGCCCCGAATAACCAGGCAGTAAACTGCCATTCTCCATTTCGAATTTTTGTAGTACTTCGGCCGAACATACTGGAGATAACACCCCAATACTTAACAGCGTTAATACTGTTCTTTTAAAGATCATTCCTTTTATCCTCATCTATGCAATAACGCAGTTCAGCCATCGAATATTATTTGGTTTTTAAACGATTAAATCACCCATATTAGTATTGGTAACTAGAGCAAAGGCTGAATGCAGCACAAACCATAGCAGCGCTCAAAAATTATCCAAGGCAGAATGAAAGTGATCATGAAAGAGAAAAGAAATAACGTACAAATTTCATACAGAACTGTGAACAGGGTTAACAAAAAGTTAACGTTAACATCCACAAAATTATGATAAGGATTTTTACATTAAAGCGCTAAAAACCAAAAGAGAGGCTAATGCCTCTCTTAAATTGTTTTGCTTTAATCAATTGGCTTAATTACAGCTTGAGCCACCAAGTGTGACTACTTCAGCTGGTGTGTTTACTGTGCCTTTAGAGCCTTGAAAACCAAAGGTCACCGATTGCCCAGGTTGAATGGTCGAGTTCCAAGATAACGAGCTAGCCACATAAGGCTGGCTACCGGTTAGCGTGCTATTCCAGCTGCTAGTAACGGAAGACCCGTCACTGTATGCCCAGCTCACTTGCCAGCCATTTATCGCAGTTGTGCCTTGGTTGCTAATAGTAATACTGGCCACAAAGCCACTATTCCAATCATTATCTACCGTGTAGCTACACACCGCACCGCCAGGGCCATTATCTGAGTTGCTAACATCAATGCTTACACTATAAACATCACTAGCACCCTTACCATCGCTTACCGTTAAGCTTGCTTGATAAGTACCAGCAGCACTGTAACTGTGGCTAGCTGTAGCCCCTGTGGTGCCGTTGCTATCACCAAAGCTCCAAGCATAACTCAGCACATCACCGTCTACATCGTTTGCGCAACTAGCGTCAAAATCAATTGACTGACCAACTGTTACCGCGTCACTGCTCACAGTAAAACAGGCACTAGGGGGATTATTCACCGTAGTGTCTGTTACCGTAACAGACACAGTAGCACTTGCCTCTAGTTGCCCATCGCTAATGGTATAGCTAAAGCTATCGCTGCCCGAGTAATTGCTTTTTGGCGAGTAACTTAAACCGTCACCTACTTGGCTAACACTGCCGTTGCTTGCTTGGGTAAAACTCACAATGCTAATAGTATCGCCATCCGGATCACTGTCATTTTGCAAAACACTAACCACTAGCGGCGTATCTTGAGCAGTTGTAACACTGTCATTTACCGCCACCGGAGATCGATTCTCGGTAGGTGGAACTACCGCATCACATTCTCCAGCAGGGCAATAAATCTGATAGTTACCACTTAATGCCAGCATGCCAAACATATATAAGGTGCCATCGTAATAACGCCACTGACCACTAGGCACTGGAGTATCCCAAAGGGCTTGCACAAACTCCCAAGCTTGTTGATCGTTAGCCGCTAAGCTAGCTAAAGCATTCATGGCCACTAAACCAGGTGAGTGGTCGCTATTGTTTTGATAAGGCGTACCATTAAGCTCATACAGGCTTGAGTAAGAATCTATCCCTTCGCTCTTAAAGAAGGCTTGCAAGCTATTTACATATTGAGTTTGCCAGGGATCTTTTTGCCACCATGCAAAGTCCATTGCGGCATTACCAACGGTGCGCCAAGCATCATATTGGAAAGTGGTTTTCCAAGCTTGAAACTCGCCATGCGGAGTGCCATCAAAATAAGCATAATCGGGGCTTAAACCATTGGCTGGGTTAACGGTGGTTTTCAAAAATGCGCGACTGGTAATAGCAATGTCCGCCCAAAATTGATTGTTGTTGTTCGCCCAACGCGCCCACAACTCGTAAAATGCAGGAAGGTGGTAGGAAGGATCTGTCCAGTTTCTGTCATAAGGTGTGGCTGGAGAGAACACAATTTGTTTTTCATTGTGATCAAACAGACTAATTTCTTCTAACTGACCTTGATTGTTGTAACGCATCTCGCCGTTACCGTACATATCATCAAGGATCTGATTAGCTTGCGCGCTGTAATTGTAAATACCTGTGCCATCACCCCAACGGTGAGAAGCAAAAAACAGAGCTGTGGCAAAGTATTCTTCGCCATCGGGCGCTGGGTAGGCATCTTGTACATCACCGGCGGTGCTTACCTTCCAAGCAAAGTATCCTTTGTTAACACCCGATTTGTTTAGTGAGTAAGTGTGCGCCCATTTCCAAAGCTTGTTGAAGTCGTCTTGACGGTTCATTTGCACCGCCATCATCATGCCGTAAGACATGCCCTCACTACGAACATCGTTGTTGCCTACATCCCAGATGTAGGCCATATCATCACCCACCGGAATAAATATCGCTTTATTGGCGGTATCAGTATTATGAAATAGCTGGTCATATACCGCTTGAACACGTGCTTCAACCTCAGCTTTTGAGTAGCCAAGCTCGGCAAACATATTGCGGTATACGCCGGTATTGTATGCGCCATCACTTGGCAATACTGGCGCCGCAGGCAAGGCAGCTATATCGCCTACGCGATGCAGCTCAAACCAATCTAAATAGGTATCGTTACTGCCATCATCGGTTTCTAATTTAAACGAAAGGCTCGAGTTAAGCGGCATCGTGTCTAGTTTAAAACTAATGCTAGCAAGCGATGCAGCAGTGCCCACAAACTCTGTTGCACCTATTTTTTTATCATCAAGGTAAACACTAATACCCGCTGCATTATTGGCGCTACTTGCGCCGCTAATATCTAAACGAAACTGGCCGGGTGTATTACTAATTTGCGCTGTTGCTTGCACCCCATCATTGTTTGCATAAGCTGCAACACCGTTAAACGGACTATCAATTGCGCTTGAGTAACCGGGTAACAAACTTCCATTTTCCAGCTCAAATTTTTGTAGTAACTCTGCTGAACTTAATGGCGACCATAGCGCTAGGCTCAATAAAGCCAGCACGGGTTTATTTGAGATCATTCCATTTATCCTCTTACATAGTTGGCCCTGAGTGGCAGGTGTTGGCTAAGGCTATGAACACCCCTCACCTAACAGCTCAAGTTATTGTTTGTTGTTTGCTGTAGTTGCTTTTATATGCAGCGCAACCATAGCAGTAAGAGGAAAAAGCCCAAGTTAAAATGTAATCTATCATTATGAGTGGTGAAAAATTGTACGTTTTTATGTTTTTTTTGTGAACAAGATAAACATATGTTAACGCTAACATAGCCTATATATAAGGGTTAAACTAAGAAATAGATATTACTTAATGGATAATAAAATCTGCCAATTACGCGGTTCAGGCACTGGGCAAATCAAACCAAAGCGCTTCTAGGGCGTAGCTTTCCGTTTTTATACTTAAGGCTTCTTCACCTGATACACCTACCCCATCGCCGGGCCGAACCGTATAAGCACTGCCAGAAGCTTGCTGCAAGTTTGCTGCACCGCTTACCACATGCAAATAGCCACACGCTTTCATCACTTCTAATTCAAACTGGCTATTCGGCTTAAGTGCAAGACGATATAGAGCGGCGTCTTGATTCATAATTAGCGAACCATCGCGGCCATCAGGAGTAACAAGTGGGGTTAGTAATTCCCCTTGGCTAATCCGTGCTTGCTGGTAGGCAGGAGCCAAACCAGTTTGCTGCGGTTTTATCCAAATTTGCAAAAACTCTAAGTCATCAACATCAGAGCAATTAAACTCGGAATGACTAAGCCCAGTGCCTGCACTCATGACTTGAATATCACCGGCAGGAACTTGATAGCGATTACCCATGCTATCTTTATGTTCAACGGCGCCATGGGTTACGTAGGAAATGATTTCCATATCTTTATGCTGATGGGTGTCAAAACCCTTACTGGGCGCAACACTATCTTGATTAATAACTCGCAATACTGAATACCCCATGTGTTTGGGGTCGTAATAATTGGCAAAGGAAAAACTGTGCTGGCTTTTAAGCCAACCTAAATCAACAGATCCGCGTTCACGTGCGGGTCGAAAATAATGCATACCCTACTCCACTTCTCTTGCTCGTGTTAGTAATTAAGCTTTAATAAGCTATACGCAGTTATTCATAAGATCGTTTTAAACAGTGTGGCTGTTAAGCCTTAAAGATCCAAGACCTGATTTGTCTCAATAGTTATTCAAGTAATTGTGGGGTTCGCCCACATCATTTGCTATTATTTAGCCGATTTTTAGTCAATAGCGAGGATACAAAATGATTGTAATCACACCTTCTCGGGCTCAGGAACAAGCGTAACTCTGTTACTCCTGCTCAGCCCGGTTATTACCGGGGCGTAACAACGACCCCTATATTCTTTTTATAGCACAACTGTGCTTGGGGTAATCTCAAATGGGTATTTCTTTTTCTCTATCTCAACTTGGATGGAAACCCTTTTTTCAACAACAACTTAATTTAAACGAACTAAGTTCGTACACTGCTGCGCGCGTATTTGAACAGCACCGCAGTGAATATTTGGTCGCCAGTGAACTTGGCTTACAACGCATCACCATTCACCCCAATATGCCTAAAATGGCCGTAGGTGACTGGTTATTGTTAGAGCAAGCCAATACACCCGAGGCTAAATTTGTAAAGCATCTCGAACCCGCTACCTTATTTAGCCGTAAGGCAGTAGGTACCCGTGCAGAACTACAGCTAATTGCCGCCAATGTAGACACGGTATTTATCGTATGTTCATTGAACAATAACTTTAATCTAAGCCGTATTGAACGTTATTTGGCCTTAGCTAATGAAGCTAAAGTAGACCCAGTGGTGGTGCTAACTAAAGCCGATACTTGTGACGACGTACCCAGCTTTATCCAGCAAGTACAAAAGCTTGATCCCATGTTAATGGTTGAAGCAGTCAACTCGCTGGATGCCAACGAGGTGGCCAAACTTAACCCTTGGTGTAAGCAGGGCCAAACGGTTGCTTTTATGGGCTCTTCAGGGGTGGGAAAATCTACCCTAATTAATACGCTGTTAGGTGAACAAACTAGCCAAACAGGGGAAATTAGAGAAGCCGATAGTAAAGGTAGGCACACAACCACGGCGCGCTCAATGCATCTAATGGAGAACGGTGGCTTACTGCTAGACACTCCCGGTATGCGTGAGCTACAACTCAGCGATTGTGAAGAAGGGGTAAATGCCACCTTCAACGATATTACTGAGCTCGCCGAGCATTGTAAGTTCGCCGATTGCCAACACAACAGTGAGCCCGGCTGCCAAGTGCAACAAGCCATAAGCCAGGGCCTACTGGATGAAAGGCGCTTAGTGAACTACCACAAACTAATGCGTGAGCAACAGTTTAACGCCGCCAGCGTAGCTGAGCGACGAGCCTCCGATAGAGACTTAGGCAAGTTTTATCGACGTGTTCAAAACAGTGTTAAACAGTTGAAACAACGCGGGTAAACCTTATAGGCGATAGCGTATTGCTATCGCCTATCTTTCAACCATCCTATCTATCAATAAGTCACCTAAAACTGTGTACTAACACTGATTTTTTCTATCGATGCTCAGATAAACTCTTAAGCGATGGCGTTTTAGCTTGAGGAAATAGACTGTGAAACGAGTATTACTCAGTGTGTGTTTAATTGCTAACGGCAATGCCCAAGCGGGCGATTTGCAAATCCCTTCTGCCCAGCGTTGGCTTGATAGCGTAGAGAACGAGCTGGCTCCTTTTTGGTTACACCAAGATGCTCATGGTTCACCGATAGGTAACTTTCCAACTTATCGTTGTAACGACGGCTCCGCTTTTACTCAGGCTAGCCCCTGTTCTGAGCTCAACGCGGCTCCCAGCTGGATGAAGCCCCATTTGGGAGAAAGCTACACCCGCATGCAGGCTAGGCACACCTTTGTTTATGGGGTGATCTTTCACCTCACTGGTGATAAGCAGGCCTTGCAACTCGCCAAGGCTGGCGTTGACTACTTGCGCACGCATTTATTAGAAGAGCAAGGCTCGGTAGTGAGCGTGACCGAAAACGGACAATCAAAATTTTCAGCTAAACAACGTACCACTCAAGACCTTGCCTACGCTCAATTAGGCATGGCCTTTTACTACTACTTAACTGGCGATAAAGCAGTACTCAATGACTTACTAAAAGTTAAAGATTACATATTTGATAAATATTGGGACGAGCAACAACAGCGCTTGCGCTGGGTAAATGCGGCATCCACCAACGGCACTGGAGAAGAAGTTGAGCTTGTGGCACAACTCGACCAAATAAACGCCTATATGTTGCTAATATCGCCATTACTACCAGAACCTCACAAAAGCCAGTGGGATAATGATCTTTCTAAACTGCTTAACACCATCACGCAGCAGTTTTTGCGCCCCGATGATTTTCGTTTTTGGGGCACCAAGCATGGCGATAATTACCAACCAGACTCTGCTCGGCATAATGATTTTGGTCACACGGCTAAATCTTGGTGGATGAGTTGGTTAGCCGCCGAGTATTTAGGCCAACAGCAACTTGTTAGCCAAAGTAAGCAAGGCCTTCAGGCTACCTTGCAAGCCGCCTTTATTGAACAAGGCGAAGGCGGATGGCGTCGCCTGCCCAATGGCGCTCCAGCTATTTGGTGGGAATATGCAGAACTCGATCAGGCGGCGGCAAGCCTAGCTTTAGTTGAACCTAAGGCTAAACGCTACTTAGCTAATACCTATCCACAATGGTTTGAGCGCTTTATCGCCGAAGATGGCGGCACCTATCCGGTTGCCAATCAGGGGCTCAAAATTCATCTTTGGAAAAGTGATTACCACGCGCTCGAGCATGCACTCGTCGCCTATCTCACTAGTGCTCAACTAAATGGCGAAAGTGCCCGTTTATACTTTGCCATGCCCGCAGAGCAAGCCGCTTTGCGCCAACCTTATTTTTATCAAGCAAAAACAAGCCAAGCCAAAGCCTTTGGTAACTGGCAAGGTTTAGCCATTAGCCAAGTTAACTACCAAGATATTGGCATTAAGCGAGCGAAATAAACTGTTAAAGCACTTGGCCGACTAAAACTGTTCGGCCAAGTGTTTAAAGTGCTCTTAATAATAACGCCCTCTTCTACAAGCACCTCGTAACTCCACCTGTCCTTAACTCACAAAGATGCTGAAACCCGATGAAACAAAACATCCCCAAGCTACGAAGTGTTACCATCGATAAGGGTTTAATGAGATGAGATAATCCCATTCAGTGGGCATGTGTAGCAAAGGAACAAGAATGTCGAAGCAATATACTGTGGAATGTATTTGGCAAGCCGAAGCGCGTTTAGGCGAAGGCGTTGTATGGATAGAGCAAGAGCAAGCGCTCTATTGGGTAGACATTCTTAAAGAAACTTTACACCGCTATCAGCCAAGTTCAGGAGGGCAACAAAGCTGGTCGCAAAAGCCAATGATTAGCGCAGTTTTGCCCACCCAAATACCCGGAGAAAGCACCACCTTTGTCGCCACCTATGCCGACGGCGTTAAACTATTACGCGACGGAACAGTTTATCCTTTACTAGACCCAGAACCTCAATTGCCAGACAACCGCCTTAATGATGCTTGGGTTGCTCCAAATGGCGATCTTTGGTTAGGTTCAATGGATTGCCAAATTAAACAAGACTCAGGAAAATTTTACCGCTTAACGCCAGCGCTTAGCCTTAGCTCATTAAGTGAAAAATACTGGGTCACCAATGGCCCAACGTTCTGTGATAAACAAGGCTACGGCTATTTTGTAGATACCGAAAACTTTACCATTCTTCGTAGCAAGTTAACTGATGATGGTGATGCATCAACATTGGAGCCTTGGCTGGAGATTGACCGTAGCTTTGGTAACCCCGATGGAATCACTATCGACGCAGAGCAACACATTTGGGTTGCCCACTATAACGGTGCTCAAGTAAGCCGCTATACGCCAGAGGGAAAACTCGAACGGCAGATTGCCATTCCAGCACTTAATGTCACTAAATGTGCCTTTGGCGGGCCAAACTTAAGCACCTTATATGTAGTGAGCGCTCGTGAAGGCATGAGTGAACAACAGCTGCGTGATTACCCACTAAGTGGCGGCGTTTTTGCCGTAGAGCTTGAAGATATTCAAGGTGTAGCAACACCGGCATTTGCGATCAAAGAATATCCGGCGCCTTAAAGAAAGACTAACCTCAGCTCATAGGCTCAAGCGCTAAGGCTGAGCCTATAAACTATTTGCTCTTACTGTTCCGTTTCCGCTTGCAAGATCCGCTGATAGAGCGAGTCTTTTAGCAGAGAACGATCGTGCTTCAACTGGTGCATGGCTTGATCGTCAATCGGCGAATTACTGAGTTCTAAATCTCTAATTTTATTGTCTAAGTCTTCGTAGTGCTGAGCATCTTTAGCAAAATTTTCGTCGCTGTTAACTAAGCTTAAAATACTTGCTTTAGACTTTGGGAATTCGTGCAGTAATGAATGGCTTTCACCTAGCATAGTGAACCTCTTATTTTGTTGATTGGAGTGAATAAACTATTCGCTTTAGCGCTTGGCTTGATGAGCTATAGAAATAAGAAAGCTCCTCGTTTCTCTTTCGAGTTAACACAGTAGGAGCTTTCTTGTTAGCTTGTTCTAGTTAATATCTTGAACATTCATAACTAACTGTTCCCAGTTACGTTGGTTCTCGATATCGTGCTCTAAGCCCTGCTCGTCGGCAATTTGGAAACGCTTAACAGCCGGTGTTTTACTAGTCGCTTGGTATAGCCAATAAGCTTCTGCTTTAAGCGCTTCATCTATCGGTTTATCGATTGACTCGTACACCATCTGCTTACAAGCGTTAATTGATTCTGCAGGGAACTTAGATATACGTTGCGCGAGCGCATCAACATAAGGACCAATTTCATCGGGTTCTAAGGCCTTATTAATGGTGCCGTAAGCTTCAGCTTCGTCGGCACTAAAATCACGTGCGCTTAATACAATTTCTAAAGCGCGGCCCAAACCCACTTGGCGAGCCATACGTGAAGCACCGCCACCACATGGCAAGATGCCCATGCCCACTTCCATTTGCATAAATTTGTATTTGCCGCGTGCCGCAAAGCGCATATCACAAGCTAGGGCAAACTCATGACCGCCGCCACGGGCAAAGCCTTCGAGTTTAGCAATGGTCGCTTGAGGCAACTTGCTAATGCGCTCAAGCACTGCTTGTAAGTCGAGTAGTTTTGCGTCTTCGCGAGATACCGCCTCAGTCGACATGTCTTTAAGCAAGTCCGTATCATAATGACATACCCAAATTTCTGGATTTGCCGATTGAAATACCACCACTTTTACGCTGCGATCGCGTTCTAAACGCAGCGCCAAACCATTTAGGTCAGCTAGCATCTCCTGACCTTGTACGTTAACCGTTCCAAAATCAAAAGTGACATATAAAATCGCGTCATCTTGTTTTGCGCTAAATGTTGTGTAGCCTTGGTAAGCCATATTCAGTTCCTTCCATTTTATGATTGTTTCGTTATCAGCCCGTGGATAACTAATTACAAAGTATTCCTAGCTCATTGTTTAAACAATCAAAGAAAAAACGAAACTAAATAAAGAAAAGATTAACAATGTAAGCTATTGAATTTAATGATTAATATAGAAGTTAAACATAAGAGAAACCTAATTAATGAATGGCTATAGCAAGGTCGAAAAGTGTTTCTGACCTGAACACACAAAAAGCAGTTCATCACTACAAACCGAAACTCGCTTAATAAGAAAAATCTTGAGAAATAACCGGTGGTGGTGAATGGCAAACTGGCATTAAAGAGTCACTTTAAGCTTTATTTAAACCAACAAAAAAGCGGCTCTAGTGCAGCCGCTTATTAACTTGATATTGAATGTTTTAGACTAAATCTCTGGGCAACTGTCTACCATGCATAGGTCTCAATCGCATTTTTCTTCGCCATTGGATTATGCGCGATATGCTGATTAATGTTCTGCAAGAAAGATTGGCGAACCTCGGGCCAAACACCGCGCATAGACGCTATGTTGTTACCATGGTCACCCCAGTAATAACACGGGAAATCATCCATGTTTTCCAGCAAATACTTTTCCTCTTCTAAAATCTGTAGCGGTGTGGGTAGTGCAAACTCTCCCCGGTGTAGCTCCCGCTCCAACTCGCTACCCGGTTGAATAGCAAGCGCCATTGGCGCAATCGCATCTGGACGCATAATATTAAGCAAACTAGTGGTGTTTTTCGCATGTTCAACAGAACGCTCTTTGCCACCAAGACCAAAAATAAACGAGGCAAGCACTTGAATGTTAGCTTCACGCGCCATCTCCATACCTTTAATGGCATGCTCACGTGTCATGCCCTTTTTAATCCGCTCCAGCACAATAGGATCGCCAGACTCTAATCCAGAATAAGCTGTAGTAAGCCCCGCCGAACGCAATTCTTTTAGCTCCGACATACTCTTACGGCGAAAATCGTTAAAGCCCGAATACAGCGCCAAGTGCTTTAGCTCAGGAAAGGTCACTTTAATTTTATCAAGGATCTTTAACAGCTTGTCGGTGCGCATCGCCATTACATTGCCGTCGATAAGAAATATTGACTCGACCTGGCGATGTAACAATCTCGCTTCATCAATGTCTTTAAAGATCGCCTCAAGCTCACGCACTTTAAAACGTTTGTCGTCGAACATAGTACAGAAGGTACACTGGTTATTGCTGCAACCTAGCGTGGTTTGAATAAGTACACTCTTGGCTTCCATCCAAGGACGATAGATTTTACCTTCATAATGCATATTAGGCTCCTCAACCTAGGGCGTTTATTGCCGAGAAGTCTACTGCTAAGTCTGAGCAGGAATAAGAAAGTGAAACGCATAATCAGTGTTAATAAAAATTTAATAATGCAGCTAAGGTAATGTCGCTAATAAACCTGCTTCAAAAATGTTATTAGGCCTGATAGGTCTCACTTTTCCAAGTGACACTTAATTATTAACAAAAACTTAAAACTGATTTTGTATTTGTCCTTCTTATCAAACTAAGCATGCTGCCTATACTGAACCCCAATCAATGACAAACAATAACGGATAGAGGTTCATCATCATGAAAGCAACTGTGATTCGCGCATTCGGTGACAGCAAGGTATTTGAAACAGCAGAAATAGCCAAACCAGAGCTTAAATCAGGTCACCTGTTAATAAAGGTTGCGGCGTCTAGTGTTAACACCATCGACATGATGATTCGTAACATGGGTGAAGCCTTACCTTTTCACCCTAAGCTCCCAGGTGTTTTGGGAATGGATTTCGCAGGTACAGTTGAAGCGGTTGGTGAAGGCGTAAGCAACTTTAAGGTTGGAGATGAAGTTTACGGCTGTGCTGGTGGTCTTGGTGAACTGCAAGGCTCGTTAGCAGAATACATGCTGGCAGACGCGAATTTAGTGGCTCACAAGCCAAGCAACATCTCAATGCGAGAAGCTGCTGCGCTACCGTTAGTGGGTATTACCGCCTACGAAGGTTTGATTAGAGCTGGCATTACAGCAGGCCAAAAAGTACTTGTTCATGGCGGCGCCGGTGGCGTGGGACATGTTGCACTACAACTTGCTAAACATTTTGGTACTGAGGTTTTTGCAACTGGTGCCGCTGGCGAACAAACTGATCTCATCGCAGCGCTTGGCGCAACAGCTATCGACTTCAAAACCGAAGCCGTTGCAGACTATGTTGAAAAGTACACCAAGGGTGCTGGTTTTGACGTAATTTTTGATTCAGTGGGCGGCGCCAATATCAATAACTCAATTGAAGCGGCCAAGCTAAACGGTCAGATTGCCACCACGCTGTCTATGCACGAACAAGACTTAACCATGGTGCACATGAAGGGCTTGTCTTTACATGTTGTGTTTATGCTTTTACCAATGATCTATAACCAAGGTCGAGCTGCACACGGTAAGATCCTAGAAGCACTGGCAAAAGTTGTTGAGGCCGGTGAACTAAAACCAGTACTTGATAGCGAACAATTTGCCCTAGCCGATGCCGCGGCAGCGCATAATCGCCTAGCCAGTGGTCAAGCAATTGGCAAGGTTGTCGTTGATATTAACTAAGGTCTGTTGATCTTTGGTGTTGAAATTTTGTTCGGGCAGCATTTCTTAGCCATTTATTCAGCGTTAGCGAGTGATTATTAAGCCCACTTAAATGCACACTCACTGCCTTGCCTAAATGGCTAATAAATTGCTGCAAAAACCATCAGCAAAGGCCAACAGACCCTAGTCGCTACCCATAACGCTTAGTGGCTTGCCGTAAAGTAAGCCACTGCTGTTTCTGCCCTCACCGAAACCAAGGTTATCTAGATGTTTGCCGTATCGCCAAGCTTAACACTTATCATCAAGCGCACACTGCCACTCACCGTGGGTTTGTTTGCGATTATGTTGGTGCAACTGGTTGATTCAGTATTTATCGGCATGCTTGGCCTTAACCAACTTGCGGTTCATGGCATTACCTTACCCTTTCAAGCAGCGTTTATTGGAATTCAAGTAGGTATTGGGGTTGCGGCAACGTCTATTATTTCTAAAGCCTGTGGCGGCCGCGATAAGCTAAAATCTCAAACCGTTGCCACATTAGCAGCGGCTGGCGGCACCTTGTTTATCACCTTACTGGGCGTGGTGTTGTGGCTGTTACAAGAGCCAATATTGGCGACCTTCATTGCCTCCGATTTAAGCTCGGCAAAACAACTTGCCTTGGCAGCGATCTTTAATCGCTATTGGCCAGTTTGGCTGCTAAGTGCTATCTCTGTTGCCGCGCTATACTTGGTATCTTGTGTCTATCGAGCAAATGAAGATACAAAAACCACCGGACAGATGTTCCTGTTGGCCAGTATAATCAACCTGATACTAGACCCTTTGCTTATCTTTGGTTTTAACATGGGCATAGTAGGGGCAGCCCTTGCCTCTACCTTAAGTTACGGCATTTGTACTCTGTATATGCTGAATAAAGCACGCGGCAAACAGTGGTTTGCTGCTATAAACTTAAGCTCACCCAGCAGCAGTACTAAGCAGCTAGCCATACAAAACTCGCCCTATTTTTACTATGGCAAAGAGTTAATTCGCACAACGGTGCCAACCATATTGAATCAGTCGCTGCCCTCATTAAGCGCCTTTATTTGTATGCTACTAATTGCTCAGATTGGCACTGAGGAAATCGCCTTCTGGAGCTTATTATCTCGACTAGAAAGCTTTCTTCTGGTTTTTACTTTAGCTTTAACTATGGCTATTCCCCCAATTGTTGGCCGCTACCTTGGTGAAGGTAAGCTAAACGAAATTGTTGAGGTGTTAACGGTTACCGCTAAGTTTTTACTGATGTTTCATCTAGTAATTGCTCTTACCGCAGCGATTAGCTCGCCCTATATTATTCCGCTAATAAGTGCTGATATGATGATGCAAAACTGGTTTAGCATCGCTCTTTGGATCATTCCTTTTAGCTATGCACCTCTTGGCCTTTGCATGCTAGTGGTTTCAGCATTTAATGCCCTAGGGGAAGCTCGCCGAGCCTTGTTTGTATCTATGGTTCGTTTATTGGTTTTATATGTTCCAGCCATTTGGCTTGGCACAGCAACACAAAGCATTATTCAAACAATTGTCGCGGCTTGTATTGCCAATACACTTGCAGGCGCTTACGCATGGTTTAAGCTAAAACAGTGCACTGCGCTTCACTTTACCCGTTCACAACTTGCCTAACAAAAAGGTCTAAATAACACGATGAATATTGAGCACCTCCGCTTGTTTGTAAGAGTCGCAGCCACCCATAATATTAGCCTTGCGGGAAAAGAACTTGGCTTGTCTGCACCAGTAGCCAGCATGCATATCAATAAACTTGAAGAAAGCATTGGCGCTCGACTTATTCATCGCACCACCCGTAAGGTTTCACTCACCGAGGAAGGCGAAGCACTTTTGCCCTATGCCGATGAGATACTGGCCAGTGTTGATGCGGCCCGCTCAACAGTGGGAACAGGCAAAGCCCAAGCAACGGGTACAATAAGAATTACCGCTCCCGCCTCCTTTGGCCGAATGCATGTTATACCTGCTCTAAAAGGCTTTTTAGATAAGCATTCAGAGCTATCTGTAGATATTCGTTTGACCGACTCCATGATAGATATGATTGAAGGTGGCTTTGATGTCGCCATCCGAGATGCAGATCTGAAAGATTCAACCCTTATTGCCAAAAAGCTAGCTACCGATAAACGGATTATCTGCGCCTCACCGGATTACCTAGCGGCTTACGGAAACCCAACATCCCTCGAAGATTTAAAGCATCATAGCTGTATTAAGCAGATGGGTTTTGATACTTGGAGCTTCAATACCTCTAATGGCCTGCAAAACATAAAGCTAAAAAGCAGAGTTCGAGTCGACCACGGAGAAGCAGTACGCGACGCAGCCTTGCAAGGTTTGGGGGTTGCCATGTGTGCAGAGTGGTTAGTCTACAAGCAGCTAGAAAATGGCAGCTTGGTCGAAGTGCTACAAGATTATAGCCTTAATGATGCGGCCGCCATTTGGGCGGTGTATCCCAGCTCTCGGCTTTTGGCACCTAAAGTGAGAGCCTTTCTTGATTACTTCGCAGAATACTATGGTGCTCCCCCTTATTGGGAAAACTAGGAAAGATTATTACTCTCCCCCCTAATAAAACACTTAGGCGATGCCTTAACCGGATAATTGGCAGCCAAATTTAAGTTCATTGTTGAGCGTTATATCGCCTTTAAAGTGCCCTACAAAACACCTTACAACTTAACCCTAGGCTTAATACAAAACCGCTAATTAATTGTTTAGTCACTTATTAATTGAAGTGCATTTTTATCAATGATTTAATAGCCCCTTTGAACCTGTAAAGTTGAAGCTAAAAGCGTTTCATCTGAAGGTAGTTAATCAAATATACACGGAGTTTTAGATGAAGAATGTTCTTATCGCAGGCGGTTTGTTAGCCATTGGGGCCGGAGCGGGTGGCTACTGGTATTCTCAGCAGGCTACAAACCTTAATAGCGAAGCGGGTGCACTCGCGTATATTCCTGCCGATACTGCGGTATTTTCTGCTCAACTAAAACCGTTCCCAATCAAAGCCTATGTTGATTCAATGGCAGGTTCATACAACAATTTACCAAGTGACGCCTTTGCCGAAACAGATGTAAGTGACCCACGCGGTAAGTTTTTCATTGCCTTATTCGAAAGCTACAACGAAGCACTAAAAGACGGGCAAACCTTTGTAGATACCTTTGGTTTAGCCAACGATATTCACAGCTACTTTTATACCTTAGGCATCATTCCGGTGATGAAAGTAGAAGTAAGCAAAGCCGATGCTATTTGGGCTTGGTTAGATAAAGCCGAACAGCAAAGTGGTTTTAGCCATACTAAACAAACGCTTAGCGGCGTTGAGTATCGCGCTTATCGTTTGAGCGATGACAGTGACTCAGAAACCGCAGATTTAATCGTAGCCGTAAACAATGGCCTACTTACCATTACTTTAAATACCTCGCTTAATGAAAACAGCTTGTTAGAAACGGCATTAGGTCTTAAACCAGCAGAACAGCCAATCAACGCCACCACATTAATCCAAGACAGCCTAACCAAGCATGGCTTCATGGAAGAAGGCATTGGCTTTATTAACCACCAAGAGATTGCTAAAGCAATAACCACAAAAGATGGAAACCTACTGGCAAAACACCTTACTAAGTTAGCCCAAATGGATAATAGCAACGAGCTTACAAGCTTACGGACTCCAGTTTGTGAGCAAGAGTTTGCCAGCATTACCGCTAACTGGCCAAAAACGGTAATGGGTTTTGATAGCTTAAGCATTAACGACAAAGAAAGCAGCTTTGGCGTGCGCATGGTGGTAGAGAGCAACAACAGCGTATTACTTAGCGCCTACCAAGCGATGAGTGGCTTTATTCCTTCTTATGCTTCTAACACCGAAAATGCGGTATTTAGCATGGCTTATGGCATTGATGTAAACCAACTGGTGCCTTCATTGCTATCAGTTTGGGAAGAAATGCTTACCCCTGATTACCAGTGTGAGCCGCTACAAAACGTGCAAATGGCTATGCAGCAACAAAACCCAGGCATGGTTGGCATGATGACCGGCATGGCTAACGGCCTTAAAGGCATTGGCATGGCAGTATTTGATTACAAACTGGCTGACATTAGCCGCCCAGAAGAGCTAGAAAGCTTAGATGCCATTATCAGTGTCTCTGCCGATAACCCAGGTGCCTTGTTCGACATTGCCAAACAGTTCTCACCAGAGCTAGCCAGTATAAGCTTGCCAGCCGATGGCACACCGATTGATGTTAGCCATTTACTGCCGCTACCACCTACCACCAACATACAGCCCCAGCTAGCACTTAAAGGTAACCACCTAGTGTTGTTTAACGGCCACCGTGCTGCAGAAGTGAGTCAGCAACTAGCGTCAGAGCCAGTGGCGAACAACGGGCTTTTAAGCATGTTCATCGACTACCAGCAAATGTTCGAGCCGATTATTAGTGGTATTGAATTAAGTGGAGAAGAAGTGCCACAGGAATTGATGGACTTAAAAGACTACCGAATTAAAGCGCAAATGAATATGGCCGTGAATGACCAAGGTATTTCTTTTGGTTCAAGCATGACTAGCCAAGCAGACAACGCTGTAAACTAAGCAAGTCTTTGCAACCAATAAGCAATGCTCTGTAACTAAAAGGCTCGCAATAGCGAGCCTTTTTGATTTTAAACTCAAATGTTTGATCCTTAGTTAACCCGATGATAGACCCGCTCTGGCCGCCCTACTGCACCATAAGCCACCTCTGGCGTGAGCTCATTACAACTGACTAAATACTCCAAGTAACGCCTTGCTGTAGTGCGGCTACTGCCAATTTGTTTGCCAGCTAACTCAGCCGTTAGTGAAGCATGTTCACTAAACAGTGCGCGCACTTTATCTAGCGTTACCGCGTCCACGCCTTTGGGTAAGCGCTTTTTGCTTTCGGCTACCGCGCCTTCACTCATTGGCATTAACTTATCTACATCTTGCTGCTCAAAAGAGCTGTTTTGATCAAGTCTGCGTAAGTAGTTCTTATAGTTGTTCAAGGATTCTTGTAAACGCGGAAATACCACCGGTTTTAGAATGTAGTCAAATACCCCATTACGCAGCGCTTCTTGCAAGGTAGAGGCTTCTTTAGCGGCGGTGAGCAACATAACATCAATGGCAAGATCTTGGCTGCGAATGTGTTTTAGTAACTCTAGGCCGGTGCCGTCGGGTAGGTACACATCTAACAGCAAAAGTTGTGGAGGTTTAGCCTTAATGTGGATCATCGCATCGGCAATGCTCAAGGCAATGCCAGATACTTCAAAATCACTCACACGCTGTAAGTACTGGCGATGGATCTCGGCAATCCCCGCATCATCTTCAACAATTAATACCTGAATCAAATGGCTACTCCTGCTTTAACTGCTTGGGAATATACACCGTAAAACGGGTGCCCAAATTGTCACTACTAAATTCAACGTTTCCACGCAAAATTTGCACGGTTTCTTTTACTAAGTACAGGCCAATGCCGTGGTCGCCTTGGGTTTTGGTGGTCACTCCCTGCTCGTAGATATTGGCTTGTAAGTTATCTTGAATACCACCAGCAAAATCTTCCACTTCAATAATTATGTCGTTGCCCAAATCGGTCATTGAGAGATTAATCGACTCGCGGCCATTGCTAGCGCGAGTTGCCTCAAATGCGTTATCTAACAGGTTAGCCACTATGGTAACGATTTGCTCCGAGCCACAGTGCGCTGGTAAGTCGCTCAAGCTGCTGTCGGGGTCAATATTTAAGGTTAAACCAAGCTCCCTCGCCCGGTGAAACTTACCCAAAATACAGCCTGCTATTACCGAGTCTTCTACTGCTTCAATCAAAAAGCGAATCAGTTCTTGGAATTGATCATTAGCTTGGCCAATAAAAGATAAGGCTTTATCACTTTCGCCTAATTGAATTAAACCAGCAATGGTATTTAGCTGATTAGAGTGCTCATGGTTTTGTACCCGCAAGGCTTCTGAATGCGCCTTAATTTGCGATAACTGCTTAGTAAGCAAGGTGATCTCATCTTTCCTCCTAAAGCTAGAAACCATGCCAATAAAGTTCTGTTGCTGGTCTTTCATCGGCACTCGGTTAGCAATCACTAAATGCCCGTTAAGCAATAACTCCACATCACTTTGCGCTTGCGGCTGATCGAGTAGTTCAGCCATATCACTATCGGGTAGCCAATCTCGCAGCGGTAAACCAACCGGATTAATCGATTTTCCTTGCAGGTCTTTGCCTAATAAGCGAATCGCATTAGCATTCACATTAGTAATAATGCCTTCTCGGTTAATCGCTATCACCCCTTCACGAATGGTATTAAGCGTGGCTTGCAGTTCAGCATATAAGCGAGTCATCTGTTCTGGTTCAAAACCCAACAATGTGTCCTTAATCCGTTGAGCCAGCCACCAACCAATCAGCATATTGAGAGACAACACCGCCATCACCAACAGCACCATAAAGTGCAAATAGGGTTGCAGTTGTACGTCAATTTTCTCTAGCAAATATCCAACCGAGACAATACCAATGATCTGCCCCTGTTGATCTTTAACTGGCACTTTACCACGCACAGATACCCCCAAAGATCCCTTGGCTTGTGACACATACTCTTGCCCTAGTATCAGAGCCGCATAGTTATCGCCTCCCACCATCGGTTTGCCAATACGTTCGCTTTTGGGGTGAGCCAAGCGGATCCCATCAACATCCCCTACCACAATAAAACTTGCGCCCATGGTGCGGCGTAATTCTTCTGCTAAAGGCTGTAAGTTTGCGCTATCTCGGCGCTCTACCGCACTCACAACATCGGGCAGCTTAGCCACTACTCGCGCTACATCTAAGGCCCGCTCCCCTTTGTCTTGGTATTCAGAGTCACTTACGTACCAATAGCTGGTCACTACCACAATGCTTAATTGAATAAGGCTGTAAATCAGCATTATTAGCAATAGGCGAGCACGGTAGCTTGGTAAGCGAGCTTGTTGATACATCTAAACTTTTCCCTGTTTGTTTCAATTTAGCTTAGCACGAGCTTAGCGAGCAGCTCCCGTGAACAATATGCACTTAATTACCAATATGGACTTTAAAGCCATTACTTGGCTTACATTTCAAAATCTCAGGCTTCCATTAACATTAATTTAACTTTATTCGCCAGCTAGCGGTATTTAAGCATGGCAGCAACCACTTTCAGCCACGCTGAAAGCCCTATGCAACAAGGAGAGCAAACATGTTAGCCAAGATTAAATTGGTCAAAACATTAATAGGGGCCGCAGTATTGGCCGCAGGCCTAAGCGGCACAGTTCACGCAGAAGAAGTGCACTTTTTAATTCCCGGAGGCGCAGGAGGAGGCTGGGATGGAACCGCCCGTGGCACCGGTGAAGCCTTAATGAAGTCAGGTATTATCGATAAGGTGTCTTACCAAAACATGAGTGGCGGAGGCGGCGGTAAAGCCATTGCTCACTTAATTGAAACCGCTAAAACCCAAGAACATACCTTAATGGTGAACTCAACGCCGATTGTGGTTCGCTCATTAACCGGCGTATTCCCGCAGTCTTTCCGCGATCTTACTCCCATTGCTGCCACAATCGCTGACTACGGCGCGCTAATTGTTAGAGCCGATTCCAAATATACTCATTGGGACCAAGTAATTGCCGACTTCAAAGACAACCCCAATAAAGTAAAAGTTGCTGGCGGTAGTGCACGCGGCAGCTTAGATCACTTGGTAGCAGCCGCAGCCATTAAAAACGAAGGCTTAGACCCACTAAGATTACGCTACGTAGCTTACGATGCCGGCGGTAAAGCCATGGCAGGTTTGCTTTCTGGCGAAACCGCACTGCTTTCAACCGGCTTGGGCGAAGCGCTAGAAATGGCGAAGAACGACCAAATTCGTATCTTAGCCATTACCGCAGAAAAACGAGTTAAAGACGCTCCCGAAGTACCAACCTTAAAAGAAATGGGCAACGACACAGTGTTTGCTAACTGGCGTGGCTTTTTTGCGGCACCGGGCACCAGCAAAGCGCAAGCTGAGAAGTTCTCAGACATGCTTAAAGAAATGTACACCACCCCAGAATGGGAAACCGTGCGTTCACGTAATGGCTGGGTAAACAACTTTGTGCCTTATGGCCAGTTCTTCGGCTTTTTAGAACAACAAGAGAAAACAGTAGGCAGCCTAATGAAAGAGCTAGGTTTTCTAAAGTAATCCTATTAGCCAGCAACTCCCTTGCTGCTTTATTTGCTTATCGGTAGTACTCAGTTAAGCACCGGTGCCTAGGCACCGGACTTTTTTTACATTTGGAGCTAACAATGCAAATTAGCAATCAACGAATTGGCGGCCTAATTTTTTTGCTGCTCTCTTTGTTCTACGGCTATTTTAGCTACGACATTCCGCTATTTCCCGGCGCGGAATATGAACCGTTCACCCCGCGCACTCTGCCGCAGTTTTTAGCGCTGTGCGGTATTGCTTGCTCAATCATTTTGATGCTCACCGGCGGTAGTGATTTTAGAACCAGCGTAAAACATTTGGTATGGCGCCCCGCCGCCAAATTGCTCGTTGCTATGTTCGCCTATGGCCTACTCGTCAATTGGATGGGGTTTGTATTGGCCACCATTATTTTCCTGGTTGTGAGCTTTCGCATCATGGGTGAAACCCACCATAAAAAGGCACTGGTAGTAGCCATATTGTTCACCGTGGCTTTTTGGGCGCTATTAACCCAAGTATTAGATATTTATTTAGAACCTGGGCAACTGTGGCACTGGTTTAATGGCTAGCAAAATAAGGACACGATGATGTTAGATGGAATTTTAGCTGGGCTTAGCACCGCCGTTATGCCAATGAACTTAATGATGGTAATAGTAGGCTGCTTAGTGGGTACCTTCATTGGCATGTTACCCGGCCTTGGGCCAATTACTGCTATCGCTTTGATGATCCCACTTACTTATAGTTTAGAGCCTTCATCAGGTTTAATTTTAATGGCGGGTGTTTATTACGGCGCTATATTTGGCGCATCATCCTCGTCGATATTAATTAATGCACCAGGTTGTAGTGCTACTGTAGTGACCGCTTTTGATGGCAACCCCTTAGCTAAAAAAGGCCAAGCGGGTAAAGCTTTAGCCGTTGCTGCTTATGCCTCGTTTACTGGCGGTACTTTGGGCGCAATTATGCTGTTAATTGCCGCGCCTGCTTTAGCCTCTGTCTCTTTGAGTTTTCAAAGCGCCGACTACTTCGCCTTAATGGTGCTTGGCCTTTCTGCCGTGGCTGCATTCTCAGGCAAAGGCCAAGTATTAAAAGCGGTAATGATGACCATTGTGGGCTTAATGTTAGCCACCGTAGGCACCGACAGAAGTGAAGGTGTAGAGCGTTTTACCTTTGGCCAACTGGATTTAATCGACGGCTTTAGCTTCTTACTGTTAGCCATGGCAACCTTTGCCCTAGCCGAAACCTTAATGTCGGTACTAAAACCCGAGAACCCCAATAACAGCGCTACCGAACAAAAAATGATGTCGGAGCTGGGTAGCCTTAAGCTCACCAAACAAGAAGTTAAAACCGTGGCAGCGCCAACTCTTCGCTCGTCATTTCTAGGTTTTTTTGTTGGCGTGCTTCCCGGTGCTGGCGCGACCATCGCCTCTTTTCTGGCATACGGCGTAGAGCGAAATCTGGCCAAAGGCGACGCAAAAAAAGAATTTGGTGAAGGCTCATTAAAGGGCTTGGCTGCGCCCGAATCGGCCAACAATGCAGCATCGACCGGCTCTTTTGTTCCCTTGCTTACCTTAGGTATTCCAGGCTCGGGCACTACCGCGGTATTGCTCGGAGCCTTAATAGCCTACGGTATTCAGCCGGGGCCAAGAATGTACATCGAGCACCCCGACCTATTTTGGTCGATCATCATCTCTATGTATTTTGGTAATGTGATTTTGCTAATTTTAAACTTGCCGCTAATCCCCTACCTCGCCAAGTTATTAAGCATTCCTCGCCCTTATTTGGTGCCGATGATTTTGCTGTTCTCGATTACTGGGGTGTATCTGGTATCGTTTAATAGCATGGACATCATGATCATGGTGGCGATATGTATGGCAGCCTTGGGCTTACGTTTACTCAACTTCCCTATGGCGCCGATGTTGTTAGGTTTTATTCTTGGTGGAATGCTCGAAGACAACCTGCGGCGAGCACTATTAATTGGCGATGGCGAGCTAAGCTTTTTATGGGAACGCCCATTAACTCTCACCTTTATTAGCATTGCAGCACTGGTGTTATTTAGCCCACTCTTAAGACCTTTGTGGGAGCGTAGCAAAGCCAAAGCCGAGTATGAACAAGCCAAACAAAAGGCGGCAGCTAAGTAATAAAAAAGGCGCTAATTTAGCGCCTTTTTTGTTCTCATTAGATTAGTTAACCTGAGCTCAGGTTAGTTAAGATATTGCTTGTAGCGTTGATAGCTCGCTGATTTTAAGTATTCCTCACCCCTATCAAAGGTCAGCAAATCTGTTTTGCTATAGCGCGTATCAAACCTGTCGTAGAGCACTTTTAGAATAAGTTCTGTTTGCTGATACTGTTTGGTATCAATAGACAGGCCCAGCAACCAAATATAGCCAAATGGCTCTGAAGGTGCCTTCAATAAGGCATTCACTAGGTAGTCTTCGGCTTTCTCGGTTTGGCCACTTTCGTACAAGGCATTACCAATCTCTACTTGCACTCTTACGTCTTTAACAACGGTTTCTGGGAAGCCCTTTAAGCTTTCAATCGCTAGGTAAAATTGCTGGTTGTCGTAGTAATAAGCGTAGAAACGCGGATGAACCGGCTGGTGCTTCTCCATATACACAACAAAAGATCGTGGCATCACCAAGCTGGGTTGGTTGATATAAGCTTTCATTAAGCCTGCCAGTACTAAAGGCTTTTGCTGAAACGGCTTAGGAATCTCGTTGTAGGCAAACAGCATCTCGGTATAGTTAGCTTGTCGAACCGCCTCAAAGAAATCACCCATTCGCTGAATACCGCTATTGGGGTGGGTTTTACGATATTGCTCCATATCGATAACCAGGTCGAAGCTGTCTGAGATCCCAACCCCCGTAAACAAATTGAAAATATCAACGATGTGGCCATCTAACCAGCTTATTTCGTAGTAGGCAAAGGTGCCATCTAGGGTAAAACGGTAATAGCTAGTTGCTTGCTGCTTAGCATGAACATCACTGTCTACATATTTCCAGCTACCGCCAGGCTGGGCCAAAATGGCTGCAATAGAGGTATCCGTTAAGCTAGACAGAAGTTGAGTAACGTTTGCTCGCTGATTGGCATTGAAGGTAAACGCTAAATCAGTTTCCAGTTTTTCAACCATTTTAGCTTCAACAATTTTACTTCTAAGCGCATTTTCGGTGTGTTGATTAAGCGCATTAGCATAGTTAACAAAATATCTATCACTGTATAGCTCTGCCGGCTCTTGGTTTTTAACCACCGGGTTATTCGTTTCAGATACAGAGGGAACTGAACGGCCGGTATCGTTACTTGCACAAGCACTCAGCATTAGGCTTAAGGCTAAAATATAAAAAGCTTTCATTACAATGCCTCCTGCTGGTTATTGGTTTGCTTTTCAAGCAAGAAGCTCACTAGTTCGTTCATCGAATCGTAGGCTTGGTCTTCGGTCACTCTGGTCACGCTGTAATTAATTTCTAAGGCCTTTCTGGCTTTCCTCATTAACTTGGCATATTGCTTTACCTCACTGGCGGCAACGGCCATTTGCTTATTCTGATATTGCTGTTGATAGGTGATCACTTTGTTGCGGTAGTCAAAACGCGTATACAATTTAAAGTGTTCGTCTTCTAGCGTTTGTTCTTCATTAGCCCAACTAAAATCGATGTCGTAGGGCAAATATAGTTTTGCTTGTTGCTGGATGTTTATCGGACGCCCCAAGGAGTAAGGCTGTTTACGTTGAATTTTCTGCGGCACTTTTAAGTAATGCTCAACCGCATCAGAAACCAACACAAACTCAGCGTCGCCTTCAACTTCATGCCAAAACTCATTCACCAAATAGTGCTCTTTAATTTCAATACGATTGCTAATTTTGTCATCACTAATTTGCAAATCTTGTTTTAGGCTAATCGAAGGATAAAAACGCTGGTAATAAGACAAATACGATTTTGTCATGCGTTTAGCGCTCTGGCCTGCAATTTCATAACGCATTCTGTCAGCTTCTGCGCCGGTAAAGGTATTAACAACCGTGAGTTGCACCGGCGAGCGAAAATCAGAAGCAATAAACTCCTGGGTAACTTCAACAAGGTTATCTTCAGCGACAAAATCAGGAATACTGCTTAAACCTTGATTGTCTGGCGAAATAACCAAAGCTTGTCCAAAAGCCGCTGGCACTATAGTTTCTAACAGGTTTGACTGATATGCGTTAGTTGGGTCAACCCAATAGTCTTGCCCCTTATAATTCAAATACACAATCGCATGATTAAAGGCGTTGTAACCCGGCAAATGCTCAGCCAAGGTATTGTGTTTATAGCTAGACACCAAAACTGGGTAAGCATCTACTCCCAACTCGTTTAATGCACTTACCAACAACAAAGACTTGTCTTTACAATCTCCATAACGGTTCGCTAACACCTCAGATGGAGAATGAGGACGATGTGAATTCTCGCCAATCTCTACCCCTAAATAACGAATGTCTTGTTGGGAGAAGCGTATCGCTTCTTCAATGGCTAATTTGGTGGGTTTAGCTTTAAGTTCACTAAGCCAGTCGTCGAAGGCAGCAGAATGCTTAGCCGAGGTTTTAAATAAAGACTCAGCCCAACTAGATACTTGCGACCAATCTTCAAAGCTAGTGATTTGCCAAGTAGGGTAAGCCGAATCCCAGTTTGGAGCTTGGCCATCTTCATAATAGGCCGGCGAATTTTCGATAAGCACCGAGTAACGAACCTTGTTCCCCTCGGTGTTTACCCTTACTTCGGTGTCTATATCGGCAAGTTGATTGCTAAGTTTTCTGCTTTTGTGCGCCACGATACTGGCATGAGTTATTCCCACCGGAACGCCCCAACCTAAACCAAAGGTATGGCTAAAGTGGCCATCAAATACTGGGTTTTCGCCAATTACGCTAAAGCTGTAATCTACAATGTCACCCGCTCTTACATCCTTTAACCAAAGCTGTAATTGCTTTTGTCCTGAATACAGTTTGCTATGTTGCTCGGGTTCAATGTCCACTGCTCGAATATCATCAGCAACCAAACGGTTAAACGATTTATCGCCTCGTATAATGTTTATGTGGTGCAACTCAACCCGCTGAAAATCGGGATTAAAAGTGATGGTTAAATCTGAATTGTCTTCAACGCCAGCACTGTCATTCACTTGAAAACGGATATAACGATAGTAATGCGGCTGCTTGCTAAGCAAACTTACTTGAGTATCCGACACCAAATAATCTACAGACTCTACTCCAAGATCAGCTTGGTTTAACTTGCTTAAATCCGCTTCTACAATCCACTTAGGTTTATCCCCTACTCGCCACAAGGCGTCGTTAGCAGCTAATGAAATGGTGGAGTAAAAGAGATTGGCAAACAGCAGAAAGAATAAAAAGAATGGTCGACTAACTAGCACTGCACTTCCCTTGCATCAACATCAAAAAGCCATACTAGTAATAATTATTTTAAAGTTAAAGCTCAACACGCGGCTTATTAGAAAAGAACTGCAATATATTGATGTTGTTTAAATAATTTTCAAATTTTAAGGTAATTACCAATAAAAAAGCAGCGCCTAAGCGCTGCTTATAAATACTCATTGTTGCATAACTACTTTTCTTCAGCAGCCTTACAACAAGCAGCCGTAAACAATACATCGGTAGAGCTGTTTAGCGCGGTTTCGGCAGAGTCTTGCAATACGCCGATAATAAAGCCTACTGCAACCACTTGCATGGCCACATCGTTAGATACACCAAACAAGCTACACGCTAATGGAATAAGCAATAACGACCCACCAGCAACACCAGAGGCACCACAAGCAGACACCGCTGCCACTACGCTCAGCAACAAGGCAGTAGCAAAATCGACTTGAATACCCAAGGTATGCACAGCCGCTAGCGATAACACGGTAATGGTTATCGCAGCACCGGCCATGTTAATAGTGGCACCAAGTGGGATAGACACCGAGTAAGTATCTTCATCTAGCTTTAAGCGCTGAGCTAAATCCATGTTTACTGGAATGTTCGCAGCAGAGCTACGAGTGAAGAAGGCAGTTACGCCACTTTCACGTAAACACTTAAATACTAATGGGTATGGGTTGCGACGAATTTTGTAGAAGACTAGAAGTGGGTTCATCACTAAGGCAATCAATAACATAGAGCCAATTAATACCAACAATAGCTGGCTGTAGCCTAGCAATACCGAGAAGCCTGTTTGCGCAATGGTGTTTGCCACCAAGCCAAAAATACCAATTGGCGCTAAACGAATAACAAAGCGCACAATGCTTGATACACCCGCAGCTACGTCATTAAACAAGGTTTTGGTGGTGTCCGATGCGCTATGCATGGCAATACCTAAACCAATTGCCCACGCTAAAATGCCAATGTAGTTGCCATTCATAATGGCGCTAATTGGGTTATCGACAATTTTAAACAGTAAGGTGTGTAATACCTCGCCAATGCCTTGCGGAGGATTAGCCGAGGTTTCGGTGCTCACTAGCACTAACTCGGTAGGGAACATAAAGCTCATGGCTACCGCCGTTAACGACGCGGCAAAAGTACCAAATAAATATAAATAGATAATCGGACGAAGCTGAGTATTTTGGCCACGTTTATGGCTAGCTACCGAGGCCGCCACCAACACAAAAACCAATACCGGTGCTACGGCTTTTAAAGCGCCAACAAAAAGGCTACCTAACATGCCAATAGACGTAGCCGCACTAGGTGCTAAAACGGCTAAAATACTACCGGCGATAATACCGATAAGGATCTGCAGTACTAAACTGCCCTGGGTAATAAATCGTAATATGCTGTTGTTTGATTGTTGTTTCATGCTTCTTATGGTCCTTTCGTGAAGCTATATAATTGGCGAAGGCGTAACCTTATAGGATGAAACACCATAATCACAGACAATAACCACATTAAATTGACACATCGCAAAAACTTTTCACTCATCTAGATTGTATAAGCAATATACAAGTAAGGTTTACACCTAAAAGCCCAACATTTTTAGCTATTGCTCAACTAACTTAGTGTTGCAACTTGCCCTTAAGCTCAGTATTTACTTACACTTTGATCAGCTGTTCAGGTTTTTGTGGCAATTTTGCAAGTCGTGATTGGCTAAATAACCAGGCGCTTAAACTAAATTAAGCACCAAAAGCAAAACATCAAACATAAATAAAACTTGAACAATTAATTATCAAGGCGTATAACTTGACGAATCGTCACATTGTGACGAAGTGTCAATAACGAGAAAAAATGAATACCAAAACCAGAAAAGCCCAAGAAATTGCCAACCGCGAAGAGCTGCTGCTAGATATAGCATTGGAGCTGATGGCTGAAACCGGCTTTGCTGGTCTTACGATGGATAAAATTACCCAGCGTTCGCAGTATTCAAAAGGCACTGTGTATAACCACTTTGCCTGTAAAGAAGATGTACTGTGTGCCTTGTGCTGCCGCTCTATGCGTTTACAAATAGAGCTATACCAGCGGATTAATGATTTTGCTGGTAGCACTCGAGAGAAGATGATTGCAATGGCCTATGGCTATCGCTTGTTTAATCGTCTTTACCCCACTCTGTCGATGGTAGTGTTAAGTATGAAAACACCTAACATCATGGAGAAAACCTCGAGTATTCGCAGTACCAGCGTAAGTGAACACGAAAACAAAATTGTCGGTATTGCGGTTAAGTTGATTGAAGAAGCTGTTGCTTTAGGTGAAATACCAGCCAGCCAAAATGTAGATGCCAATGCCGCTACATTTGCCGCTTGGTCGATGGCCTTTGGCACCAATGCGCTAAGCAGCGCAGTGGTAAATAAATCCAGCAAGTTTTGCTCTGCTGGTTTCGACAGCCAATACGCATTGCTATACAACGTAAATTTGTTGTGTGACGGGTTAAATTGGAAACCCTTGTCTAATCAACAAGATTACTTAGCCACTTGGCAGCGAATAGGCCAAGAGCTATATGCCAAAGAGTTGGCCATGCTGGAGCAAAACGAAACGCTGTATTAAGCGCTTTACGCAAACCAGCAATTAGCGAATAAAGATTTGTAAGTTCTAAGAGTAAAAGTGCCAAGTTGTTCTACTGTTGTTAAGTGGAATAATAAACGCACGCATTTAGATTCAAAATAAGCCGCCGATTACTGCGGTTTTTTAAGCAAAGGAAGTGACGATTCGTCAATTTTAGACAAATCGTCATAATTCACTCTAAACCAATTGAATGGTGCAATTGGTAAAGGACAGGGCTATGGAAAAGAAATTTTTTAATCAAGTGATTGCCAGACCTTGGCTAACACTCATGTTATTAATGTTAGCCGTTGTAGCAATGAGCTCTGGCGGACGCTTTCTTACCTTTGTAGGCGATTACCGCATTTTCTTTGGTGAGGATAACCCTCAGCTGCAAGAATTTGAAAGCATGCAAAAGGTGTTTAATAAAACTGATTCGGTCACCTTTGTTATCTCTCCCAACGAAGGCGATGTATTCAACCCGCAATCTCTCACTCTCATTAAAGAGCTTACCGACGACTCTTGGCTTATTCCCAACTCTACTCGGGTCGACTCCATCACCAACTTTCAACATACCGAAGCCGTAGAAGATGACCTTTGGGTAGAAGACTTATTGCTAGAGCTAGATATGTTAGATGCAGAAAAAGTATCTAAAATTGAGCAAGTTAGCTTAAGTGAACAACTGCTAGAAAACCGTTTAATTAGCCTAGATGGTCGCGTAGCAGTAGTGGCTGCAACCATCACCATCTCTGAAGACGATATGCAGGCCGAGGTACCTAAAACCTCGCAGTTTGTACGTGAGCTACAAGCCAAGTATCAGCAAGCCTACCCAGAACATAAAATCTTGCTCTCTGGCATGATCATGATGAACAACAGCTTCATCGAACAAAGCCAAAAAGACATGTCCACTTTAGTGCCGCTAATGTTCTTGCTAATTTTAGTGATGCTAGCCATTTTACTGCGCTCGGTATTAGGCATGCTAGCTACCTTAGTGGTGATTGTAGTGACTATTGCCAGCACCATGGGCATGGCCGGTTGGATGGGCTTTGCACTCAATACCGTTACGGTAAATGTGCCCACCATGGTAATGACCTTAGCAGTGGCCGATTGTGTGCACGTTATCGCCTCAATGCTCTACGAGATGCGCCAAGGTAAATCTAAAAAAGAAGCCCTCGCCTTTAGTTTAAAAATAAACAACCGCGCTATCTTCCTTACTAGTGCCACCACTGCGATTGGTTTCTTAACCTTAAACTTCTCAGATTCTCCACCGTTTCAAGCCTTAGGTACCATTGTGGCAGTTGGGGTAATGTTGGCCTATGTGTATGCACTTACCATTTTGCCTGCTCTGCTAAACATTCTGCCCATTAAACAAACACCGAGCATTAGCAGCCGTTCAAACTACGACCGCTTAGCAAACTTTGTGATTGATTCTCGCAAATGGTTAATGCCAGTTACGGTAGTCATGATTATTGGCTTCTTAGCCATGATCCCGCGCAACCAACTAAACGACGTAGCTACGGAGTACTTCAGCAAGCAGGTGGACTTTCGTCAATCCACAGACTTTATGGAGGAAAATATATCCGGGATTACCACCATTTCTTATGAAATAAGAAGTGGCGAAAGCAGCGGTATTAACCAGCCCCACTACATGCAAAAAGTGGCAGACTTTAGCGCGTGGTTACGCCAACAACCAGAGATCGACAACGTAAATAGCATCTCCGACATTATGCGCCGTTTAAACAAAAACATGCATGGCGACGACCCAAGCTATTACCTAGTGCCCGAAGAGCGCGAACTCTCTGCTCAGTATTTATTAATGTACGAAATGAGTTTGCCCTACGGCTTAGATTTGAATAACCAAATCAACGTAGATAAATCGGCCACTCGCTTAACCATTACCACCAAGAATATGGGCTCTATCGGCATGATAGCGCTAGAGCAACGCTCCTTAGATTGGTGGCAACAAAATGCGCCCGAGTATCGAGTAATCGCCGCCAGCCCTAACCTAATGTTTGCCCACATTGGTGAGCGCAATATGCCGCAAGCCCTAAAAGGTGCATTTTGGGCACTGGTGCTTATCTCGGTGTTAATTGGTATTTCACTACGTTCACTGCGGCTCACCTTTATTAGCTTGCTGCCCAACTTAGTCCCCGCAGGCATTGGTTTTGGTATTTGGGCACTAATCGATGGCAACATAAACCTTGGTTTGTCGATTGTTATTAGCGTTACCTTAGGCATTGTGGTCGACGACACCGTGCACTTCCTTACCAAGTACCAATATGCCCGCAAGCAAGGTAAATCTGCCGAAGACGCAGTACGCTACGCCTTTGTCACCGTAGGCAAAGCACTGGCTATTACCACCGCGGTATTGGTGGTTGGCTTCTCAGTATTAATTGGTTCAACCTTTACTATTAACTCCAATATGGGGCTACTTACTTCTATTATTATTGCCGTAGCCTTAATCATCGATTTCTTACTACTACCATTACTCTTGATTAGTTTTGACCGTGCAAAGGGAGCAGAAAATGCAGCAGCACTTCAACAAAAAACCGCTTAGTATGTGGCTTAATCGTGCCGCAGTTATCTGTATTAGCCTGTTGTTTAGCCAACAAGCTTTAGCAGAAACCGCAGAAGAAAAAGGCTTACGCATCGCTCAAGAGCGCAAAGCCTTTGATTTAGGTTGGGTTGATTCGAAAGCCGACACAGAAATGGTGCTGTACAACGCGCAAGGCGATAAAAGCACCCGCTCTATTCGCATTCAGTCTTTAGAAGTAGAAGGCGACGGCGATAAAGCCTTAAGTGTGTTTGACCACCCAGCCGACGTAAAAGGCACTGCCTTTTTAAGCTTTTCTCACGCCCTAGAGCCAGACGAGCAATGGTTATACCTACCCGCCTTAAAACGGGTAAAACGCATTGGTTCACGCAACAAGTCGGGCCCTTACATGGGCAGCGAGTTTGCCTTTGAAGATCTAAGCTCATTTGAAGTTGAAAAATACACATACACCTACTTGCGCGACGAAACCATTGCCGGCTTCGACAGCTATGTAGTACAAAACGTACCGGTAGATAAGTACTCAGGTTATACCAAGCAAATTACCTGGATGGACAAAGAAGCCTACCGCGTACACAAAGTAGAGTTTTACGACCGTAAAGGGCAGCTACTTAAAACCCTCACCATGAGTGATTACCAAGTGTATGCCGACAAACATTGGCGTCCGTCAAAAATGTTGATGGTGAACCACCAAACCGATAAAAAAACCGAAATGTTCTGGAATAATTATCAGTTTAAAACCGGCGTAAAAGAATCAGACTTCAACAAAAACAAGCTTAAGCGAGCCCGCTAATGAACGCACAATACACGAAGCTAGCCCTAGCGTGTAGCCTAACGGCGCTTAGTTTAAGCAGTGCCGCCATGGAGCTGCGCGGCAATGTGGCGGGGCAATATCGCGGCTTTTTCGAGCAAGGTGCTTTTCCGGGCCAAGACCAGCAGCATCAAGGCTCGATAAGTGCCGAGCCCGAGCTGTACTGGGAGTGGAACGATGGCATCGACAGCATCACCTTTACGCCCTTTGCACGGGCCGATTCCATGGACTCTGAGCGCACTCACGCCGACATTCGCGAGCTTAAATGGCTACACCTAGCCGACGAATACGAGCTCGAAATAGGCATAGCCAAAGTGTTTTGGGGCGTAACCGAAACCCAACACTTGGTGGATGTGATAAACCAAACCGACTTTATCGAATCGCCCGATGGCGACGAAAAGCTTGGCCAACCCATGCTGCACTTTAATACCTATCAAGACTCCGGCATTTGGGATGTATTCATTTTACCTGGCTTTAGAGAACGAACCTTTGCCGGCGTAGATGGCCGCTTTCGCCCGCCATTACCGGTAGACCAAGATAATGCTCAATATGAATCGGGCGCTAAAGACAAACATGTTGATCTAGCCCTGCGCTGGGCGCAAACCTTTGGCGACTGGGACGTAGGCACCGCCTACTTTCGTGGCACTAATCGCGACCCACTGCTAATTGCTAGCGCCGACGGCACAAAACTTACCCCCTACTATGAGCAAATGGACCAACTTGGCGTAGATCTACAAGCCACCATTGGCGATTGGTTATGGAAATTTGAAGGCTTATATCGCAATACCAGCAGTAACAGTTACACCGCTGCTGTAGGTGGTTACGAATATACCCTAGTGGGTTTATTCGACAGCATCGCCGATTTAGGTTTACTTACCGAATACAACTGGAATAGTGACGGCAAAGAAGCCACCTCTACCTTTCAAAACGACCTCTACTTAGGCGCTCGCTTAGTATTAAACGACGCGCAAAGTACCGAGTTTTTATTAGGAGGCGCGATAGACCTCGACTACAACACCAACGTCGTCACCCTAGAAGCCAGCCGCCGCTTTGGCGAAAACTGGAAAGGCGAGCTAGACCTTTGGTACATAGATGCCGATGACCTTGCCGACCCAACCTATGCCTTTAGCAAAGACAGCTTTGTACAAGTAAACATGGCCTACTTTTTCTAAATGCTAAGCAGGAAAGGTATTGCAAAAAGCCCTCTTCGTTGAGGGCTTTTTGTTGGGAGAGAGTATATGGGTTAGTCGAAAAGTAATGCCCAATAAAGGGCTGATAAATGATTAGCTAAACTGTGTAGCACAGTGGAACTGAGTCAAGCTTTAGCAGTCACGCACTTAATTGGCTTGTTATATGCTTTTACTCGATAATTAATACTACATCACAGAAATATTCTGCCGGTTTCCAGTTTTTTGTAGTCTGTGAAGTAATAATGTCTACTTTTCTGCCTTTGTAGCCGATACACTTTTCTTTAACCTCAGGAATTTGCCTAAACCATCTTTTATTTTTATCTGACATTTTCACTTCACGATTGTTTTCGTTAGTAATATATAAGCTTCCATCTTCATCACTGCGAATATTAGTAATAACTCCAAAAGCTGTCCTTATCGTATATTTTTCTAACATTTAAGCCTCAAAATTGGGGTGGCATATCGCTTACATAAGCGGGAAATTATAGTTGGCTATGAATGTGCGAGGAACGAGCGTAGCTAACTATAATTTTCCGTTTGATGTTCTTGTTAGGAGTTTTCCATATACGGTAGTTGACTATTTTCATTTAGCCACGCTTTTGAAAATATTGAAGATGATTCGCTATCTTCCCTTTCATTCCACTCTAAATAAAAAGAGGCAAACCCAAAAGATTTAGTTTTATCTAATTCTTTTGTAATTTTTTCTACATCAAAGTCTATTTGGGGTATGCTACCTATAGCCATTAAAACCCATGTTTCATTACTCCATTCACATTCTAACCTACTCCAAAAGGTCCTTGGAACATAACCTGGGGCTACGACTTCTTCTACATCAGATTTTTTAATTAAAATCCGTCTCCCACATATTGGCAATGCTGCCACCCCAATTTTCTTCATCCAATAATTTTCTTGAAATTCAAAAAATGTCCTAATAAAAGATGAACGACTTTTCTTTGAGTCAGTAACTTTATCTACGAAAAGATAGGACTTACACTTTTTCATAAACTCCTGCGATGTAAATGAACCTGTATTCTTCCCTAAATTTACCGCATCAACATAAATAGTATTGATGTTATTTTTAAAGAGAAGTTCATAGTCTAAAGGAACCAACTTATTGTCATTAATGAGCAGCTTACTAACATCAATGTTCTGGTAATCATTTTTCTTTTTTAGACCTGGCACTGAAAAATTAGCGAGTTCACTTACCAAATCTTTATCTAACTTAATAGGGCCAAGGTTTTTAATAAATGAAATCATGTTCTTAACCAAGTGCCTAGACAAATCTTTTGATATTTCATCTTTAAATGGTAAAGAGCGGCCAACAAGACTAGAACGCTCCAAATTAATAGGTAGACGGCCATCTTGATCAAATACATTTATTGAAGGAGGGTTTATATCAATAACACCTAGCCTTTCTGATATATCAAAATCATTCAAGTACATATGGTCAGTTATAATTATTCCATTACAAAATAAAGAAGTATGACTATGTCTATACCTGCTCTTTCTAATTACATCATATGTCCATAAAATATCATCGTACCCATCAGCTAATGTCCGGTTCCATGGAGTACCATCAATATTTGAATCTGAATCAGGTACAACTCTGGATTGTTCCAAGTCCACCTCTTCTAAATCACCTATTATTTTTCTTTTAACTTTAATAGATGAAAGAGAGAACCAATCCCATAACTCTTCGTCGGCAGCCAAAATCTCTCTCACTTTATCATTTATATTTATTGTTATTTTCGTTCCTATATGGAAATCAGTATGAGATACAATAATATTATCGCAGCCTTTTCTACATTTGAATCTAAGAGCTTGGTTTTCACCTTGACTTACATGCCGAGTTTCAACTTCAAGTTCTTCACCAAGCAGATATGCCGCCAATAAACCTATACCAAACCTTCCGGTTCTATATACATTGGAATGACCATCAGTTTCATGATCTTTCTTCCATCTGTCACTATTTCTAAATGAGGCTCCTATGTTTAGAAAATAATTCTCGATTACATCAAGAGTCATTCCAATACCAAAGTCCTCAATTACAACTTTACTAGCCCCATCTATGTCATGAAGTGTTATACAAACATCGAAGTTTGAATCGATATTATACGGACGACCATTTTTAACTAAAGTATCCTTAAGTTCTGAACAAGCATCAATTGAGTTTTGTACTAATTCCCTGATACCAATTTCTGGCTTATCGCCGTAGAGGGGAGCTATTAACAACTCCATCATTTCTGAATCTGCTGTTTTAAAACTTAGAACTTTAGGGATGTAATTAGGTTTTTTGTTTCTTATAAAGTCATCAAATGAATCTAAAGATGTTCTAATTCTTCTAATTTTTATACCTAAATGTTTAAGGTGTTCTGATTTACCGTATACCTCCCCTAAAACTGACCATGAAAGATCTAATTCAGATTGAATACCAGCAAAAAGATTTTTTAATTCTTCATAAACAATTGCATCTTCTGGTTCTGCATCAACGTATATAGCTTCAGGATCGTCATGCTCTTGATGCATATCTACAATTGAATTGTGCTTTTTCCACTCTCCAATTGAAGTTGGGCTTACTAGTGTTTTTAAGCTTAACAACTGATTTGGTGCTCGTTCTGCATGAATTTGGATATAATCAGAAATCCTTAGAATAAGCATTATAAATGGCACGTGAGTATTTAGATGAACTCGTCTCGTATTTTTCTCAATCATATCGACGGCTTGACGCAAACCTAAATGATGACTTCTAGCAATAAACCCGCATAAATCAAGAAAGATACTCTGTTGCTCATCGCTTAAATCAATAGAAGCTCCATCAATACCTGGTACGCCATAGAATGCTATTTCGTGAGCCATTCTAGCATGGTGCCTACGAATGAACTCTCCAATTAGTAACTTATCCCTATCTGTCCAATCAATCTTATTTGAAGGGATATTTCTAACAGGAACCTCGTCACCAAAAATAGAATACAATTTCTTTGCATCGAACCTTTTAGCTTCAGCAAAGTAATCACTCCAAACATCACTCCAGCTTTTCTCCTTACCCGTATAACGTGAAGTAACTGAAGGGAATTTATCATTAATTAAAGCGTCGAAAGCATCCACAGTCATGTGCATTGCACAGTCGTGTAATAAAACAGACACGACCATTGCAGCTGCATCTTTAGGTGTAAGAATAGCCCAACTTTCATCTGAAATAATACCATCTGCTGTTAATAAGACTTCGTTTAAGTGAGTAAAACCATGATCTGTATATTCGGGAAAAAAGATGGGTTTATTGTCATTAATCCAAGGGGTTAACTTGGCAATACAAGAGTAAACAAAAGCTTTTATTATAGGGTCAGTTTCAAGAAGAGTTTTAGTTCTACTGGGCAAATATAGCAATTCATTTCCTTATTATTTATTGTTTATTGTTTGTTATGTAGAGACTAACAGATTAAATTGTTAATCTACTGATGTGGGTAACACTGATGGCTAACAGCTTATTAACAGGAAAAACCTTGTTTAAACAAGGCCCTTCTTTTCATATATTTTATAATACAAAGGCTATCATCTTTCTTGGGCTACATCAGCTACCCAGATCTAAAGTTAACAAAAATATCAGTATTAGAGGTTGCAAACACTTGCAGAAAGTAGGAATCACAGAAAATACCTGCTTTTTAAGCCTTTAGCTAAGCACTCTTTCTACCGTTGTATTCGCCCAAAATGCAGATGTGGGGCGTAAACTCAGCAGAGCTAAGCGCTACTGAGTTTACGCTGCAGTTGTCACTAGAAGTAGACACTGGCTTGCAGCCACCCTACGGTGTCTTTTTTCGAGATTTTGCTCTCTGCTGTGTGGTCAACTTTAAAGCCTACCGACATATTGCTATTAATCATGTAACCCCCACCCACTTCAATTTGCGGCACAAAATCTTTAGCTCGGCTTACGTAAGTGGCTTTTGGGTTGGCGTAAAGCCAATGGCCGTCGTCGAAGGCGTACATGGCGTATAAGCCGCCCTGTACTAAGGACGAGTCTTTAAAGGTTTCGCTACTGTCTTTAATTGGCATATCTAGCTTACTTTTCATGTAGCCGCCATAAAGCATGGGGAACAGTGAGATATTTTTGGTGATATCAAATTTGTACATCCCCCCTACCAAAGCGGTAGTGGTATTTCGATCTCCCACCACATCAACCGAGTAACCCAAGCCATCGTTTACTTTGAAGTAACGAACGCGATAATCAAAATCAATTTTGCCTTGTTCATCTTTTTTATCGGCAGCGCCTAAATCAGCAAAAATCATATTACCCGCTCCCCAACCATAGGTGCCGTTTAGCTGAGTACGTTCGTTGCTGCGAGAAATACCTAAAGAGCTAAAGGTGGCGGTTGGATCGCCATAGTTCACGTCGGCTTTTGCCTCGGCAGCTTGCTCTGCCATTACGCCAGATGAGATCGCCGCCAAGCTTATTGCTAATATTGTCTTCTTCATTTTTTTACCTGCTAATAATGAAATGCCCTTTAGAAAGAGCGGCATTCCATAGCCGCAAATAATGGCCGCAAGTTTAACCTTGCCTAAGAAGGCTACTAAACGAGTACCTGTTAGCTCGTCTTACAGGTGAGACAGTGCCAATACAGTTTGTGCCGTTGTTAAGGCTGTAACGCTAAGCGCTTAACTTGAATTGCTCATCAATACTGTTAATCTTCGCTCAGTTTGTATCTAATTTGGTGACAATATCGTATGCGAGTAGAAGATCTTTCTTTATTCATAAAAGTGGTGGAATCGGGCAGTTTTAGTGCTGCGGCCCACTCTCTCGATTTACCTCGCGCTAATGTAAGCCGACGCATTAACGAATTAGAACAAAGCCTAAGTACCCGTTTGTTTGTTCGCACCACACGTAAGCTAAACCTTACCACCCAAGGCCAGCAGTACTACGAAAGCATGCAAGACATTATTCGCCGCCTTAACGACGCAAACAGCGCTTTGCATAGCCACACAGCTAGCCCGAGTGGTTTAGTAAAAATGGGGGTTAATGTAGGTAGTGATCACTATGTGATCGACATACTTAAAAACTTTAAACAGCGCTATCCCGATATTAATGTTGAGGCACGTTATTCTAACGAAAGCTACCAAGGTTTATTTGAGCATGGCCTGGATATGGCTATGTATGTAGGCTCGTTAGACGACTCTAGTTTTATCGCAAGAAAGCTAGGCGGCTTTAGCAAAGTGATTATTGCCAGCCCCGAATATTTAAAACAAAACCCAGTGCCTGTTACTCCTCAAGATTTACTGCACCATAGCTGCATTATTTACCGAAGCTATAGCCAAAAATTAGAGAATCGCTGGCAATTTACCAACCAAGAAATCGAAGTAAGCCATCACCATATTAGTAATAACTACGCCCACATTGCCCAAGCTGTAGAGGCGGGTTTAGGCATAGCCTTAGTGCCCTATATTTTGGCTTATCCGATGATAGAAAAAGGCACGGTATGCCACTTAATGAAAGACCATGTCTCTTCTTCTGAAGACGCATGGATGGTCTACCCAAGCCGTAACGGTTTAACCCATACGGCACGGCTACTGTTAGATTATATTGCTTCTCGTGTACCGGAGTATTTGTAATTGTCACGTTTTTTGTGACACATAAGAACAGATTAGCTAGCAGATAGCCTTAATGAAACTGTTTACCATGCGTGCAATTAATCCTTCCACCGGAGCACGCAATGAAATACTCCTATCTCGCTTTAGCACTAAGCGCTACTTTGCTTAGCGCATGCAGTACCGAACAAACCGCAGACATTAGCAATGTAAAGCTGCGCCCTGTTAAAGTAGTCAGCCTAAGTGCCGCCACCCAAGCTAATAACAGCTATTACAACGGTGTGCTGCAATCGAGTACCAGCTCTAAGCTGGCCTTTCGTGTTCCGGGCACCATTCAAGAAATACTGGTAAGCAATGGCCAAAGCGTGACCAAGGGGCAAGTGCTTGCGCGCTTAGACCCACACGACTACCAAGTGAGCCTGCTTGAGCTAGAAGCCAAGCTACTTGAAGCAGAGTCGGCCCAAGCCCTCGCCCACAACGAATACCAGCGGGTTGAGCAAGCCAGCCAAGACAATGCAATAGCACCGGTTAACCTAAACCGCGCACTTAGCGGCAAACAACGCGCCGACGCCAGCGTTGAAGTGGTGAACCAGAATATTCAACGCGCTAAAGATGCACTGCGTTATACCGAATTACGCGCGCCTTTTGATGGGGTAATTGCTCAGCGTTTCGCCGAAGAACACGAACAAGCAGTACCTGCGCTACGCGTGTTTACCTTACACCAGCCCGAGCACTTAGAAGCCGTGATAGAAGTGCCAGAGAATCAAATTAATGCCTTTAGCATTGGCCAAGCTGCGCAAGTTAGTTGGCACGATAAAACCGATAGCATAAACGCCAAGGTGAGTGAGATTGCCACCGTGCCAGATCTCATCAAGCAAACCTATACGGTAAAACTTAAGCTTGAGCAGACTCTCGATGAGGTGTATCCGGGCAAATCGGTTCAACTAAGCTTAGCGCTCTCGCAATCTGAACAAGCTCGCTACTGCTTGCCGCATTCGGCACTCATTCTTAATGGCGCAGAAGCCAAAGTTTACCGCGTTCACAATCACAAGGTTGAAGCCGTAGCCAGTGAAATCGTAAACCAAACCCAGCAACACGTATGCGTAAGCGGCGACTTTAAAGAAGCTGACAAAATCATTGTTGCTGGTAGCCGTTACCTAAGCGAAGGACAGCAAGTAGGTGATTTATTAGACGCGAAGGAGGGTTAAGATGAACCTCGCAGAATTCGCGATTCGCCAACGCACCTTTGTATGCTTTTTTACCGTGTTATGCATTATTGCAGGCATTGGCTCTTACATTGGATTAGGTAAATTAGAAGACCCTTCGTTTACCGTAAAAAGTGCGGTAGTGGTTACCTTGTACCCTGGGGCATCTGCCCAGGAAGTAGAGCTGCAAGTTACCGACAAAATTGAAACCCGCTTGCAAGAGATGGGCTCGGTGTGGAAGCTACGCAGCCTTTCTCGCCCTGGCAGTTCAATGATTTTTGTTGACCTAAAAGAGAGCACTACCTCAGAAGAGCTTCCTCAGCAATGGGATTTATTACGTCGCAAAGTTAACGACGTAAAACTAGAGCTTCCGGCCAGTGCGCAAATTAGCATCGTGCAAGATGAGTTCTCGGAAGTATACGGGATGTTGTTTGCAGTACACAGCGACGACGCTGCGCCAGCTGAGTTAAAAGCCCATGCCAAAGAGTTACAACGCCGCTTAAAAGCCGTTGATGGCATTAAAAAAGTAGAGCTACATGGTGTTCCCCAGCAAATCGTTAATATTGATTTGCCAAGCGAGCGCTTAGCAGAGCATCAACTCTCGGCTGCTCAAGTATTTAGCCAATTAACCACCCAAAACATGGTGCTAGATTCTGGCAGCTTTAAACTTGGTGAAGAGCGCATAAGAGTTAGCCAAAGCGGCACCTTTGAAAACCTAAGTGATATTCAGAATCTATTGCTTAAATCTGGTATTGCCGAACTCGGCTCTGGCTTAATTCGCCTAGGTGACATCGCCGATGTTTACTTGGATTACCAAACTCCAGCTTTATCAGAAAGCCGCTATAACGGCAGTACTGCGATTACCGTTGCAGTAAGCCCAGTTGATGGCATTAATGTCGTGGCCTTGGGTGACACCCTAAAACAGGTGATTCAGCAGTTTACTAGCGAACTTCCACTTGGCACCGAGGTTGGCACCATTGCCTTTCAGCCCGACGAAGTGCAAAAGTCTATCAATAACTTTGTAAGCAACTTAGTTGAAAGTATTCTTATTGTGGTGGCAGTGCTTTGGGTATTTATGGGGCTGCGCAGTGCTGCCATTGTTGGCAGTAGCTTGCTTATTACCTTGCTTATTACCCTTATTTACATGCTAGTTGCTGGCATTGATTTACAACGCGTGTCGGTTGGCTCGTTTATTTTGGCGCTAGGTATGCTGGTAGATAACGCCATTGTTATTACCGACATGTTCAAGGCAAAACTCAACCAAGGCATAGAGCGCTATCAAGCCGCCACTAACAGTGTAAAAGAAACCGCTGTGCCCTTACTCGCTGCTACCGTGATCGCCATTATGGGTGCTACCCCAGTGTTGTTATCACAAACCGATGCTGCCGAGTTTTCTATTTCGGTATTCCAAATACTTTGTAGCTCACTGCTGTTGTCTTGGTTAGTGGCGATGACACTTACCCCTCTGATGTGTTGGGCCTTCATTAAACCTAAGGCTAAACAAGTAGACCAGCCAGAGCCAAAGTTTGCCCAAGTTGCGCGCAAGGTTCTTACCTGGGTAGTGGCAAAACCCTTTAGCGCTATTGCTTGCATCATTCCGGCTTTACTTGTTACCGCCTTAATTGTTCCCAAAATTGCGATTAACTTTATGCCTGGCTCCGATAGGCCCATCTTATTTCTAGATTACTGGCTACCCAACGGCGGACAAACCGAGGTGGTGTCACGTGATATGAAAGTGATTGAGGACTGGTTATTGGAGCAACCGGAAGTAAGCAGCATTTCAAGCTACATAGGCGCCAGTGCTCCGCGCTTCTCGGTAACCGTTGAGCCAGAACCATTTGATAGCAGTTACGGGCAAATTCTGATTAATGCAAAAGATTTTGAATCTATTGCGCCGCTTATTGAACGTGGTGATAACTGGCTAATGAGGCGGTTCCCTAATGCTGAACCTCGCTTTAGAAACTTAAAGCTAGCCACCAAGGATAAGTTTGCCATTGAAGCGCGCTTTAAAGGCCCCGATCCGCAAGTTCTGCAAGACTTGTCAGCGCAAGCTCAAGCCATTTTCAATGCTCACCCTAATACCAAGTATGTACGTGATGATTGGCGACAAACCAGTAAACAGCTGGTGCCAATTATGAACCAAGACAAAATGCGCCGCGCAGGTATTAATCGCAGCGACGTAGCACTGGCTATCCAACGAGCGTCTAGCGGTGTTGTTGTGGGTGCGCTGCGCCAAGGCGATGAGACCTTGCCAATTAAAATGCAAAGCAGTAACACCGATATTGCGCAATTAGAGAACATTCCTGTTCGCTCACTATTGGGTTTACACACTGTGCCGCTTAGCCAAGTTGTCGACGGATTCGAAACCCGCGAAGAGCAAAGCATTATTTGGCGCCGTAATCGAGTACCAATTATCACTGCGCAAGCAGAAGTATTTGGCCAAACACCTTCGGATGTGCGCAAAGAGTTAGCCGAGCAAATTCAAGCCATTGAATTGCCTTATGGTTACAACTTTGAATGGGGTGGCGAGTACTACGATGAAAAACGCGCAATTGACGACACCTTAAAGCAAATTCCAAAAGCGACGTTGATGATGGTGATTGTAATGGTGGCGCTGTTTAATGGCTTAAAACAGCCTGCGATTATCCTAATTACCTTGCCGCTAGCCGCGATAGGTTGCGCTTGGACGCTGTTCTTCTTTGGTAAACCCTTTGGCTTTATGGCCCTAACTGGCGCAGTTGCGCTATCGGGAATGATCATCAAAAACGGCATTGTGCTCATTGATCAAATCGAACTAGAACGCAAACAAGGTAAAAGCATTAACGAGGCCGTTGTAGAAGCCACAATTAACCGCACCATGGCCATTTCGATGGGCGCACTAACCACCGTACTGGGCATGGTACCGCTACTTAGTGACCGTTTATTTGACCAAATGGCAGCGATTATTATTGGCGGCTTGGTGGTAGCGACCTTCTTGTCGTTAATCATTATGCCGGCGTGGTATCGGATTTTTTACCGTGACCCACAAACCGAAAACAAAGCTGAAGATCTAAGTGTAAGTTCGGAGCTAAACCATGAACAAAATTAAGCCTTTAACTACAAGCAAAGCCCTGTCGGTAATGGTGTTCTCAGTATTGGCAACCGCTTGTGCTAGTGCTCCCGAATATCAAATGCCAGAGACATCGGTAGACACCGTGTACTCTGAGCAACAGTCTAATCAGTTTGTAAACCAACAAACGGTTGAGGCGGCGTGGTGGCAGCAATTTAACGACCCCATTTTAAATGATTTGGTGCTGCAAGCTCAGCAGCAAAACTTAAACATTAAAATGGCGGCTAACCGCGTTCAAGCAGCGCAAGCTTATCGCAGTGCGGTAGCGTCATTTAAAGTACCAACCGTGAGCTTAGGTGGTGGCTACACCAGCTACCAACTCAGTAAAAACGATCCTTTAGCGGGCCCCGCTTTTGGTATTGAAAATCCCATATCGGGCGGAGAGTTCGACTTAATTGAGCAGCAAAACGGCGGCTTTTTTGCTGGCATAAATGTAAGTTGGGAAATGGACTTGTTTGGCCGAATAGACAAGCAAGTAAACGCTGCAGAAATTAGGGGTGAGCAGGCCGAAATTTTCCATCAAGGCATGCACACCTTAGTGAGCGCAGAGATCATTAATAACTACTTACAATATCGCGGTGCTCAACAACGTATTGCCATTGCTAAACGAAATATTAGTGAGCAAGAAACCGTCCTTAAACTGGTTAAATCGCTCAGCGCCAGCGGCTACGGTTCAGATATGGATGTAGCCAAGGCAGAAAGTGCACTGGCTTTAAGCCGCGCGGCCCTGCCCCAGCTTAACAGTGCCGAAAGTGTGCATTTAAATCGCATGGCTTTAGTACTTGCGCAAACCCCGTCTAGCTTGGCTGAACAACTTGGGGAGCCAGAAGCCTTGCCAGACTTTGAAGGCATGATCCCCTTAGGTTTGCCGTCTGATTTACTTAACCAGCGCCCCGACATCAATATTGCGGAGCGCGAAATGGCGGCGGTGAATCAAGAACTAGCGGCCAGTTTGGTAGCGGGTTACCCACGCTTTTTCTTAACCGGTGGGCCAGGCTTAAGTGCTGAGAATTTTGATGATTTATTCAAAGCAGACTCTGCCGCTTGGCTCGCTAGCATAGGGGTGCAATGGAACCTGTTTGATGGCGGACGAAACGACGCCTTGGTAGAAATACAGCAGCAGAGATTTAACGACAGCGCCTTGCAATACCAACAAACCGTGAATGCAGCCTTTGTTGAAGTAGAGACCATGTTAATGGCCTATGGCAATAGCCAAGTGTTTGCCAGCAACATAGAGCAAGCAAGCGAACAAGCCGATCTTGCATTAAGTAAAGCCAACTCACTATACCGAGCTGGCCTACTGGACCACTTGGCTGTTTTAGATGCGCAACGCCAGCAAAACTTGCTTGAAGACGCACAAGTGCTTGCTCAGCTGCAAACCGCTAACAGCATAGTTGGTTTACATAAAAGTTTAGGGGGTGACTGGACGATGCAATAAGTTTGGTCATGTTGACGCTTTGGCAGGTAAGCCTAATTAATTAGCCAAAGCGTCCTTTTTCTCGCCCATTATCAATTTGAGAACAAATCAATTTCAGGTGACAAATAGAAACCATCGTTTAAATGAGTAAGCTGTTTTTCTGAAAGATTCGCAGGAGTGTATTCATTTGAAGGCTTTTGCTTATCCAACAAACCAATATGTTGGTAGGCTGCTGCCACTAATTCACTGCAAAATAATGAATCGAGGTTTTCTTGATTCTCACCAAATGGGCCTTCCCATCCAGCCCGAGCCAGCTCCCAAAAGTCTTGTTCATAATGGCGTAGTTTTAGCTGTTCAAGTAATTGCATTAATTTGCTTAAATGCACATCCGATAAGGTTCCACCTAACAACTGGCGAATTGAAATACTGCCCAAGTGTTGTTTAACCCGTTGGTGTAGCGGCACTACCTGCACCCCATTGCTGGCTTGTTGAGAATACAAACAGGTATCTTTTGAATTAGGAACTGCTTCCCAAAGGGTCACAAAGTCATAGGCTTCTAGCTCTAGCACCATGCCAACATGTGACCATTTGCTAAACGTGCCGTAACGAATAATGTCGCTACTTAAACCTTTGCCAGAAAAAAACACCAAATCGCCAGTTTTTAGTTTTTTGGCTAGTGGGTCGGGCTTTAGCATCCTGCTAACTCTCTCGATAGTCCTAAGGGTCTGTTGACCTTTGGTGTTGAAATTTTGTTCGAGATAAGCGGACTTCAATCGCGGCGAACACTTTGAAACCTAGTAGGCTAAGTAAGAAGTGCTCAACAAAGAGTAAAGTTCGCTTTTCCGAACCCGCTGGGCAGTATTGTTGAAAAAACCATCAACAAAGATCAACAGCCCCCAATTTGCTTTATATGATAAAAACAAAAAGCCCGCAATAGAGCGGGCTTAAATCAAAGAATAGACAATTAGCGCTAGCGATTATGCCGAAGTACGGCGTCTCATAAGCAATCCGCCCAAACCTAGCAACATAATGGCTACGGTTGTTGGCTCACTAACCTGCGCTGGTAGAGAAAGATTATTAACCCGCACTAATAAAGTATCTTGATTACCGCCATTAATAGAACTCACCATAGGATCATTGAAATCACAATGGCTGTAGGTGTTGTCAAAATACTGAGCAGCACATTTATTCCCATCTTTAAATAAATCTCTAGCAGGAATAATGGCAAGCTCTGCCAAACTAGCGAAACGCCAAGTACTTACACCTAATGCCGCATTTAAAGCATCGTCGTATAAACCACCAGCGTATTCCCAATTATCCACTAGCTGACTACAGCCACCTGAGCAAGGCGAGGCCCAAACCCAATCAAAAATATCACTACTTACAATCACGTCTTCCAGAGGATCTAGAGCGATGACCGTAGCGGCCGATTGTTGTGAAAACACCATACTTGAGATGAACATGGCAAACATCGTTATTTTTTTTATTTGTTTCATTTTTCCGCTTTCCTTGCTTTAGTTTGTTAGCGAGCGCACAAATGCAAGAAATATACCTTTATATCAATAGCTTTACTTACAAGCACTTAGCGAAAAAACGACCACTCTTTAATTGATAATTGTAAAATTAACCGACAATAATTTAAACAAACAAGAAAATTAAATTATTTATTTTCAATACCTTATAAGCTCACATAATTAGTTTAATAAGCTTTAGGTGAACGGACACCTAAATGTGATATTAATCACAATTTAACCAGCCTTAATCAGGCTGTTTCTGCACCAAACACTGCTGCATATTGTCGGTGACTAACTTAAAGCGCGAAGCCAAACGGTGATAACGGCGTTGCACCAAATAAATGGTTTCACTCACTGGATTAGCTAAATGGCTAGCAGCAATAAGCTCAGGTTTGGCAAAAGCGGCCACTGCGTGCGCAGGCAACACCGTAAAGCCCAAGCCCATCGCAACCGGCTCTAAAATCAAACTAATTTGGTTAGAGAATCCGCGAAGTTTAAATTGGTTCGTTTGCTCGAATTCTGGGTAGTTGGCTGACAATAACAATTGTGAATGATGAGCGCCGTCGGGGTGGTCCACATAACCTAAATCTAATAAGTCTTGCCAACTAGCATTGTTATATCGTGCCGGTGTTACCAATACCAAAGCCTCTTCTGCGAAGGCTTGGGTAGCCAACTCACTTAGGGTGCTGGGGCGAGTAATAAAACCTAAATCAAGCTGACGATCGGCCAGCATTTGTTCGATGCTAGCATTGGGTGCAAATTTATAATCAAACACCAAATCAGGGTATTTTGCTTGTAAATCCAACAGATTTGGATAGAGCTTCAAACCCACGCTGCCGGGGCTGGCAATCCGACACAAACCGGCATGAGGATCATCTTGTTTAAGTGACAGTTCAAGCTGGTTAAGTTGAGCCAAGGTTTGCTGCGCTTGCAAATACACTTGATTGCCCGCCTCTGTGAGCGTGAAGCTTTTGCCTTCTCGTTGTAACAGAGTTTGCTGGTAGTAGTGTTCTAGCTTACGAATTTGCTGGCTTACGCCAGGCTGAGTCATCGCTAGCTTTTCTGCGGTGCGAGTAAAATGTCCGGTTTCAATTAAGGTGCAATAGGTTTGTAACCAGTCGATATTAATCATAATGAAACCTTATTGAAGTAGCCAAGAAGGATAACATTATGCAGGAGCAGATTTTTCAAACAAGGCTGCACAGCAAACAAAGCCTATCGCCCCCCCAAAAAAACTTAAAGTCGAGAGAACAGGATGTTTGCAGCACCGGATACAAGCGCTAAATTAGATGGGATAAGCACATAGATTGTAGCAACGAACAGCAAATAGAATTGCAGCTTCACAAATAGCAGGTTTACTGTAACCCCAACATAAACAGTAACATCGCTAGAGAAGAAGCAAGGCTGCGCCAGTGATTCCAATAGGTCCACTCTGCTAAATATTGCTGCCACTGCAAGCTTTGTGCTTCGCTTAGCGCATCACCCACGGAAATTAGCGCCAGCGATTTATTCCTTGGTACGTTAGCAAACGCGGTCACCGCAAAGCAGCCCAGTAAATAACAAAGGCCCGCAGCCACCAGCCATAGGTTAATTGTTGCGGCAAAAAACACCTGCCAAACAAGCACCACTAAACACAAGATTGCCGTGCCCATAAACAAGCCTAAAAATCCTGGGTTAAGCACCGAGATATTAATGCTTTGCATGGCCGCTAAACCTTGCTGAGCATTCAGCCTAGCCAAAGCAGGCATTACAAAATTTGAAAATGCCACAAAAATACCAGCCACTAAACCACAGCCAAAAGCCGCGGCGATTATTAAGCTTTGTTCAAACATGTATTTCCCCTAAACCACTAGCTTTAGTCCTATAACACTAATGCAAACTAGGCTAATCATTGCCCACTGTTTGAGCGTAGGCTTTTCCGCTAATAGCCACCAGCCCAGTAGCATACTAAATACCATCATAGTGCTTAACACAGCTGCCGCAATGGCTAGGGGGCCTAAGGTCATTGCTAAGGCATAGCAACCAGTGCCAATAACCGTAGGTGAGGCGAAAATGAGGATCTGTTTATACTGTACGGCTGTCACCTTTTGCATTCCGCCGTGGCCGCTAAGCTTACCTCGCGCGAACGCCATTAACATAGCCATCACGCCAATCATCACTTCCCAGCTAAATCCCACTAGAAATGGGTGGCTGTCGCGAGACATTTTGGCCACCAGTATCAACGCACAAGACATTAAAGCGCCATAACAAGCACTGGCTACAATGCCAATAAGCGGCTTGTATTGGGGGGGATTCTCCGTGGATTTAGTGTTAGTACGAGTTTGACTTGCTCCCAACAGCAGCACAGCAAGTAAGGTTAGTCCGGCCATTAACCATTGCAATGGACTTAAACGTTCATCTAACAGTAACTCGCCCAACAAGCCGACAAACAGCGCCGTAAATGCCATCGATAAAGCGCTAGCAATGCCCACAGGTAACCTTACAAAGGCTATTGCATTTGCCCAGTTAGCCAAGGCGGCTAAACCCGCCGCTAGTACCAACCAACCAGCATGATGAATAAAACCAGAATACGCAGACAGCGGCACCAATAGCAGTAAGGGAGACATGCTAATGAACAAACTTAAACCGCGGTAGGCCACCGCACTAAGCAGATCTGATTGGCGATAAACCTTGGCCATTAGCACCCCTTGTAGGGCATAGGCAAAGGTAGCGGTTAAGGCGATAAAAAAGAACAAGGCTGCGTACTCACTAAAAATTTACCCCAGCCTACGCAACAAACTTAATAGCAACAAGGGCTTAACTAAGCATCGAAATGGCGTAAGCAAAAAACATTAGCCCTGCTTAAGTTTAGCCACCCTATTTAAACGCTTGATGTAACCTCAATCACTAACGCGCTCGCAATGCCTCTTGCTTAGCTAAGCTCTGCTTTAAGTAATCGATGAGTAAACGCAACTTCTTAGAACTCGCCGAGCCTTTAGGGAAAACACAATACACATCAATATCTTGTAATTGATAATCGACCATAAGCACTTCTAGCTTTCCAGCCTGTATTTTTGGCAAGGCGTCGTACAAGGGAACACGCCCTAAGCCATGGCCACCTTCAACAAAGGCAGTGCGCACTGCTGCATTATTAGTGCTCATGCCACCTTTGGTTTTTATGCTATAAGAACGAGAACCTTTGCTTAGCTGTAAGGTACTTGAGCCTGCGGTATAAATAACCCATTGGTGGGCATCTAAATCTGCAGGTTTAGTCGGCCGGCCATGCTTATTTAAGTATTCTGGGGCAGCGCATAAGCAGGTACTTAAGGTGGTTAGCTTGGCGGCTTGCAAACCAGAGTCGTTAAGCTCGGCGCCACGGATGGCTAAATCAAAACCATCTTGAATAATATTTACCACCTCATCACTTAATACCAGCTCGATATTCACCTTGGGATACAAACGGCGAAACTCATTAATCGCTGGCACAATGGTTTGTAGGCCAGCGTTTACCGGACAAGAAATTTTGATCGAACCTTCCGGCTCTTGCTTAAGGTTTTCTATCTGTAAATTTGCGGCTTTAGCTTGCTCGGCAATGTTATGACAGCGCTGATAGTATTGCTCGCCAGCCTCGGTTAAATGCAAACTTCGAGTTGAGCGATTTAATAAGCTAAGCCCTAGTTGCTGTTCTAGCTTTTTGATGTGGTAACTAACCACCGCGCGGGTAATGCCAATATGCTTTGCGGCAGCGCTAAAACTGCCCTGCTCCACCACCTGAGCAAATACCACCATACTTTTTAGCTGTTCAAAGCTAACGCTCATTGTTCTATCTCTTTTTTAAAACACCTCCTCATTGTATCAATTATTCTACCAATTATGTCTATTTAATCTGCATTGTTGGAATGAGCTTACCCACCTACACTAGGTGCATTGCTATTGCGAGATCGCATAGTTACTCATCAATTTTAAGGAATGCACCAATGAACACAGCTAAGAAAATCCTAATGGTTCTAACTTCTCACGACCAACTGGGCAATACCGAACATAAAACAGGTTTTTGGGTAGAAGAATTTGCCGCCCCTTATTATGTGTTTTTAGATGCTGGAACAAACATCACCTTAGCGTCACCTAATGGCGGCCAACCACCCATTGACCCAAATAGCGAGCTCCCTGATTTTCAAACCGATGCCACTCGCCGCTTTGACCAAGACGACGCGGCAAAACAACAGTTAGCCACTACACTTAAGCTCGCCGACCTTGATGCTAGTGATTACGATGCGGTGTTTTACCCAGGTGGTCATGGTCCATTGTGGGATCTTACCGACAATCCACAATCTATCTCGCTACTAGAGACCTTTGTTGCGCAAAACAAACCAGTTGCAGCAGTTTGCCATGCCAGCGCAGCCTTACTAAATGTAAAACAAGCCGATGGCCAATTACTGGTAAAAGGCAAAGCAGCAACCGGCTTTACCAACAGTGAAGAAGCCGCAGTACAACTTACCGAGGTGGTGCCATTTTTGTTAGAAGATGAGTTAAAAGCCCGCGGTGCAGATTACCAAGCAGTAGCCGACTGGAACCCTTTTGCGATTCAAGATGGTTTAATGATTACCGGTCAAAACCCGGCATCTTCAGAAATGGCCGCAGAAAAAGTACTACAGCACTTGGCCTAATCGCTAAGCTAGTTAATTGAAGGAAATATGATGTTAAATTTTTCGTTCCAAAACAGTACCCAAATTCATTTTGGCGAAGGGCAAATAGCTACCATCGCTAACGAGATCCCGGTGGATGCCAAAGTATTGGTCACCTATGGTGGAGGCTCAATAAAAAGCAATGGCGTTTATGATCAAGTTGCAAAGGCCTTAGAAAATCACCAGTGGTCTGAGTTTTCGGGCATCGAGCCTAACCCTAGCTATCACACGCTTATGCGGGCTGTTGAGCAAATTAAAGCGGAAGGGCTTGACTACATTCTTGCAGTAGGCGGTGGCTCGGTGATTGATGGCAGCAAATTTATCGCTGCTGCAGCTTGTTACCAAGGCGATGATCCTTGGGACATTATTGCCAAGCAACACCCGGTTGATGCAGCCTTACCATTGGGTGCAGTGCTTACCTTGCCAGCTACTGGCTCAGAAACCAACCCAGCAGCAGTGGTCACCCGTGACGGCACTAAATTACCTTTTTATGCCCTAGCAGTGCGCCCTAAGTTTGCAGTTTTAGACCCAAGCGTAACTTTAAGTTTATCGCCCCGCCAAGTAAGCAACGGTGTGGTAGATGCTTTTGTTCACGTAATGGAGCAATACCTCACTTACCCGGTAAACGCCAAAATCCAAGATCGCTTTGCCGAAGGCATTTTGCTCACCTTAATTGAAGAAGGCCCTAAAGCACTTGCCGAAGAGAGCAGCAAAGACTTAGAGGTTCGCGCTAACATTATGTGGGCAGCCACCATGGCCTTAAACGGTTTAATTGGTGCTGGCGTGCCGCAAGATTGGGCAAGCCACATGTTGGGCCACGAGTTAACCGCCGCTTATGGCGTTGACCACGCACGTAGCTTGTCTATCACTTTGCCAGCGGTAATGAAAATTCGCCGTGAAGCAAAAGCCGACAAATTGCTGCAATACGCAGAACGCATTTGGGGCATAAGCGAAGGCGACAAGCAGCAACGCATCGACCAAGCGATTGCCGCTACCGAAGCCTTCTTCCGTAGCATGCAAGTTCCAGTGCGCTTAAGTGACATCGAACTAGGTGCTAGCGATGTAGAGGTATTGTTGACTAAGTTAGAGCAACACCAAATGGTGGCTTTAGGTGAAGATAAAAAAATTACTTTAGATGTTAGCCGCGAAATCCTAAACGCCGCGCTATAAAGTCAATACAGTTAACAAAAAGGGCCTGAGGGCCCTTTTTTATTGAGAACAACACAGAGTTCTAGGTGCAATATAAGCACCGCATTAATTAGATCGTTTTTAGGTACTCAAGTATCGCGTCACATTGCTGCGAATCAAAGGCAGTACCAATCACCCCTTTAGGCTGATCCAAATAGTGTTTACTAGGATCGTATATATCTGAGAAGTGATGGCCAGTGTTGTGATTACCCGGTATTGAAGTATCTAAGATAAAGTAGCCTTCCGCCGTATATTGCTGACCTTTTCTCAGCGCTTTGTTAGCCACTTTTTCAAAACCTTCAGGCTGCTGTAATCCTAGATTCACCGCGTCATAGCCAATGTTACCCAACTGCAAATACTTAGGGCGCTCGCCTCCCTCTGGGCAAAGCAAATCACGCAATGTTGCTACAGAACCGTTATGCAAAAATGGTGCAGTAGCCCAAACACCATTCAGTGGGCGAGCTTTATAGCCAGAAGTGACTCGAATACAGTTGGGGCGTCCTCCTTCAAATTCAGCTTGTAAGGCTTTATCACTCACGCCCTGTTGTTTAAACCAAGCGTTCACGGTTTCCTGCACTATAGCGCCCAGCGCTAAGCCAAATAATACTTCTCCGCTATCGTTTACCGACAAGTTCACCAGCTGGGCTTTATCTTTCTTCGAATAGTTAGCGCCAGCCATTTGGCTGCCATAAAGCTGGTTAGGGTTTTCGCCACAAATTGTTTCATCAATGCCTAAACCCGGAGTCACGTTCGCAGCAGCTACATTGCTTACTCCAGCCGTGCTTAAGGTGCGAGTAGCCAATACATTTGCCTGAGCAGGATCGGTCCCAACCTGCGACAAATCAATCAGCTTAAGCTGTAGTACTTTCTCTGCGGTTTGTTTTTGCTCGCCATTTTGCTGATAAACAATCGGTGAAAAATATTGCTCTTGCCAAATCTCTTGGCTGTCTAAGGGCGGTAAATGGCAGCCCTGACACTTAGCTTGATAAAGTGATGCCCCAAGCTCGGCTTTTTGTTGATCTATTGGGCCAAATTGCCACTTAGGAGGCTGTAAACCCGAAAAGCCCTTAGTTTGGCTAGGTTGTTCCCCACCAAGAAAGTGTTCTAGCCACACCAAGTTTTGCATTGGGATTGACGAACTAAAGCGATTGTCATCCATAGCGCTTTGCATATCCACGTAGGCATTTACCCCCATCGCTTCGCCAGCATTGCGAATGAGCGGGCTCATAATTGAGGCGTCGTATTGCACCCAGTTAAACCAAGAAGCGCTCCATAAATGCGGATAATTAACTGGCGCATTTATCGCGTGGTAATTATCACGGCGATTGATGTTCTCGGCAAATACCTGGTTACCAATACGGTTTAGCGCGTCTAAGCGCATAAAGCCTTCATTTACTCGAATAACATCTTGCTGCCCTTCGCTAGCGGCAACAATGCTGGCTAACTCTTCTGCCAAAGACAGCTTGTTGGCAGAGCTATAACTAGCGCCAAGCACTCGGCGAGCAAAGCGGTCGAAACGCCCATCTAAAATGGGTAACTTACTCGAAAGCAAAGTTTGACCCAGCGCAGCGGCCAAGGTTTCGGTAAGCAAACTTAAGTCGGTGGTGGCGGGAGCACCGTCAATCACATACTCGGTTTTGCTCTCCCCTTCCCCATGAACAAAGTGGCCGGTATGACAAGCCGCACAAGTAAAACCAATGCCCGCAGTGCGAGTTGGATAACCAGGTAAATTAACAGAATCGGTGCGAGCAAAACCAATAGGTAAACCATCGGGATTTTGCTCACTAACTTGTGAGCGAATAAAGCCAAAACGCAGCAAAAACTCGTTTGCCGAAAGCAAGCCATTATCAGAAAAACCGTTTAGCAATAGCAAAGACCAAAGCGAGCCGCTGGGCTGCTCTAAACTCACAAACCATTGGTAAGGAATGGGAATGGTGCGAGTACCCTGGGAAATGTGATGATACTTCCTAGCATCATCACTAACGTAATCACCTTTGCTGCCCCAATTTTGCTCTGGCCAATACTGTTTTAGCCAAGAGCCATCTTGGTGAACAACTTGCAGCTCGGGCAAATTAGGCGGTGTTAAGGCATCGGTAATGCTCTTCACCTTGTCACTGCTTAGTAGCATCAATAAATACACCACTAGCAGCACCAACAATATGATGCCTAAACGAGCCAGTTTGCTAGATAACACCTTACTCATACATTAATTCCTTTCTTCCATGAAGGGTAACAAGCAGATGATGATTCACTATTACTGCGCTGAGCAAGCGCCTAACATCCTTGAAAAGATATCTCTGCTAAGGCTAAACCATAGAGGAAAAGTGGCTTTAATGTAAACCTATTAACTGTGGTGTCAGTACCGTAAGCTTTACGCACGTGCGTAACACCTAGAGATAAGGCAGCTAAGATAACAAAGCTGCCTAGCATCGCTTAAGCCTTTAGTTTTTGAGTAAACTTATGCCCGCTGCTTTGCCGATTATTTTTGTCACTATGGCTACGCCCAGCGTTACCTGCTTGCCAAAAAGGTTTACTGCCTTCAGCTAAGGCTTGCGCTCGGCTTAAACCAATATCTTTGAGCAACTCGTCATTCAAGGCTAGTAAAGCTCTGCGACTGCGGCGACGTGCTCGATACAGGGCAAGGCGCTTAATCAGTGCATGAAAACCCATATGGAAAGAAACTTGTATCTGCATATTCCGCTCCTTGTTTTAATCAGCTACCCCTCTAGCTTAAATTTTGAACAAGCAAGCTTACAGATTCAGAATATAAGAATTTTTCCATTACAGATGCCGCAAATAGTTATCTGTAATGCTTGTTAATGTTCAATCTGTACTGCTTTGCTACACAACTTTGCTTAACTGTATTCCTCTGTGTTATTAATGAGCGATGTTTTGGCTAAGGAGTTGCCAATGACCCTCTACGAGCAATTTGCACAAGAACTTAAGGAACAAATCTCTCAAGCTTATTACCCGGTTGGCCAAAAGCTGCCATCTATCCGCGAGATGAGTAAGGCGAGAGGGGTAAGTATTTCTACGGTGCAAGAGAGTTATCGATTGTTAGAAGATGCCGGCTTTGTTCGCAGTAAGCTCAAGTCGGGTTATTATGTTCAACAACCTCCAAGCACCGCACAGCTGCCAGAAACCAGCCAACCAGAGCAACGCCCTGTGCCGATCGACAATTGGCAAGCAGTGTTAGAGCTTATGATGACAGAAAGCAATAGTCACTTTCTTGCCTTAGGCAGAGGCTCACCAGATACCGAGTTAAGCAGTTTAAAGCCATTGCAGCGCTTACTTAGCGACAATATTAAGTATCAAAGCAAACAAGTTTTTAGCTGCTCAAAAGGCAATGGTTTGTTTAAGTTACGGGTGCAAATTGCTCGCCTAATGCAGAACTCTGGCTGTCATATTCATCCCGATAACATCCAAATCACAGCTGGTTGCCAGGAAGCACTATCCTTAAGTTTAAAAGCACTCACACAGCCAGGCGATATTGTGGCGATTGATTCACCCAACTTTTATGGCTCGATGCAGGCGATTCAATCTAACCAATTGAAAGTTATTGAGATCCCAACCCATCCAGAAACCGGCATTAGTTTGCCCGCCCTAGAACTTGCACTAGAACAGTGGCCGATCAAAGTGCTGCAACTAATCCCAACATCTAATAACCCTTTGGGTTATGTGATGCCCGAAAAGAACAAACTTAAGCTGCTAAAAATGGCCGAAAAATACGATTTCGCCATTATTGAAGACGACATTCTGGGCGACGGCTATTACCAAACACCTCGCCCGCGCAGTTTAAAGTCCTACGATAGCCAAGATAGAGTGTTGTTTTGCTCGTCGTTTTCTAAAACCATTGCCCCAGGCTTGCGTGTGGGCTGGGTAGCACCTGGCCGTTATGGGCAAATGCTCACTCACTTAAAATTTGTTACCTCACTAGGCGCTAACAGCTTACCCCTGCTGGCAGTGGCCGATTTTATCGAGCAAGGGCATTACGAAAAACACCTAAGACTGGCAAAGCAGCAGTATCAAGCAAGGCGCGATTTGATGCTCCATTGGGTACAGCGCTACTTTCCCAGCGGCAGTAAAATGAGCTTTCCTAAAGGCGGATTCTTTTTGTGGGTAGAGTTACCAGAGTCAATCGACAGCTTGGTGCTAAACGAAAACTTAAAGCCGTTTAACATTGGTATTGCGGCGGGTAGCTTGTTTTCAGCTGCAGGCAAGTATCAAAACTGTTTACGCATAAGTTACGCCAACAAACCCAGTGAGCGCATAGAGCAAGCCATCAAAATTGTTGGCGAACAGGCAAAGATTCTCTTACAACAAGCCTTAACGCGAGCTTAATAGCGTTAAGCTCGCTCGCTTATTTATTACAGTTTCTTCCACTGTAACTTAGTGCATTTGCCGTTGTCGTCGTGCACACGGCAACCAAAGCGGTAGCCATCTTTTACTAGGCTTTTATTGTAATACTCTGCATTTTTATCGAATTCGCTAAGCGCTGGCTTGCTGCTTGGTTGTTCAGCAGCAACTGTAGTTACGCTAAGACCTAAACCGAACACTAGTGCAACTGAGCTGATTAAAACATTACGCATTTTTCTTCTCACAATTATTGATAAAAGTAATTTCTGCGTTTTATACCAGCTATTTTCCGCAGTGCAATCTGCGACAGTTTTGTGAAAAAACTCACAATATAAAGCAGACGTAAAAATGACAGCATTTTCACTTCTTGAGTATCAGGAAATTAATTATGTAATCAGTAAATAATAAAAATGACATCGATTTCAACAGAGGGTTATTTTTATTTAATTGTTAGTTTAAGTGGCTATTATTTACGCAAATTCTGTGAAAAGCAGCCAAACATCATACTTTAAACATAAATCTTTAAATTTCAGTCAATTAAAACTAACGCCAAGTAAACGATTTCATAATTTAGCATTAATGTTAATAAGCATACTTTAAGCGATCATGTTTATTAACAAACCACAAATATTAAAATTTACATGACGAATTAAATAATAATTTCAAGCCTAAAATCTAAATTTGTTAGTTTGACAAGTATCATAGCTTGGGATAATTTTTGGGCCACAGTAAATGGATTTAAATCATATTTAACGGCAATTGCTATTAGATATATAAGGTAACAATGAAATTAAAACACATAGTTAGTGCTGCTGTTATTTTACTTAGTTCTCAAGCCAGTGTGGCCAATGAAAGCATTGATAGCTCTGAGCTTCCTGCGCTTAAAAACTATGCTTTTGCCGCTTGCATGTACCACATTCAAGCCAAAATCGATCCCACTCCGGCTGCCACGCTAAATGGCTTACGCGAAGAAATGGAAGTGTTCTACCAGTACAGCGTATTACCTACCGAACACTTTGAAGCGGTATACGCCGAAGCTGAAGCTGGCGCTAAAAATGTCCCACCTTCCGGCTCTATTCGCTACTGTATTAGCTGGCTACAAGAAGACAAAGTAGAACAAATACTGGCTAACTAAATTTGCCCTACTCTAGCGCTTAACGCCGTCTAACCGCATAATAGCCACTTCTTAGAAAGTGATGAGATTATGCAATGCAAAACGTATTAGTAACCGGTCTAAATGGTCGACTTGCACCTTACCTTAAACAAGCGCTAGAAAAGCAAGGCATTGCAGTACATGGCTTTAATCGCCAAGAGCTAGACATTACCAACCGCGCGCAGCAGCTAGGCTATGTTCGCGGCAACCACATCGATGCAATATTTCACCTAGCTACAGGGCCCGAAGAGTGGCTGGCTTGTCTAGCTGGCATTGCTGGTGAACAAAATATTCCAATGCTATTTACCAGCACCGAAAGTGTATTTAACCCAGAGAGCACCGGCCCTTTCACCCCAGAGCATCCCGCAGATGCGGTAAATGATTATGGGCTATACAAAATAAGCTGTGAACAAGCAGCCCTTGCCGCTAACCCCAATACCATTATTGCTCGCCTAGGCTGGCAAATGTTCGATAACTTTGAGCAAGATAACCTACTCACACATGTTAGAGATATGCATGCTGAAAAAGGTTACTTGGCTGCTAGTACCGAGTGGTTACCAGCCGTGGCCTTTGTTGAACATAGCATGCAGTGCTTAGTCACTTTGGCTAAGCAAGCCAAACCGGGGATATATCATGTAGGCGGTAATGAGCAAGGCTTGTCTTTCTACCAATTGGTGCAAATGATCAATCAAAAGTACCAGTTAAACTGGGACATTCGCCCCGGTAGTGATCCACAGCGAGATGGCCGAATTATCGACTCACGAGTAGTATGTGGCAGCATCGCCGAGCAATTGGCTGTATAGAATGGCCGCGCGCTAAATCAGGGCCTCGCCTTTTCCAACTAAATTGAAGAACAGTAAATATGTCAGAGCAAAGTATTAAAGTAGTAGTAGGGTCGCGCAACCCAGTCAAAGTGCGAGCAGTTGCTAAAGCCCTCGCGATGTATTACCCAGATGCTGAGATTGACTGCCAAGGCATTGATGCCCCTTCTCAAGTGCCCGAGCAACCCATTACCACTCAACAGACTCGCGATGGTGCAGTAAATCGCCTGCGTTACTGCCAGCAGCACCAAACTGCCGATTTTTATGCCGCAATTGAAGGTGGCGTAGATATGTTTGAAGATGGCCCCGCTACGTTTGCTTATGTGGCAATCGCACGTGGTGAGCACCTTTCGGTAGGGCGTGGGGCCAACATGCCTCTGCCGCCAAGCGTTTATCAAGCACTAGAGCAAGGTGAGGAACTTGGCCCACTAATGGACAAGCTGTTTAATACTAAGAATATTAAGCAAAAAGGCGGCGCCATTGGACTACTCACCAATGGCTTAGCAACCCGCGAAGATAACTATGTGCATGCCCTAATATTGGCGCTAGTGCAGTTTGCTCACAAAGAGCTATTTGCTCTGTAAACCCACCATTGCAGACAGGCGGCGTTTACGCCGCTGTAAACAACAACCAAGCAAACCACTGGCTAGCAGCCATGCTGATAGCGGCTCTGAAGCTTCTACAGGAGTTGTTATAGAGGCCGGTTTAAAATCCACTAAATACATCATGTCGTCGTAATCATCATCTCCCAACATGCCTGGCTCAAAAAAGCCAAAAGGAAGGTCTTCCCAACCGATTAAATAGGCATTAGTAAATATGTGTTCGACAATGTTTCCACCAATATCTAGATAGCGTGATTGTCCGTTAAGCTCAGGCATTGCAAAAGTCATAGTATGATCCCAACCTCCATTTAGCTGATTTTCCGAATAGAACGTTGAGTAAGTAAGTGGACCACCCTGCTCCAAATACCAACCAAATTCGCCATTAATATCCAAAGTAACACCTGAAAATGGCTGACTTGTTGAGCCATCCCCCTTAATACCGTAATGTGGATCGGAGGGTAAAATAGCTGTTTTATCGTTACCCACACCGATATCTGTATAGATACCTAAGGTATTGTGGTTACCGGCTGTTAGGCCAACTAAGGCCACACTTTGAGAGCCTTCACCAACAAACAATTGATCATTAGCTACAAAACGATTATCCAAATCGACATTGCTTTGGTAGTTGGTGCCCAATAACAGATTTACAGCATCGTAAAGATCCGGTACTCCATCATTGTGATCCCGAGCAGTCGGGACTCCGTTGGCTTGATTGTGATATACATCGTTAATAACATTGCTACTAAAGGGAGTAGCTTGTCCACTAAAATGCAGCAGTGCTAGCGCCGCTATTGTTATTCTCATTTTCATTCCCGCTGTTTCTAATTATGTTTTTTAAGCGAGCAAATAATAACCACACAAAAATAAAGGACAACCCAAAACTGAACAATTTGTGAACTAGATAATAATTAAGTCAATATTGGATGTTTGTGGAAATACCTCATCACTCGTGCCTAAAAGAACCTAGGCTCAACGACAAAAGTTGACTTTCCGCCACAAGTCTATAAAGTGGCGGCCATTAGAAATTCAGTCTATTTTTTGAACTCCGCTTTAAGGTTGCCTTCTTTTAACCTTCGTTTCGTCGTTTTAAATTCAAGCTTGTTTTTCCAATCTTGCCTTTCGGCAACTATATGATTGTCTGTCATCTATGTGTCACATAAGCGGCTTATAAGTCAGACCAACTACATCACTTGCAAAGCCAACTAATGGCGCCAGCAAGTAACAAATTTTAGCGACTTGCTTTAAAGCAAGCGCCCAGGCCTAACAACCTTGAGAGTTATATCTGAACTGCATACTTAAAACATTTCATGATTTCCCTAGAGCAAGGTTATTGGCCCTATTAACAGAGAACAATAACTATGAGTAAACACTCAAGCTCTAAAGAGCAACAATATGCTAATCCCATTCCCGACCGCGACGCGATTATTGCGCTGCTCGATCAGCAAGGCCAAGCACTTAACCGCGAGCAAATAGCGGTAGCCCTAAACCTAGACAGTGAAAACGATCTAGAAGCCCTGCGCCGCCGTTTAATTGCGATGAGCCGCGATGGTCAATTACATAGCGACCGTAAACGCAATTACTGGCCAGTAGACGACAGTGAGTATTTGGTAGGTAAAGTAATCGGCCACCGTGAAGGGTTTGGCTTCTTAAAATGTGAAGGCTACGACACCGACTTTGTATTGCATAGCTCGCAAATGAGCAAAGTATTTGATGGCGACCTTATTCAAGCGCTGCCAAATGGCTTTAATAATCGCGGTCGTGAAGAAGCGCGAGTGATTAAAATACTGGAAAAGAACACCCAACAAATCATTGGTAAGTTGGTTGAAAGCAATGGCCACTTTAGCCTGCAACCAGACAACCAAAAAATTAGCCAGATCATTGAAATACCAGCAGAGAAAACCTTAGGTGCTAAGCAAGGCCAATACGTGACTGCAGAGCTAATTAGCTACCCACATAAACGTGACAATGCCATCGCCCACATTAGCGAAGTGATTGGTGACCCTATGGCGCCAGGCATGGAAATCAACCTTGCGATCCGCAGCCACGATATTCCCTTTGAATGGCCTGAAGAAGCACTAGCCCAAGCCAAACAATTAGCCCCAGAAGTGGCCGCGCAAGATAAACTAAACCGGGTGGATTTCACCGCAACGCCTTTTGTCACTATTGATGGTGAAGATGCCAAAGACTTCGACGATGCTGTGTATGCAGAGCCGCTAAGCAACGGCAACTGGCGCTTACTGGTGGCGATTGCCGATGTATCACACTACATTCAGCCAAACAGTGCCTTAGATATAGAAGCACAAAAACGCGGCACCTCGGTGTACTTTCCTGGCCATGTAGTGCCTATGCTGCCCGAAGCGATTTCGAACGGTTTATGTTCGCTTAACCCTCTGGTTGACCGTTTAGTAATGGTTTGCGAAATGAACATAGATGCCCAAGGTCAGCTGGCCAGTTACCAGTTTTGCGAAGCGGTGATTCACTCACATGCCCGCCTCACTTACACCCAAGTGGGCGCAATGTTAGAGCAAGCCAACTCAGCGCAAGGCCAACAGCTGTGTAAAGAATTTGCCAACGTACTGCCACACCTACAAGACTTACACCGTTTGTATGGCGTATTGAAACAGGCGCGTGAACTACGCGGAGCCATTGATTTTGAGACCCAAGAAACCCGATTTGAATTTAATAGCGAACGTAAGATTGAACAGATTGTTCCGCTAGTACGCAACGACGCCCACAAGCTGATTGAAGAATGTATGTTGTGCGCCAACGTTGCCACAGCGCGTTTCTTAGAACAGCTAAAAATTCCGGCTTTATATCGCGTACACCAAGGCCCTAAAGAGAAAAAGCTAAGCGCTTTACGTAGCTTTTTAGCCGAGCTAGGTTTGAACTTAAGCGGTGGCGACAAACCTACGCCAGCCGACTACAACAAACTACTCAGCAGTATTGGCGAGCGGGATGATGCCAGCATTATTCAAACCATTATGCTGCGCTCAATGAGTCAAGCAGTGTATACCCCAGAAAACGAAGGACATTTTGGCTTAGCTTTTGATGCTTATGCCCACTTCACCTCGCCAATTCGTCGCTACCCCGACTTATTGGTGCATCGCGCTATTCGCTCAATCATTCGCAGCAAAGAGTCTGGTGGCATCATGAAGCGTGCCCTTAAGAGCCTAAGTGGTAAAGGGTTTGATCCTGTGCAGCGCCTAAAAGGTGCTACGCCACTAACCATTGAACAAAGCTATCCTTACGACACCGCACAAATGTTGATGTTGGCTGAGCATTGTTCGTTAGTATCTCGCCGCGCTGACGAAGCCAGCTGGGATGTTGATGCTTGGCTTAAATGCGAATACATGCAAGACCGAGTGGGCGAGAGCTTTGAAGGCATTGTAAGTGGCGTAAACGGCTTTGGGTTGTTTGTTGAATTGCCTGCCACTCAGGTTGAAGGCAGTATTCATATTTCTGCTTTAAAAGGCGATTTCTACCATTACGATGCCAACAAGCAACGTTTAACCGGTGAAAACAGCCGTAAAAGCTATGGCATTGGCCAAGCCATCTCGGTCACCATTGCCCGAGTAGATATGGAACAGCGCAAAATTGAATTTGTCTTAAAGCAAAGCCATAAAGGTTTAAGTAAAAACGTCGCTTAAACCTTCATCGAACAATGGTTTTGGGGCTCCCTCAAAACCACTGTTCACAAAACGCATAAGCACCGCAGCTAAAAGCAAAACACAAATCTGGCCACGATTTATAAACCTCGAAAACTGGCATTAAGAAAGATAAACGTTTTTGGATACCAAGCTATCTAGGGCCTAACTTGGCTAAGGTACTGCTGCAAAAAAGCCACAAAATGCTGCAAGCGAGAAGAGTGTTCAATTTTAGGTGGGTAAAGCATCCACACCTGTCGCTGCTCTACTTGGTAGTCACTAAGCACACGCTGCAAACGCCCCTCTCTGACTAATTGCCACAGCAAATGCTCGGGCACCCTAGTGACCCCTTGATGATTTAGTGCAGCCTTAATCAAAATATTGTTGTCGTTTACCGCAAACTGCCCTTTTGCTTCAATTTCTTCAACTTTCCCTGCTTTTACAAACTGCCAATTGCGCCAACTTGGAAATGCTAAACACTGTAAATTTGCTAAATCACTGGGTTGAGTGGGTTGCCCGTTAGCCGAGAAGTACTCAGGTGAGGCAACCACCCAATGGCAATATGGCATAAGCTTACGTGCCACCATGTTTTCTGGAGGCTTTGTGGTTACCCTAATGGCCAAATCAAAGTTTCGTTCGTGCAAATCTTCTAAGTGGTGGCCTACATCAATTTCAAAGCTCACTTCTGAATAACGCTGCGAGAACTGATAACACACATCGGCCAAGAAGCTATCGGCAAAGGCCGCTGGAGCGGTTAAGCGCAAGATACCTGCAACCTTATCACCACTGTGTTCAAGCTCGCGCTCTAGGTCTAACAATCCGTGGTGCATAGCTTGCGCTTGCACAAACACTTTGTGCCCTTCGGTCGTTAAGCGCACCTTACGGGTAGTTCGTATTAATAACTGAGTTTGTAAATCTTGCTCCAAGCTGCGAATTTGCTGAGACAAATAACTACGCGAAATAGCTAAATGCTCAGCAGCTTTAGAAAAGCTCAAATGCTGAGCAACTTCATAAAACAGCAACAAGCGCTCCAACTTTTTATGATTCTTAGACACTATCACCCATCCACGCGTTTAGTTGTAAACAATAATACTCAAAAATTAGAGTTTGTATGTTATATCAAACAGTATTTTTGCTTTTACGATCTTTTTTCATGCTTTAGCTACGCTCTATACTGGTGCCAATTTCCTCTATTTAAGTAGGTGTAATATGCAATATCGTCGTTTAGGCCGCAGCGGCCTGCAAGTTAGTGAATTTGGCTTAGGCTCATGGGTAACCTTTGGTAAACAGGTGGATTTATCAGCGGCCAAGCAGATCATGGCAAGGGCTTATGATGCTGGTATCAATTTTTACGATAATGCCGAAGGCTACGAAAGCGGTGAAAGTGAGCGCTTAATGGGCCAAGCCATCGAACAGCTTGGCTGGTCACGCGACAGCTTTGTTGTGTCTAGCAAAGTATTTTGGGGAGGCGACAAGCCCACCCAACGAGGTCTAAGCCGCAAACATGTGTTTGATGCTTGCCACGCCGCACTGGCCAGATTACGAGTAGATTATTTAGATTTGTTCTATTGCCACCGCCCAGATATTGATACGCCAATATACGAAACAGTGCGAGCTATGCATGACTTGGTTAGCCAAGGCAAAGTGATGTATTGGGGTACATCTGAGTGGAGCGCCCAACAAATTACCGAAGCATGGGCAGTGGCTAAAGCCGAAAACTTACATGCCCCAATAATGGAGCAACCACAATACAACATGATGGTTCGTGACAAAGTAGAAGCCGAGTACCTGCCGCTTTATTCCTTAACTGGGCTAGGCACCACTATTTTTTCTCCATTAGCGAGTGGCTTGCTCACTGGTAAATACCTAAATGGGGTGCCAGAGAATAGCCGCTTAAGTTTGCCTGGCTATGAATGGTTGCGCGACATGCTAATTGGTGAAAACAACAAACTTGAGCAAATTGCCCAGCTAAATCAGCTCGCCCAGCAATTAGACATGCCATTACACCACTTGGCCTTAAATTGGTGTTTACGCACTCCCAATGTAAGTAGCGTGATTTTGGGCGTATCTAAACTGGAACAGCTTGAAGATAACTTGCAAGCACTAGCCAACAGCAGCAGCTTAAATCAGCAAGTTTGGCAGCAAGTGGATGATATACTGGGTAATAAACCAGCAGGGCCAGAGCGCTTCTAGTGTTTTAAAAATAAGCACTTACAACAATAGAGCAAAAGCTCTACCACGACATACTACCCCTTGGGTAGTATGCTGATCACAGTATTTGGAAAAACCACCTGAAATAAGCATATTGCGAGTTACTTTTGTCACAACTTGTCTATACTGACAAAAAGGTGTTTACACCTACAAAACAACAATAGTACTAAACGCATAAATCGATTAGGGGCCTTAGGGCCCCTTTTATTTTATCGTGCAAAAAACGACGATACCTGCTTAAGTACTTGTTCTGAAATACTATTCCAATAACGCCAAGTATGCCCCCCCTCAGCGGTCAAGTAAGAAAACTCAACTCCCTGCTGATTAAGTTTTTCAACTAAACGTTGATTAGATGGGTAACTGATTGAGTCATCCTCTCCACAAAACAGAGTAAGCTCAGCATCTAATGTGAAGTTCTGCCAACTAAAGCTGGGATACATTTCCATATCAAAATAACCACTAAGCGGCAACGAAAGGCCAAATTGCTTTGGGTACTTATCTGCTAAATAAAACGCACCTGCGCCGCCCATTGATATGCCACTAATGGCACTATAACCTGACCCAGCCTTAACTTTATATTGCTCAGCAACATGAGGCAGCAGCTCCTGTATAATGAAGCTTTCATGCTGCCCTTTGTAATAGCTGGTTCCTGCAGAAGGCATTAACACAATAAACGGCTCAACACTCTTATTGGCAATCATGTTATCCATTAAGTGTTGAATTTTGCCGTCTATAATCCACTGCTTATAATCTTGACCGTAACCATGCAAAAGCATCAATACTGGATAATCTTGCTTAGATGTTTGGTAACCAGGCGGCAAGTACACGGCATATGGGCTGGCTTGATCTAAGCTGTCACTCTTAAACTCGGCTTCAACAATGCTGCCATGAGCAATCCCTGGCTGAGCTATTAACAATGCATCCTCTTCGCCAATAACAAATACAGAATTAACGCCACCATAACCATCGGGCACCGATTGCGGGTTTTGCTGGTCGGCCACCCACACTCCGTCTATCACAAATTTGTATTGCCATGCCCCAGGTTTTAAGTACAAGGTGATAGACCAGTGGTCTGCTTCGCTTGGCTGCATAACAAGCACCTTACTTCGCCAATCACTCATTTCTCCGGCTAAGTAAACCTGTCTTGCATTTTTTGCTTCCACGGTAAAAGTATGAGCAACAGTATTCTCACTGGGGTAAAGTAAAGGATGCTCAAGCTGTATAGCAGTTTCTCCCAATTTAGCGTTAGCAGCTTGTTGCTCTGTCAAGATATGCCCTTTAGCAGTGACAGTACCAGAACAACTGAAACTGTCGTTACTCCATTGCCAATCATAAGTGCCAGTTATTTCTTTGTTGTTTACTTCACTATATGCTGAGGAGTAGCTAAGCGTCCCACCGTCTGTTTCAGTACTAGGCGATGTCCAAGTAATCTTTCCCTGGCTTATTATGCCGGTAGTACCTCCTTCTATACTTAACTGACATTGATTCTGAGACACCTCAAATACTTGTTTATAGCGTTGGCCTAAACCGTTGCATTCGTAATCATCAACATCAACAACTAACTGCCAAGTGCCCGCTACGTTGTCGCAGTCTTTTGTGCTGTTGTTAGAACACCCCACCAGCATCCAAAAGGCCAAAAGCGCAGTGACAAGGCATGCTAATTTATTGTTCATTGCTTTACCTCCCTATAAATAGTTCTCCGGCAATGGAAATAAAAAGATATATATCAATAGTATATAAACACAGTGTAAAAATAAGCTAAAGAGGTAAGCGCAACATATGTGATAGAGATAAATAGTAAGATTTATTTAGCTTATATATTTATATTTGGAGTGAAGAGTTAACTGCGCGCGTAAAGGTAAACTTGGCTGCAAAGTTACATTAGAAATACTCGTCGCGCTTCGCAATGTACTGAGAAAAGGGAAAGAAAAGCCAAGTAATAAAGAGGCCCTTAAGCCTCTGATAGAATTTAAGCTCAGCTAGCCTTGCTGACTAACGCTTTGCGATACTCCACAATATCTTCAATACTGCACACTGGCATGGCATGCTGCCTGGCAAAGTTAACGATCTGAGGAAGACGCGCCATGGTGCCATCTGGCATGGTCACTTCACACAATACTCCGGCAGGTTTTAAGCCCGCCAAGCTCATTAGATCTACCGTGCCTTCGGTATGTCCTCGCCTGGTTAATACTCCGCCCGGCTGGGCACGCAAGGGGTAAACATGGCCAGGTCGGGCTAAATCACTGGGTTTAGCATTGTTGGCAATAGCTGTTTTAATGGTAGTAACGCGATCTGCAGCCGACACCCCTGTGGTGACCCCTTGCTTGGCTTCAATGCTTACCGTAAAGGCCGTACCAAATTGGCTAGAGTTATCACTGACCATTGGCGGTAAATCAAGCTGTTTGATTTTGTCATCGTTTAAGCACAAGCACACAATGCCGCTACATTCACGGATCAACATAGCCATTTGAGCATTAGTAAGTGTTTCGGCGGCGAAGATTAAATCACCTTCGTTTTCGCGGTCTTCATCGTCAACCACCAACACACCTTTGCCATCACGCAAAGCGTTAAGTGCGGCGTTAACACGTTCAATAGGATTGCCATATTCGGCAAGTAGAGACTGATTCATGGTTTAATTCCTTAAGGTACAACATTAAGATATCCAGAATCAGGGCACACAGGAATAGCGCCACTCCAATAGGAATGACGTTGTTATCGGCATCACTAAGTGCTCAGCCACAGCCAAGTACTTTGCTTTAAAAACATAAAGCAACTAAATGATACATGATTCTCTTCCATCCGGACTTATTACAGCTACGCTGCAAATTACCGTCGGCTCTGGACTATTAACTCATTAAGTTAAGTCACCAGATCTGCTGACCCCAACTACTGTTGGGCGCTCGCGGGCTTTTACTGTCTCGTTTGCTAACGACACACTAACTACCGCCGGTGGGGAGTTACACCCCGCCCTGAGAATTATTGCTGCTCCGATTACGAAACAACCCGCTTATGTTGCCCTGCTTCTGCTAGAAACTCAATCTTGAACTGAGTTAACAAAATCACGTTTAGCTATTGATAAAACACAAAGAAGAAATCAAAGTAGCACTTGGTTTAGCAAGCCATTGTTATTTCACATTAATACTTAGCGCTTACAAGGTTTCGTCATGGAAGACACAAACAAGCCTCTAGAAGAAAGAAACGAAGAGTTTATTGCTTACGAATTGGCCATTTTAAAAGACCGAGGCCAATGGACTAAATATTGTCGCATTGTTGCTAATGCCATGTCGGCGATACCTTGGGTTGGCCAAGTACTAGCTAGCAGCGCCTCCATTCATGGAGAAAGCGAGCAAGGTAGAGTTAACGAACTGCATGAAGAGTGGCTCAAAATCCACCAGCAAAAAGTTAATCAACTGATGTTAACCCTCGATGAAATGGCATATCGATTAGAGTCGGTGCATGCCAACCATAAATCTCGAATACAATCAGACGCCTATTTAGCGTTAATACGCAGAGCGTTTAAGTCTTGGGATGCTGCAGAAACACAAGAAAAACGTGATTACGTGGTGAACCTAATATCTAACGCTGCGGCTTCTCCTCTTTGCCCAGATGACCAAATTCGCTTGTTTAATGACTGGCTCGATAAATACCATGAAATCCACTTCAAAGTGATCCGCGCTATTTACCAAAGCAAGGGAATAACCCGATTAGCCATTTGGCAGTCGGTAAGTGAAGAAATGCCCCGTGAAGATAGTGCTGAAGCCGATCTGTTTAAGTTGCTTATTAGAGATTTAAGTGCAGGTGGAGTTATTAGACAAACTAGAGAAACCACTTATGAAGGTGACTTTGTAAAACAGTCAAGCAAAGGTAAAGTTAGAAAACCTGCAAGCCCGCTCTTAGAATCTGCTTTTGAAGAAACCAAGCCCTATCAACTCACCGAATTAGGTGCTCAGTTTGTTCACTACACCATGAATCAAGTGGTCAAAAAGCTAAGCAGCGTTTAGCAAACCTTTAAGAGAGGCTTAATTTCACAAACTAGGCAGGGTTTAACTTAGCCCTGCCGATACGCCTATTTTGGTAGCAATACGGTGTCGACAACATGAATCACACCGTTGCTAGCTTTTACGTCTGCAGCCACTACCTTTGCGCTATTGATCATTACCGTTTCACCGCTAGTACTAACGGCTAACATGCCTCCTTGAACGGTTGTAGCGCTATCAATGTTAACTACATCGGCTGCCATGACTTTTCCGGCTACAACATGGTAAGTAAGCACGGCGATTAACTTATCTTTGTTCTCAGGCATGAGTAACATTTCCACGGTTCCTTCGGGCAATTTTGCGAAGGCTTCATCGGTAGGAGCAAACACAGTAAAAGGCCCATCTCCCTTTAAGGTATCAACCAATCCTGCGGCTTTCACAGCGGTAACTAAAGTAGTAAAAGAGCCATTCTCGACGGCTACATCAACAACATCCTTTTTCATGCCGTGATGACCAGCTTGAGCCAACATTGAGAATGTCATTGTTGTGATAATCAAAGTAAATACACTTGCAATTCGTTTAATCATTGTCTCTTTCCTTCAAGCTTAAGTTGCGTAGGTTTCGAGAATGGTTACGGCTGGCAAATTTGCTTAGATCAAACGAAAAGCACAATCGTTCCACTTTTATCAAACTAAAGCGTTAAATAGATCTGGTGAAATAGGCATTGAATTCAATCACTTACAGAACAGTGGATCGCTAAAACCTTCAGGTTTAAGTTCACTTGTACCTTATTGGAACATTTCATTGATTGTCATATTTTCGTCATCGTAAAGTCACATTGAGTACACAAAATGCCCTTCGAATTGTAACTATTTATAGGGATATAACATGATGCTCAAGAAGAGCTTGGTTTCATTGGCAGTAATTTCTAGCCTAACATTAACAGCGTGTAGTAGTGACGATGGTCAAAATGGTTTAAACGGTGAGCCTGGTGCAGATGCTGTTAGCAGCATCATGCTTAACCCGGTTGGTCGCGCAGTATTAAACCCAGACGGTGCCGCTGAGATCCTGCAATACCACGCTGCTACTCAAACTATTTATGCCATTAATAGCTCTGACGCAACGGTTGAGATGATTGATGCTTCTGGCCTTAGCTCTGAGCAACTAAGTGCTCCAACTAGCGATACTAACCTAAGCGCTACCCCACTTACTTTACCAACCGAAGCCAATGGCGTTGCTTTGGGCGGAGCCAACAGCATTGCCGTGCATAATGATTTAATGGCAGTAGCCATTGAAGCCGACGCCCAAGCCAACAACGGTTTCATTGTTTTCTACAATGGTTTAAACGCTGGCACTCCAGTATTCCTAAGTGCCGTTGAAGTAGGAAACTTGCCAGATATGGTTACTTTCACGCCTGATGGCAGCAAAGTGATTGTGGCTAACGAAGGTGAGCCAAGCGGCGATTACAACAACGATCCTGAAGGCTCAATTGCAGTCATTAGCGTAACTGATGGAACACCAGCAACTAGCGCCACTATCATCGACTTTACTAGCTTTAACGGCATGCAAAATGAGCTTGAAGCTAAAGGGCTACATTTCCCTAACCCAAGTGGTCGTACTTTAAACGGCCAAGTAATTGCCACCACTGTTGCACAAGATTTAGAGCCTGAATACATTACCGCCAGCAACGACATGGCCTATGTAACGCTTCAAGAAAACAACGGCTTAGCACTTGTAGATTTAAGCGATAACAGCGTGCAAATTATCGGCTTGGGATATAAAGACTGGTCAGGGTTAAACTTTGACGGGAACGAGGATGGCACAGTGAGCTTTGGCCAATACGACGGCTTATACGGCGCTTACATGCCAGACACTATTGCTTCTTTCTCGTGGAATGGGGCGCCGTTCCTCATTACTGCCAACGAAGGTGATGCACGTGAGTATTTCTTTGATGTAGCCGACGAAGCTGCCTGTATTGCTGCGGGTGGTCAAGACTACGATGAAGACGATGGTTGCTTAGCCTTTACCGAAGAAGTAAAACTTAAAAACCTTACCGCCCAAGCAGGCTCTATGCTAGAAGCACTGCAAGCCGGCGGCGAGATTGATGACTTACGCGTAACAAATGTACTGGGTGATGCCGACGGCAATGGCGAGTATGAAACTGCCGTAGCCTACGGCGCTCGCTCATTCACCGTATGGGATCAAAATGGTTTAGTAGTATTCGATTCTGGTGATGAAGTCGGTCGTATCACTGCAGCACTTCACGGCAATGCCTTTAACAATGGTGATGATGAGAACGAAGGCGACTCTCGCTCAGAAAACAAAGGCGCTGAACCTGAAGCGTTAACTGTTGGCACTGTTGGCGACAAAACCTACGCCTTTATTGGTTTAGAGCGCATGGGCGGCATTATGGTTTACGATGTAACTAACCCTTACAACAGCAAGTTCGAAACCTACGTAATTAACCGTGACCTAACAGAAGGTTTAAGCGTTGATGACGGTATTGGTGACTTAGCTCCAGAAAGCTTGGTATTTGTTGCCGCCGATAGCAGCCCAACCAGCCAACCATTATTGTTGGTAGGTAACGAAGTAAGTGGGTCGTTAACAGTATGGGAAATTACTGCTAACTAAGGCTAAACCCTGCATCCACTCTTCATACAAAAAAGGAGCCCATTGGCTCCTTTTTATTCTTAACTGCTAATTTATTGTTAAGGCCTTATACTCTGCGATATGGCAGGTAAATAGGCTCCCACATATGCTCGGCAATTTCTTGGTCGATGTCTTTACCGCTCAAGCAGCCTTGCGGATCGGTTTCTTGAATTTGCTTTAAAATCGCTTTAGCTACAAAGCCAGAAACTTCTTTTAGCTCACGCATTCTTGGGAATACACAGCCGCTGTCTAAGTCTTCTTGAGAAACATATTCGGCCAAAGCAAACGACGCTGTGGTAAACATTTCCATGGTGATTTTGCTCACGCCAGAAACAATGGTTGCAAGGCCAACTGCAGGGAAAATAAACACATTGTTACCCTGACCAATACGGTAGTTTTTGCCGTTGTAATCTACGTCGTCAAAGGGGCTGCCGGTGGCCACAATGGCTTGGCCATTGGTCCACTTGTATACATCTTCTGGTAGGGCTTCACAGTTATCGGTTGGATTAGATAGCGGGAATACCATCGGGCGGTCGGTATATTCCAGCATCTTTTTCACATGGCTTTCTTTAAATGCACCGCCTACACCACTACAGCCTAATAATACGGTAACCGGCGTATTATCGATAAGCTCGCCCAAACTCGCCTTGCCTTCTTCGGCTAGCGTCCAGTTTTGGGCTAGTTCAAACGGCTTAGCGTAACGTTTTTTGTATTCATCGAGATCTTCACGGTTATCAAAAACCACTCCGCGTGAGTCTAGAATGAAAATACGATCACGTGCCTCTTGGTGGCTAATGCCCTCTTTAAGCAAGCCAGCAAATATTTGGTCGGCAACACCTACCCCGCCGGCGCCTGCGCCGTACACAGCGTAAACTTGCTCACCAAGGGTTTCGTTTTTAATTTTAGTAGCGCCAATCACGCCAGCCAAAACCACAGAACCGGTGCCTTGAATATCATCGTTAAATGATGGTAATTCGTCTTCATACTTAGATAGGTTATCGAAGGCATTAGACTTACTAAAGTCTTCCCATTGCAATACGGCTTCTGGGAAGTGCAGCTTAGTTTGCGCCACAAATTTCTCAATGAAGTCTTGGTACTCTTGACCACGCATCCGTTTTTGCGGAAGGCCTAAATACATAGGATCGTTGAGCAAGTCTTGATTATCGGTACCTACATCAAGCGCAATCGGCAAACAACGTGCAGGGTGAATACCTGCGCCTAAGGTATACAGTGACAACTTACCAATAGGAATGCCCATGCCACCAATACCTAAATCACCGAGGCCGAGAATACCTTGGCTGTCGGTAACCACAATAATCTTAATATCTTTACCGGCGAAGTGGCGCGCCATCTCGCCCATTTGATCGACATTCTCTGCGGTAATGTATAACCCGCGGTCTTTTTGATAGCGGTGGCTAAATTCCTGACAGGCCTTACCTACAGTTGGGGTATAAATAATCGGCGCCATTTCTTCAATGTGGCGAGATACCAATGCATAAAACAAGGTTTCGTTTCTGTCTTGCAGTGCGCGTAGGTATTGGTATTGCTCAATGTCGCTACAAGCACTTAAAAAGCCTTGGTAAACACGCTTTAATTGATCTTCAAAGGTTTGCGGCTTAGGAGGCAACAAGCCCGCCAAATTAAAGGCTTCGCGCTCTTCAAAACTAAAAGCTGAGCTTTTATTTAAAGTACGATCGTTAAGTAATGCGTTACCAGATATTGAAACAGGGCGAAACTCGTTACCGTTTTCGTCTTTCCAACGTAAATATTTACCAGCGGCCATGGTGTCCTCCGAGACAGCACGTGAGAATAATTAGCTAACTGTAAATGATAAATGATCAGGCCGATTCTGTACGCTATTTCATTAAAAAATAGGAAAATTTCTCTGTTTAAAACGCAGGCAGGAGTTTTTTATCTCAAGACAACTACACCAAATGCCAATCTGTGAGATACAATTAAGCATCCGCTTTTTAGAATTAGCCCCCGCATTGAAACAATCAAGCTTTGAAGTAAAACGTAATTTCATTATCAGACTAGGCAAGGCCTTACATAAATATGGTACGCCGGCGTTTCGCTTAGAGTCACACCTAAGTAATGTCGCTGAGACCTTAGGCCTAAATGGCTATTTTTTAGTTACTCCTACCTCACTCACTTTTGTACTTTGGGCACCAGACGATACTCAAGAATATAACTATGTGATGCGAGTAAAGCCCGGTGAAATCGATTTAGGTTTATTGGCCCGTACCAATCAGCTGGTTAAGAAAGTAACCGAAGAAGAGATCAGTTTGGCCGAGGCCATAGAGCGGCTAAACCAAATGGCCAATCAGCCAGCCTTACACTCTCCTTGGGTAATTTGCTTGGCCTTTGCCATTACTGGCGGCGCATTTGCCATGTTAATGTCGGCCAATTGGAGCACCATTATTTGGTCGAGCTTGCTTAGTTGTATTTCATTTTATTTGGCTTATCGCGCCGAGCACTCTAAAGGGGTACATGAAGCCTTAGAGCCAGTGGCTGCGCTGCTCTGCTCCTTTGTCGCCGTTGCTATTTCTCAGTTTGTGCCTGATGTAAACATCCCCATAGTGGTGCTTTCGGCAATCATTATTTTCATTCCTGGTTTATCGCTTACTCTTGGTTTAAGCGAGTTAGCCGCGCGCGAACTAATATCGGGTACAGCAAGGGTAATGGACGGCATTATGGTGTTGTTTAAACTCTATTTTGGCGCGGTGTTAGGCATGGCCTTTGGTGCTCTAATTTGGGGGCAGGTTGATCTTCAATCTAGCTTTGTTAGCACCTGGTGGATTAAGTGGCTAGGTGTGGTGTTGTTATCCTTAGGCCTTAGCGTGGTATTTAAAGTACGCGCTAAAGATTTACCTTGGGGCATTCTTTCGGGAGTGATTGCCTATGCTGCTGCCTTTGCTGGCAGCGCCTACCTAGGCGAAGCATTAGGTCCTTTTGTTGGGGCATTTATTGTGGGTGTTTATGCAAACCTATTTGCCAAGTTAACCAAGTCTCCGGCATCGGTGGTATTGCTGCAAGGCATAGTATTATTGGTACCGGGTAGTAAGGCTTATATCAGCTTAAATTCATTGGTACTAGGTGAGTCAATGGTGAGCATCCCCAATATTGGTTCGCAAACATTTTTGATTTTCATGTCGATTGTGGCGGGAATTTTATTTGCTAACGTAGCGGTACCGCAACGTAGCTCGCTATAAAGAAAAAAAAGGCGCTTAAGCTAGCACAGACTTAAGCGCTGGAAAATTATCGAGGATTAAAACTGCTACAAACTAGACCAAATCGCAGAAAAATTGGCCCCCGACAGCGTCCTAAAATTGGATCGGTTCACGAAAACATAAAGGAACTAACTATTCAGCTACTTCGCTGTTTTCAGGGTCTTCAGGTTGAACGGAAATTTCAAGGTTTATGAATTCTGCTTGGCTTAATACACCATCCTGGTCTGTATCAAGCTCACTCCATACTTCAGTAAGGATCGGTAGTTCGGCAGCTTCTTCCATGCTTACCACCAAATCTTGGTTGGTATCTAGGTCTTTGAACACTTCACTATTTGCCGAGGCTAGGCTGGCTACAAATAGCGCTAACACTGGAAAGCTATACTTCAAGTTCATAAGAAACTCCTTGTTTAACATCTACTTCACTAAATGGCCGCTAACTAGGTTTAGCGGTTGACGAACTACATATAGCAAAGGCCGAACCAACTTTTAAAAAACAATTAAAATCAACAACTTAACCAAAATCCAGGGACGCAATTAAAATGCCAGCGTCGCCTACAAGCGACACCTAAATAGTAATAAAAGCCAAAACCGACGAGTTATGCGGCTTCAAGCTGTCTCTTATCTACGTCACCGCTGTGCTCAATTCTCATACAAATAGAAAAACCTGCATAAATTCAGTCATATAAACAAGCGATGGCGATTAATATATGGACTGCTACACTGGCTAAATACGCATTAAAAAAGGATTTAGCATGTTTACTCGCAGCCTCATTGCATCAACCCTAATAATTAGCGGCTTTTGCTATTCAAATAGCCAAAGCGCCGATGCTTATGCCCCAGAGTTAGCCAGCGGAGTGCAGGCTAAGACCGAGGTCACTGCCAAAAAATTCATGGTGTCGGCTGCTAACCCCTTAGCGGTTGAAGCCGGTTATGAGGTGCTAAAAGCAGGTGGCAACGCCGTAGATGCAATGATTGCCGTGCAAAGCGTACTAGGTTTGGTTGAGCCGCAATCCTCAGGTATTGGTGGCGGCGCTTTTGTAGTGTATTACGATGCAGCCAAGCAACAACTCACCACCTTTGACGCCCGAGAAACCGCCCCTTCACAAGTTGATGCTGGCTTGTTTTTGGACCAACAAGGTAAACCACTAAAGTTTTATGATGCGGTGGTGGGTGGGCGTTCAGTAGGCACACCTGGAGTTATCGCGCTGTTTGAAGAAATGCATCAGCGCTACGGTAGCGCCAATTGGCAAGATTTGTTTAAACCGGCAATTGGCTTAGCTAAAGAAGGTTTTAGAGTGAGCCCGCGATTGGCTAAGTTAATTGCTGGCGACGCTGAACGCCTCGGTCGCTACCCAACTAGCCGCGACTACTTCTTTGATGACTCAACCGAGCCTTTACGCGAAGGGCACTTACTACAAAACCCTGATTACGCTAACACCTTACAGTTGGTCGCAGAGCAAGGCGCTTCAGGTTTTTATCAAGGTGATACCGCCAAAGCAATTGTTACGGCTGTTGGTCAATTCAATGACAACCCGGGTTTGCTTAGTGAAAAAGATCTAGCCAATTACCAAGTAAAACAGCGCCCTGCCCTTTGCTCTGCTTACTTTCAATACTCAATATGTGGCATGGGGCCACCGAGTTCAGGCGCTAGCACCGTTGGACAGATCCTCGGCATCGCTGCACATTACCCCTTGGCAGACTGGGGGCCTAATAATCCACAAAGCTGGCGTATTCTCGGCGATGCTTCTCGCCTAGCCTTTGCAGACCGAGGCGCCTACCTTGCCGACAGTGATTTTGTCAACGTGCCACTTAGCAACTTACTAAGCCCCGAGTACCTCGCCAAACGCGCTAAGCTGTTAAGTGGTGATAAAGCCTTAACCTCGGTTAGCCCTGGCGAGTTGCCTTTAAACGCCTATCGCAGCATGGACCAAAGCCTAGAGCTTCCTTCTACCACTCACATCAGTATTGTGGATGCCCAAGGCAACGTATTGTCGATGACCAGTAGCATTGAGAATGCCTTTGGTTCGAGAGTATTTGTAAAAGGATTCTTACTTAACAATCAGCTGACTGACTTCTCATTTGTCGCTGAGAAAAACGGTAAGAAAGTGGCGAATGGAGTCGCAGCCAATAAACGCCCTCGCTCTTCTATGGCGCCAACCATTGTTATGGAAAACAAACAGCCAATTATTGCCATTGGCTCACCGGGTGGCAGTAGCATTATCGGTTATGTAGCGCAGAGTTTAGTTAACCACTTGAGCTGGGGAATGAGCCTACAGCAAGCGGTTGAACAGCCTCATTTAAACAATCGTTTTGGCACCTTTGAGCTGGAAGCCAATACAGCCGGTGCAGATCAGCAATTGGCTTTAGAAGCCTTAGGCTACAAAACCAAAATCAAAGATATGACTTCGGGTTTACAAGGCATAAGGATCTACCACGATAGGTTAGTAGGTGCGGCCGATCCTAGGCGTGAAGGAATAGCCAAAGGGGACTAGCACTAATACCAATCGTACTAAGTAACTGTTCATTCTATCTGGTTAAAATTCTCGATAACTGCGTTAGGATTTTTGATTGTAGAATAACTACTTATCGCAAAATCCTGCCTTTTTCTCGAGTATTTTTCCTGCGTTATTTCTGATCACTTACTTAGTGTGATTGGTATAAAACAAAAAAACAGCGCAAAGGCGCTGTTTTTTTTAAATGATAAAGCCGTTAGCCTTAGATAATGCGATGCTCATCTAACATGGCTTGGCGGGCTTTTTTCTTCTGCTCAACCAAGGCCATTTTGGCTTTGCGCTTATCGCAAGGCTCGGGGCAGTCACACACTTTTTCGATGCCTAAAGAAGCAATTCCGCCACAGCTTCCACTAATGGTTTTCTTTTGGAAAATGTAGCCCACAGCCATAGCGGCAATAACCACCATGAAGAAAATGAATGTCACCAAAAAATAAGCCATTACGACTCCTTATTCTGTTATTGGACTACAAAAGGCACAAATTTGGCACTGATATGCTCAACAAATTCGTTCTCTTGCTTCTCGATAATATACACCGCTAGCTGCTTAGCTTCAGCAAATTCCATCGCTTGCTCCACACCCATTACCGTAAATGCGGTGGCGTAAGCGTCGGCCATCATGCTGGTTTCATCGATAACGGTTACCGACACAATATGGTTGGCAATCGGTTTACCGGTATTTGGATTGATGGTGTGTGAATATCTGACCCCATCTTGCTCAAAATAATTTCGATAATCACCCGATGTCGCTAAACCATTATCACCCGGTGCAATCACTTTTTGAACCGCCCGCTGTTCAGCCAAGGGTTTCTCTACAGCAATGCGCCAGCCAAGGGCTTTGTCATTGTGACCTTTTAGGCGTAACTCACCACCAATATCGACCATGTAGTTCAGGTAACCTTCAGCTTCCAGCAAATCGGCAACACGGTCTACTCCGTGGCCTTTTGCAATTGCTGATAAATCTACATAAAGCTCAGGTAGATCCTTTGACAACTTACCAGCATTCAAACTCAAGTGATGGTAGCCAATTTTAGCACGAGTCTCGTCAAGTAGCTGGTCATTAGGTCGCTTCTCAGGACGCCCCTCTGGGCCAAACCCCCACAAGTTAACCAATGGACCTACGGTTACGTCAAAAGCACCATTAGAGTCTTCTGAGAGCTGTAAAGAGGCTTCAATCACCAAAGCTAGATTATCTGAAATGCTAATCGCCTGATTACTAGAGTGCTGGTTAAAACGTGACAATTCCGAATCGGCTATGTAGGTAGACATCTCTTGATTGACTTGTTGTAACACTTGGTCAATTTTAGCTTGCAGCTTGTCGCCACCTGGCAGTTTGGCCTTAGGCGCAACTAACTTTATTTGGTAATAGGTTCCCATAGTGCGCCCTTCAATTTGTAAGGTATACAAATTATTTTGCTCACTACAGCCACTAATAAAAAAGGCTAGCCCAAGCAGGGCTAGCCAATAATGCTTCACTAAACTCACGGTTTAGCCACCAAAGTCATCAAGTAGAATGTTTTCGTCTTCCACGCCTAAATCTTTAAGCATGTTAATAACAGCAGCATTCATTACCGGTGGACCACACATGTAGTACTCACAATCTTCTGGAGCATCGTGGTCACGTAAGTAGTTTTCAAACAATACGTTATGAATAAAGCCTGTTTTACCTTCCCAATCGTCACCAGGTTGCGGATCAGATAGAGCAACATGCCATTCAAAGTTTTCGTTTTCACGGGCCAACATGTCGAAGTCTTCTTCATAGAAGATCTCACGACGTGAACGTGCACCATACCAGAAGCTAATTTTACGCTTCGAGCTCAATCGCTTAAGCTGGTCGAAAATGTGCGAACGCATAGGTGCCATACCTGCACCACCACCAATAAATACCATTTCAGCATCGGTTTCTTTCGCGAAGAACTCACCAAATGGACCAGAGATAGTAACTTTATCACCTGCTTTTAGGTTAAAGATGTACGAAGACATCTTACCGCAAGGTAGGCTCATATTGTTTGGCGGCGGCGTAGCAATACGCACGTTCAACATGATGATGCCTTCTTCCTCAGGGTAGTTCGCCATTGAGTATGCACGAATGGTTTCTTCATCAACTTTTGACTCTAAGTTGAAGAAACCAAAGTGTTCCCAGTCGCCACGGTATTGTTCTTCTACATCAAAGTCAGAGTACTTAACGTGGTGAGCTGGTGCTTCAATTTGAATGTAACCACCCGCACGGAATGGCACTGATTCACCATCAGGAATTTGCAGTTTAAGCTCTTTAATGAAGGTTGCTTTGTTATCGTTAGAGATAACTTCACAATCCCATTTTTTCACACCAAAAATTTCTTCTGGTAACGAAATTTTCATGTCTTGCTTAACATTAACCTGACAGGCTAAACGTAAACCAGTAGCAGCATCACGCTTGCTAATATGATCTAATTCAGTAGGAAGAATATCACCGCCACCTTCATGAATGTGAACATGACATTGACCACATGAGCCACCGCCACCACAAGCAGAAGATACGAAGATACCTGAATTACCTAATACACCCAGCAACTTGCTACCCGCTTGAGTAGTAATCGCCTTGGCAGGGTCATCATTAATTAAAATTTGAATGTCACCAGAACTTACCAGCTTAGACTTAGCAAACAAAATGATTGTTACTAAAGCCAAGACGAGCAAGGTAAACATGGTTACGCCGAGAATAATTTCCATCGACTAATTTTCCTTGTAGTTATTGGCCGTCTTAAAGCTGAACGCCTGAGAACGACATAAACGCCATTGCCATTAAACCTACGGTGATAAAGGTAATACCTAAACCACGTAAACCATCTGGCACGTCTGAATACTTCATCTTTTCACGAATACCGGCTAGCGCCACAATGGCTAACATCCAACCGATACCACTACCTATTCCGTATACCAAAGATTCGCCTAGGTTGTACTCACGTTGCACCATGAACGATACACCACCGAAGATGGCACAGTTAACGGTAATCAACGGTAAGAAGATACCTAGAGCTTGGTACAAGGCCGGGAAGTACTTATCTAATACCATTTCTAGTATTTGTACTAAGGCAGCAATAACACCAATAAAGGTAATGAAGCCCAAAAAGCTTAAATCAGCATTTGGCAAGCCAGCCCAGCTAAGCGCGCCAGGGGCCAATAAGTTGAAGTAGATAAGTTGGTTTACTGGTACTGAGATACCCAATACCACAATAACCGCTACACCTAAGCCAAATGCAGTTTTAACTTTCTTAGAAACCGCTAGGAAGGTACACATACCTAGCAAGAAAGCTAAAGCCATATTTTCAATGAAAATAGAGCGAACTAACAAACTAATATAATGTTCCACTCGATTACTCCTTCGGCTCTACTTGCTCTGGGTATGCAGTACGCAAGGCCCAAATCAACAAACCAATAATGAAGAATGCCGAAGCAGGCAATAACAATAAGCCGTTTGGTTGGTACCAACCGCCATTGTTGATCAATGGCATAATTTCAATACCAAATAGCGAGCCCGAACCAAATAGTTCACGAACCGCACCTACCGACATCAAAATAGCACCATAGCCTAAGCCATTACCGATACCATCAAGGAATGATTTAAACGGTGGCTCCTTCATTGCGAAGGCTTCTGCACGGCCCATTACGATACAGTTGGTAATAATCAAACCAACAAATACCGAGAGCTGTTTAGAAATGTCATACACCACCGCTTTAAGCACTTGGTCTACCACAATTACTAATGAAGCAATAATCGCCATTTGAACAATGATTCGCACACTGCTAGGAATGTGATTACGAATCATAGAGATGAACAAGTTAGAGAATGCAGTAACAACAATTACGGCTAGGGTCATTACAAACGCAGTTTCTAACTTACTGGTTACCGCTAATGCAGAACAAACACCAAGCACTTGCAGCGCGATAGGGTTATTTGCAAAAACAGGCCCAAATAGAACCTTTTTGGTTTCCTTAGCATCAGCCATTGTTTAGGCCTCCCTGTTGCAACTTGGCAAGGAACTTACCAAAGCCTTTATCACTTAACCAAAATTTGAAGGTGGCATCGACACCGTTACTGGTTAGCGTTGCACCAGATAATCCGTCCACTTCGTAAAGTGAGTCAGCTGGAGCACTACCTTTAATCACAGAGATCGCAGTATCGCCGTTTTCATCAAACAGCTTTTTGCCGATGAACTTGTCTTGCCACAATGGATTAGCTACTTCACCACCTAAACCAGGAGTTTCCCCTTGGTCATAGTAAACAATCGCATCAACGGTATTGCCGTCTGGCTGAATAGCCAAGAACGCGTACATAGTTGACCAAAGACCACGACCATGTACTGGCAAAATAACCCGTTCAATTTCGCCTTGCTCGTCTTTAACAAGATACACACTAGCAAGGTTAGAACGACGTACGATACCGGCAATATCTTCTTCGCTAGATAAACGAATACTGGTTGCTGGATCTTTAGCTGATTTGCGCTGTTCAAAGGTAGCAGGGTCAATTTGATCTTGAGAAACAAACTCACCGGTTTCGATATCAATCACGCGTGGCTCAATCACCTGCGAGTAAACATCAGCTACCTTACGACCATCTAGGGCTACACCAGATACTGCCAAGATATTTTTCTGCTTATCTTCAACCGCATTCTGCTGCTGCATCCCTCGTAGACCAACTGCTGCAAGAGATACAACAATTGAACACACTAAACTTACGCCAACAACAACCTTAATGGTTTTGGCTAAGGAATCATTACTGGCCATCGCGAGCAAGCCTCCGTTTGATATTGGCTTGAACTACAAAGTAGTCAAAGATTGGAGCAAACAAATTAGCGAATAGAATTGCCAACATCATGCCTTCTGGGAATGCCGGGTTAACTACGCGAATTAACACCACCATCACACCAATTAAACCGCCGTACCACCACTTACCTTTGTTAGTAAATGAAGCTGATACTGGGTCGGTTGCCATAAAGAACATACCAAGAGCAAAACCACCCAATACTAAGTGCCAATGTGGAGGTAGCTGGAACATCATGTTGCTGTCAGAGCCAATCGCGTTCAAGAGCAAGCTGCTAATCACCATACCGACTAATACGCCGGCAACAATGCGCCATGATGCAATGCGGGTGAAGATCAGGAATAGACCACCAAGAGCTAGCAAGAACGTAGATGTTTCACCACTTGAGCCTTGAATAAAGCCAAAGAATGCGTCGCTCCAAGAAATGCCTTGGTCAACTAAACCCTGCATACCTTCTGCTGCAACAACGCTTAATGCAGTTGCGCCTGAGTAGCCATCTACTGCTGTCCATACCGCATCGCCAGAAATGGCTGTTGGGTAAGCAAAGAACAAGAAAGCACGGCCAGCTAAAGCAGGGTTTAGGAAGTTTTTGCCGGTGCCGCCAAATACTTCTTTGGCCACTACAACACCAAAGGTGATACCTAAAGCAACTTGCCATAACGGCATGGTTGCAGGCAACGTAAGTGCAAATAAGATAGAAGTAACAAAGAAACCTTCGTTAACTTCATGGCCACGCACAGAAGCAAACAATACTTCCCAGAAGCCACCAACAACAAAAGCGGTTAGATAGATAGGTAAAAAGAAAATTGCCCCATATATCATCGACGCAATCCAGCCAGCTTCGGCGCCCGTTGGAACCCCTAGCATGCTAATTAATGCGCCATGCCAGTCGTCTGGTACAGTACCTGCGCCAGCGATAATGGCTTCGTTAGCTTGGATACCCGCGTTATACATGCCAAAGAACATAGCCGGCATTAAGGCAACCCAAACAAAAATCATGATACGTTTTAAGTCAATCGCATCACGTACGTGGGTGTTTTTCTTGGTTACTAAGCCTGGCGAGTATAAAAACGTCGCGATAGCTTCGTATAAAGCGAACCACTTTTCATGCTTACCACCAGGTAAGAATTGCGGCTCAATCTTTTCAATATAATCTTTAATACTGCTCATGCTTAACCTTCCTTCTCAATCTTGGTCAAACAATCACGTAGCACGCTACCGTACTCGTATTTGCCAGGACACACAAAGGTACACAGTGCTAAATCTTCTTCATCTAGCTCTAAACAACCTAATTGTTGAGCACTGTCGGTATCATTAGCCAACAAATCTCGAAGCAATAACGTAGGTAAAATATCTAGCGGCATAATGCGCTCGTACTGACCAATTGGCACCATCGCTCTAGAGCTACCACCGGTAGTGGTAGTGAACGGGAACAATTTGCTCTTATTAAGGCCAGAGATAAATATTCTCGCTAAAGAGAACTTACTGGTACCAGGCACAGCCCAGCCCATAAACTCTTTCTCGTAACCTTCTTCCAGCGCAACAACCTGCTGGTGATAACGACCAATATAAGCGTGAGGACCAGTAGCATGATTACCCATAAGCACTGAACCAGAGATAACGCGGTGCTCGCCGTCAACCAACTCTCCATCGGTCAACTCAACAACATTAGCACCTAACTCAGTACGCACTAAACGAGGTTCTTTAACCACTGGACCAGCCAAAGACACAACCCGTTGGTTGTAAACTTTACCGCTAGCAAATAGGTGACCAAATGCAATTACCTCTTGGTAAGAAAGCGTCCAAACTGTGCGCTGAGCACTAGCAGGCTTTAAGGTATGAATATGCGTTCCAGCTAAACCTGCTGGATGCGGGCCAGCAAATACGTGCTCTTCAACACGGGCTGCATCCGATTTAGGTAAGCTATCATTTGCTTTACAAACAAAAACTTCCCCAGCAGTTAAACGAGACAAAACACGTAAGCCTGTTAAATAAGCACTTTCGTTTTGGTCTATTACTACTTTGGGATCGGCAGCGAGAGGGTTAGTGTCGATGGCAGTAACAAATATGGCAGAAGGTTCTGAGTCTACTGCTGGCACTTTGCTATAAGGACGAGTTCTTAAGCCAACCCATTGGCCTGACTTAACTAACTTGTCTACAATCGTAGCGCGATCTGCGCTGTCGATTTCTGCATCGCTTAGGGCACCAAAGTCGATGCTATCGCCGTCTTGTTTTTCAATAACAACAGACTGCAATACACGTTGGGCACCACGGTTAATTTCTTGAACAACGCCAGCACAAGGTGCAGTAAATACAACGCCGGGGTTCTTCTTATCTTCGAACAGCGTCTGACCTTGGCTTACCACGTCACCCACTCGAACCTTCATTGTAGGACGCATGCCTACATAATCTTCTCCGAGTACAGCAACTTTGGTAACAATAGACGCGTCTACTATTTGCTGTTTGGGACCGCCTTTTATAGGCAGATCCAGTCCTTTATTTATTGTAATCATACTCTCTTACACATGTGTTGGGTCGGAAGACGAGCGATGATTTCTGTGTAACTTTTGTACTCAAAATTGGGTAGTTCAGCTAACAAGTCTTAGACAATTAACTAACAAGACACAGAAATCGCGTGTATTCTAGCACCAATTAATCCTATTTCTCCAAAGAAAAAGGCCAAAAACCTAACCTATTCGACTTAAGTGTTAGCGGATTGTTAACAGACTTGTAAAACAAGTCATGCTTCCACCAAACAAAGCTCAAATTGCTGACATATCACCCTAATTATTTTGTGGTGATTTTTAGCTTATTCTAAGGTTGTTGGATCCAGCTTCACCTGATTGTACTTAAGTACGCCAAATTGAAACCGCTGATAACTACTGAGAACCTTTTCAAAGAACCGATCCTGCTGGGCTAACTCTTGGATCACTTCAACACTGAAACTTTTAAGCGAAGCAAGCACGTCATCGGGGTATGCCAAAACCTCTACGCCATGCTCGTTGGCCAGCACATTGAGCGCTTCTATATTGTAGACCACATATTCGTTAAGGGTTTCTTGATTAACGACTTTGGTGGCATTTTCAACAATTCGTTGTAAATCAGCAGGCAAGGCGGCAAAAGCATCTTGGTTTATCACAAATTCTAAGGAGGTACTCGGCTCATGCCAGCCTGGGTAATAGTAGTAAGGTGCTACTTTATGAAAGCCAAACGCAAGATCGTTGTATGGTCCCACCCACTCAACAGCGTCTAACTCACCAGATTGCAAAGCAGTGTAAAGCTGCCCAGCGGGTAAATTTGTTGGCTGGCCGCCTGCTAATTCAAGTACTCGCCCACCTAGGCCGGGCAAACGCATCTTTAGATCTTTAAAGTCTGCAATAGTGGATATTTTTTTGTTATACCAGCCACCCATTTGCGCGTCGGTATTGCCACCAGGAAACGGAATTAAGTTGTGAGGCGCATATAACTCACGCCATAGCTCTAAGCCTCCTCCAAGGTATAACCAGGCATTCAGCTCTTTTGCTTGCATGCCAAAAGGCACCGAACTAAAAAATGCCGCCGCAGGAAGCTGCTCTTGCCAATAGTAGGCTGCACTATGGCCCATTTCAGTTTTCCCTTCCGACACTACGCTAAATACCTCTAAGGCGGGATAAAGCTCACCAGCGCCATATACATTTATTTGCATACGGCCATTACTCATCGCGGCTACTTCTTCAGCAAAGCGGTCCGGTGTTGAGCCTAAACCAGGTAGGTGCTTTGGCCAAGAGGTCACTAAGGTCCATGTGTACTCAACTGGTTGAGATTCGCCTTGATTCGCCGAGCGATCAAAGCAAGCACTCAATAGCAACGTTAATAACGCCACCTTTATATATACCCGCATTAAACAATCCTTATTTGATGCAGTGTGTTAGCTATTGTCCACCACGGCACTGAGGTGAACTAGGTACTTGTTGTTGCTCAGCCCATTGCGCAGGCGTAAAAGTATGCATTGCTAAAGCGTGAATTTCATTTTTAAGCTCTTCGGCAAGCAACTGATTTACCGCTCGATGGCGTTGCAATAAACGTTTACCTTCAAAGGCCTCACTCACAATTGTCACTTTAAAATGGCTCTCTGAGCCAGCAGGCACATTATGCATATTACTTTCATTTACCACTTCTAAATGCGTTGGAGCAAAATGTTGCTGCAATTTATTGGTGATTAGTGTTTCAACCCGCATAACTGTTCCCTGTATTGATTAGTCATCTGGCATTGTATAACGAAAAGTAAAATTGATCCTCGGCTGTTTTATCCGCAAAGCCTTAGGCAAACTGTGTTGCCATTGGTCTTGGCATAATCTATTCATTACCAATAAATCGCCATGCTCCAGTAAATACTCGTGTTTTTGATCTTTGGATTTATTACGAAATAAAAAACGACGCGCTTGGCCTAAACTCAAAGAAGCAATCACCGGTTGCTTACCCAATTGCTTTTCGTTGTCACTATGCCAGCCCATGTAATCATGACCATCTCGATAATAGTTTAGTAATACGCTGTTAAACTGCTGCCCGCACTTTTGCTGCACGGCAAACTTTAGTGGTAATAAAAAGCTAGGCCAAGACAAAGGCGTACGCCACTCGCCCGAATAACGATAAGCGGTATTCGCATCGCCTATCCACAAGGAAAGGCGTGGCTCCAAGCAAGTTTTGCCAAATATTTTGATGGTATGTTGCTGCCAAGGCAGCTTGGTAAGCGATTGTCGATAAAATGCCTCAGCAGACTCGGCTTTTAGCCACTGCTGATGATGAACAATGTTTTCTACTTGAGTATCTTCTGCTAGCACCACGTACGACAGCCTATTTCCATATGGGTGTTGCTTTAGTTTAGCCCTCAACTTAGATACACTGCTGCCACTAATCAAGGCCTGCAGCATACAAATCCAATATGAGTCATGAATTGCAAATTAACTCGCTCCATTTGAGCTTATCGCGCTACCCAAAACAGGCGACAAACGATTTACAAGCATGGAATGCTGCTGATGAACTGATGCTCAACTTTGCCTTTGAGCAAACCACCGCAACCAAACGCATACTCATTATGAATGATGAATTTGGTGCACTTGCCTGTGCTCTGTTGGCCGCCCCTGAGTTTGCCGATAGCCAAATACATTGGTTAAGCGACTCTTTTATTGCACAACAAGCCTTAGCTGAGAACTTAAAAGCAAATAACTTAACTATGGATGGGCGGCTCACTCTGCTTAGCAGCACCGATAGTCTTCCAGCCAGTGACATGGTGTTAATGCGTCAGCCCAAAAGCTTAAATTATTTGGAATACCAACTAATTGCACTGCAAGCGATATTGTCAGCTGATAGCCTTTTTGCCTGCGGAGTAATGCTAAAGAACTTACCTAAGTCAGTTTTCTCTTTATTTGAAAAACACCTTGGTAAGGTAAGCACTTCGCTGGCGAAGAAAAAAGCCCGCCTATTGTTTGGCCACTATCAAGGTATTAGCTCTACTAGCCCTTATCCAAAACAGTGGAAAGTTGCAGAGCACCAATTCAAGCTAAACGACCATGCCAATGTATTTTGCTTCGGTAAATTAGATATTGGCAGCCGCTTTATGTTAGAAAATTTTCCGCAGGGCGATTTTGAAGCGGTGGTTGATTTAGGTTGTGGCAATGGCCTACTGGGTTTGCAAGCGCTCAAACATTATCCCAAAGCTAAAGTCTCTTTTTGTGACGAATCGGCTATGGCCTTAGCCTCGGCAAAAAATAATGTAAGCTTAAACTTTCTAGAGCGATTAGCAGATTGTGAGTTTAACCACGACAACGCTTTGCAGCATCAAGCCGACAACAGTGCCGATCTCGTGTTATGTAATCCGCCTTTTCATCAACAGAACACCATTTCTACGCATATTGCCCAACAAATGTTTCGTGACGCTAAACGCTGCTTGCGTAGTGGCGGCCAACTGATAGTGGTAGCTAACCGACACTTGGGCTATCACCCACTATTAAAATCTTACTTTGGCGGTTATAAGTTACTGGCGAGCAATAACAAATTTGTTATTCTGAGCAGCACTAAGCGTTAATCCACTCATTAAGGTGAACAACTTGAAAACTCAGTTTTTATTGCCCGCTTTGCTAATTAGCGGCGTATTAGGGCTTAGCGCCTGCAGCAGCCAACCGCAGCAAGTCGCATTAACCCCAAGCATTGAGGTTAATGATTCGGCTCAACACTCAATCATTGCTGCAATAAAATCTCAAGATTTACGCAGTAACCGATTTTTAATTAGCATTCACCAAGAAGGTGAAGAACAAGCCCAGCTGATTTCAAGCGGCAACAATTTGCGTCTAAACATCGAGCAACAGCTCTCTAGCGCTTGGCAACAACAAGGCATTGGTTTTGTGCCTGAGTCACCAAACCTAATTACCATCGATATACTAGAATTGGCCAACAAAGTAGAAGAAAGCAGCGTTAAACATACAGCTAGTTCTGTTATGCGTTTAAAGGTAACTATCGACACCCCTCACAAAACCTTAAGCAAACAATTTCGTTCCACCCACACTAATGAAGGTGCGTTTTCTGTCAACGTAAGCAAGCAAAGCGAAGCCATGAGCCAACAGCTTTCTGAACTACTGACACAAATCGCTAACGACCCGCAACTTATTGAAGTATTGGAGTATCAATTATGAACTTGGGCATTTTCCGTAACACCTTGGTGGCTTGTGTTTTCGCTACATTAAGTCTTGGCGCTAGTGCACAAACCTTAAGATTCATCACTAACCAAGGTGAATTTGAAATGGAACTGAATGCCGAAGCTGCGCCAAAAACTGTCGCTAATTTCCTTCGCTATGTAGAAGACGGCAGCTTTAAAGGTACGTTATTTCACCGCACCATTTCTAACTTTATGGTGCAAGGTGGCGGCTACTCAATTAACTACGAAAAAGTAGATACTTATCGCCCAGTTGAAAACGAATCGAAAAACGGCTTGAGCAACAAGCGTGGCACCGTTGCTATGGCACGCACTAACGACCCACACAGTGCTACTCGTCAGTTTTTCATCAACGTTATCGATAATGCCTATTTAGACGGCAGCGCAAATAAATACGGCTACACGGTATTTGCAGAGATCACTTCGGGCATGGACGTAGTGGATAGAATTGTAAGCAAGCCAACTAAAACAGGTCCTATCCCTGGCATGCGCAATGTTCCTATGGAAAAAGTGATTATTGAAGATGTAGTCATTGTTGACGAAAGCCAACCGTAAACTCGCCACAACTTAACCGAGCTATAAATGAACTCATCGCTAAATTGGTCTCAGACCCTACGTTCTTATTTAGATAAACGATTGCTTTGGGTATTTATGCTCGGTTGTGCCAGCGGCTTTCCGTGGGTACTAATTGGCTCAAATATGTCGGGCTGGCTTACCGACGCAGGTTTGTCACGCTCAGCCATTGGCTTTTTTGGCTCGGTATTTACCGTGTATGCCATCAATTTTTTATGGGCTCCCTTAGTTGATAGGGTAAAACTTCCCGTTTTACATGCTTGGCTCGGCCAGCGTAGAAGTTGGATATTTTTGTGCCAAAGTATCGTGTTGCTGTGTACCTTTGGCATTGCCCAGTTTGACCCAGCCAACAGCTTAGTCTTTACCTCGCTGCTGGCCTTGTGCATCGCCACTGCCTCTTCCACCCAAGATATTGCCATTGATGCTTACCGTATCGATACCTTTGCAAATAGCGATTCACATCGCTTACCGCAAGCCTCGGCCATGGCCGTAATCGGTTGGTGGACGGGCTATTCTCTGCCGGGGTATTTGGCATTTATTAACGCCGACAGCATTGGTTGGAATGGTGTCTATTTAGGCATGTGTTTCATTGTTGCGCTATTGATGCTCTTTACCGTGTTAGTGAAAGAACCTATTAGCAACCGTGAAGCATTGCAACAACAAGCCGAAGCGCGCCATGCTCAATACCTTGGCACTAAATCACCTTTGGTAGCTTGGTTAACGGTAACGGTTGCCGAACCGTTTTTAGATTTTTTCCGCCGCAACGGGGTGCGCGTAGCCATAACCTTGTTGCTGTTTGTGTTTCTATTCAAAATTGGCGAAGCATTCTTAGGCCGCATGTCAATTACCTTCTACCGCGAAGTAGGCTTTAGTAACGAGCAAATTGGCCATTACTCTAAACTTATTGGTTGGGGTGCAACGGTTTTATTCACCATTGTTGGCAGTGCCTTTAATGTACGCTTTGGCATTATTAAAGGGCTTATATTAGGTGGTATTGCTATGGCTAGCAGTAACTTAATGTTTGCCTGGATTGCCGCGACCGGCCCAGATGAACAACTATTTTTAGCTACCATTATTGTCGATAACTTTACCAGTGCCTTTGCCACAGTAGCCTTTGTTTCGTTTTTAACGGTGCTTACTGGCCAAGCGTTCTCGGCAACTCAATACGCCTTGCTTGCCAGTTTGGGCAACTTAGGCCGAACCACGCTCGCCTCTTTCAGCGGTAGCTTGGCAGATTATTTAGAATCTTGGCCACTATTTTTCATCTTAACCGCGGTGATGGTTGTACCAAGTTTAATCATGTTACTCAGCTTGAAAGGCTACTTTACCAAGATATTGGCGCATAACGAATCCAGCAAACAAACTTAAGCGCTATCTTCAGGCGCAACTAAGCGCCAGCGCTTACTTAATAAACGCCTAATCGTAGCGCTAGGGGCCTGCTCTAGTGCTAGCTGGGCATTTTGCTCTGCCAGTTTCTGTTCTCCACTGCGAAATTGTAAGTCTGCCAATACTGCATACCAATGATAGGAGCGACTCAGCCAACTAGGAACTTGAGAACTCTCCAGCTCTGCCAAGCCAACCTTTGCCCCTTGCCATTGCGCTAGCGCTACTGCTCGATTGAGAATATGAAAGGGTGAAGGCGCCAGCTTTTCTAGCAACAGATAGGCCTCCACTATTTTATGCCAACGAGTCTGCTCAAAAGAAGAAGCCAAGCAGTGTTCTGCCGCTATGCCAGCTTCTATATGGTAGCGAGACAATTGCTCACCTTGTGCCGAACGCTGCAAACAACGTAAGCCCATAGCAATTTGCGCCTGATTCCAGCTACTACGATCTTGTTCTTGCAACAGCAGTAGCTCACCCGCTTGTTGTCGCGCGGGCAACCTAGCTGTATTTAGATACATAAGCGCTAACAAAGCGTAGCTTTCGGGCCGATTGCCCAAGGCATGTTGGCTTAGCAACCCAGTTAAACGAATTGCCTCTTCACATAAATCTTGGCGAATAGATAAGTCTTCATGAGAAGACAAATAGCCTTCGGTAAATAGTAAATACAATACCCGATACACTGCGGGCAAACGCCGTTGCATGTCTTGCTCGTTTAAGCTGTCTAGTTGCAAGGGTTGCTGTTGTAGGTGTTTTCTAGCACGACTAAAGCGCTTATAAGCATTAGCCTCACTAATAAATAGCCGCAATGCGGTTTCTTTAATGCTAAACCCCACCAAACTTTTTAGAGTGAAAACCAGTTGCGACTCCACCGCTAAAGCCTCATCACTAGCAACAAACAACATTCGCAACAACGCGTCACTTAATTCTCCACTAAGTGGCGGCTCTACCAGTACTTCAGTTTGTAGCTCCTCAGTATGGGCTAGCAAATTAGCATGGCTTTGCTGTTGGCGAAACTGCGACAAAAGGTAACGCAGTGCCACTTGATAGAGCCAAGCAGAGGGTTTGTCTGGCACGGCCTGTTTCAACCAATTATCAAGCGCTTGGGCCATCGCCCACTGCACCGCATCTTCTACTTGCTCAAAATGCTCAAAGCCAAAACGACGAACCAATAACGCCACGAGTTGGCCATACTCGTGGCGAAATAGATGCTCTATTTGTCCGTGGGAACTCAAGGTTTGCTTATTTCTCGAAGTTCAATATTGGTTCCCATATTTTCGACCATAGGGCTCGCTTTAATCACCTCAATAGCTTCTGACAAATCACTGGCAGTAAGCAACATATAACCACCAACAATTTCTTTAACTTCGATGAAGGGGCCATCTTTTACTTCATCACGATTAACCACCGCCCCTTCACTGCCTAACTTACCGCCCATATCCACAATGTTGTCGGCAAACTTAGTTTGCCAAGCATTAAATTTGGCATACATCACTTCCATGTCACTGGCAGATAATTGTGCGCAGCCGCCCGAGTCACTGCGAAGTAAACACATATATTGTTTATTGCTCATTATTTCACTCCATTAAAATTGCTATCTAATCAGTGAAGCATATTTCACCGACATAGTAATGACGTTTAACAAATATAAACTTGGACACTTGGTGGGAAAGTTTTATTAAAAAGTTTTTGAGATAAGCACCAGACACAAAAAAACCGCCAGATGGCGGTTTATGCAGTTCAACAAACCTTGGCTATACAGCCTTAGTCGCGAAAGTTATTAAACTGGAACGGTTGGTCGTATTCACCACTGCGTACCAATGCCATCGCAGCTTGCAGATCATCACGCTTCTTGCCAGTAACACGTACTTGTTCACCTTGAATAGAGGCCTGAACTTTTAGCTTGGCATCTTTGATCTGCTTAACCACTTTTTTAGCGGTGGCTTGATCAATCCCGTTTTTAAAGTTAACCACTTGAGAGTGGGTTTTGCCGCTACGGGTTACCGAGGCTAAATCAATCGACTTAGCATCAACCGAACGCTTTACTAAAGTGCCACGCAAAATATGCAGCATTTGCTGTAACTGAAACTCAGCCTCGGCAGTCATCTTAATTGACTCATCTTTGTATTCGAAGCTGGCTTCTACACCACGAAAATCAAAACGCGTTTCCAGTTCACGTATTGCATTATCACAAGCATGGCGAACTTCGTTAGCATCTATCTCAGAAACAATGTCAAATGAAGGCATGTTTTCTCTCCCCTAAAATCTGGCCTTATGCGAAAATTGCTGCATTATATCCCGTTACCACTAAAAGAGTATCGCTTGCGGCAACGCTAGCGCCAATTTTGTTAGATTAGTGAGTCTATTTATGACTGTTTCTACAGAACCCTATTACGACTTTGCCATTATTGGCGCAGGCGCCGTAGGTGGCTTACTGGCCAGCTTGTTGAGCCATCAACAACAAAAAGTGTGTTTTGTTGACTCACGCTTAAAGCATAATCAAGACCTAACACTACAACTCGATAGCCTTGAATATGGCGTGATTACAAACAACTTAAAGGTATTTCCCAACTTACCTAGTTGCCGATGGTTGCTACTATGCGTAAAAGCCCACCAAGTAAAACAAGCCTTGTCTGCGTTTAAGCTAGCCGACAATTGCAAACTAATGCTAGTGGTGAACGGGATGGGCGCAGACCATGAGATCGTAGATAAACTAGCCCCCCAACAACTGTATTTAGCCAGTAATACTCATGGCGCGCTTATTGAAGAAAAAACCGATTCTCAACTACAGCTAAAACACACTGGCTTGGGTCAGCTTGTTGTTGGGCCTTACCTAAAAAACGCCACAAAGCCACAAGATTTGATGGCACTTGAGCAAGCATTACCAAGCGCAAGTTGGCAAGACAATATTTACCCAGCTATGTGGCGAAAACTAGCAATCAATTGCTGTATTAACCCTCTCACTGCATTGCACCAATGCCGAAACGGCGAGTTGCTAGATACACGTTTTGCCAAAGACATTGCCGCACTTTGCGATGAAGTTAGCCAAGTAGCCGCTGCAGAACAGCTTGATTTAAGTGCCGATGACCTACACAAAACGGTGTTGCAGGTGGCGAAAGCAACTGCCAATAACTTTTCCTCTATGCAGCAAGACATACATCACAAACGTCTTAGTGAAATAGGCTACATTAATGGTTATATAGTTAAGCAAGCTGCGAAACATCAATTGGCTTGCCCACATAATCAATACATGCTGCAACAGATCCAGCGATTGGAGAAACACAATGACTAAAGTGATGGTAGCTATAGCCTCTGGCAGTGAAGAGATTGAAGCCGTAAGCATTATCGATGTATTACGCCGAGCCGAGATTATCGTAGACGTAGTGAGTATAGAAGCCAACAAACGCTTAGATATTGTTGCCTCTCGCGGCGTAAAGCTGATGGCCGATTTACACATTAGTGAAATAGACGCTGCAGATTACGACATGTTGGTATTACCCGGTGGTGTTCCCGGTAGTGAGGCTTTCCGTGACTGTGAATCACTCATTACCATGCTTAAGCAACGTAAAGCGAAGCAATGGTTAGCCGCAATTTGCGCAGCTCCTGCTGTAGTACTAGCAGAGCATAATTTACTGGGTGATGCTGCGGTAACTTGCCACCCTGGCTTTCACCAGCAGCTACCACAAAACCAATTAAGTCTAGACAGAGTAGTGGTTGATCAACCCCATAAGCTCATCACTAGCCAAGGCCCCGGCACAGCCATTGAATTCAGCCTAGCCTTAATTGCTCAACTAAAAGATAAAGATAGCGCCGACCAAGTGGCTGCTCCTATGGTGCTTGCTTAAATCCAAACTTAAGGAAAAAAGCCATGCAAAACATGGCTTTTATTACTTAAACAACGGCAACTATTGGCAAACGCCACCGGTTACCGCGGTAGCTATGCCCGCGCCAGTTCCAGTAAAGCCAAATTCAACTGACTGCCCAGCAGCAATAGTGCTATTCCAAGCAAGGTTAGAAGCGGTGTATCCCTCGGCAGAATTTAACTCTGCATTCCAAGAGCTACTAATGCTTGAACCATCACTATACGCCCAGCTAACTTGCCAAGTATTGATGGGTTCGCTGCCAGTATTAGTGATAACCACTGCCCCTTGGAAACCACCTTCCCATGAATTAACCACTACGTGTTTACACGCAGCATTAGGATCAACAGGATCTGTTGGATCTGTTGGGTCTGTTGGGTCTGTTGGGTCTGTTGGGTCTGTTGGGTCTGTTGGGTCTGTTGGGTCTGTTGGGTCTGTTGGGTCTGTTGGGTCTGTTGGGTCTGTTGGGTCTGTTGGGTCTGTTGGGTCTGTTGGGTCTGTTGGGTCTGTTGGGTCTGTTGGGTCTGTTGGGTCTGTTGGGTCTGTTGGGTCTGTTGGGTCTGTTGGGTCTGTTGGGTCTGTTGGGTCTGTTGGGTCTGTTGGGTCTGTTGGGTCTGTTGGGTCTGTTGGGTCTGTTGGGTCTGTTGGGTCTGTTGGGTCTGTTGGGTCTGTTGGGTCTGTTGGGTCTGTTGGGTCTGTTGGGTCTGTTGGGTCTGTTGGGTCTGTTGGGTCTGTTGGGTCTGTTGGGTCTGTTGGGTCTGTTGGGTCTGTTGGGTCTGTTGGGTCTGTTGGGTCTGTTGGGTCTGTTGGGTCTGTTGGGTCTGTTGGGTCTGTTGGGTCTGTTGGGTCTGTTGGGTCTGTTGGGTCTGTTGGGTCTGTTGGGTCTGTTGGGTCTGTTGGGTCTGTTGGGTCTGTTGGGTCTGTTGGGTCTGTTGGGTCTGTTGGGTCTGTTGGGTCTGTTGGGTCTGTTGGGTCTGTTGGGTCTGTTGGGTCTGTTGGGTCTGTTGGGTCTGTTGGGTCTGTTGGGTCTGTTGGGTCTGTTGGGTCTGTTGGGTCTGTTGGGTCTGTTGGGTCTGTTGGGTCTGTTGGGTCTACAGGACCATCCACTATGCCGCCCGAGCCTGCAGGAATTTCGCTACACATCGTGTAACCCACACAGTTGCCGCCATTTTCTTGAGAGTGTCCGGCATCTTCGTATAAACAAATAGGCACAATGGTGCCGTAAAAATCACACTGTTGAACAACCGGTAGTTCTTGGCCATCAAACACAGAAGCAAGAACCGAGGTTTGTTTAATACCATTTTCGCCATTGATTAGGCGTTTGCCCCAAGTAGTGAGTTTGCTGGCATCGAAGTTAACCGTCATATCCAGTTCAAATGTACCCGGCGCTGTATTGCCCGACCAAGACCAACCTAAGTAGCCAATTTTATATTCTTCGGCCACCGCCAAAATAGCATCTTCATCCACATCTTGTCCTTGATGATCCATGCCAAACTCACCCACGATTAGTGGCATGTTGTGGCGGCTCAAAAAGGTAGATACGTAGGACTCGATCTTCTCGCGGTTTTGGTAAACCTGGTACATATGCACACTAAACATAATGTTGTTTAACGAATCTGCAGAAGCGACCTCTGTGGCATTGTCTAACATAATCTCCTGCCAATCTTGTCCCCAGTTTGCTGCATCAATCATTATGGTGTGGGTAAAGCCAGCATCTCGTAGCGTTGTTATCGCTTTTTTATGTTCATTTACATAGGTTTCTGCAGGTACATTGTTACCAAAGGGTTCGTTAGCAATGTTGATGATCACATAGTCTTCTTCACCCTTAAGCACATCTGCAAGTTCCACCCAATAAGCGGCTGTGGTTTGTAAATCGCCGGCCTCAGCTTTTTCACCTGATCCTGTTACATCATGCACTTCAAGCACACAGACTAAACGATTTAACTTACACATCTTAACCACTTTGGCCACGTCTTCTGCATCGTTTTTAGCAAACTGCTGACCATCACTTAGCACCACCCTCACGGTATTTGCGCCAGCTTCAGCAATGTCTCTAAATGCACCTTGGCGGTAGTTATACCAAGCGTGAGCATGGTTTACCCCGCGCATAATTACCTCATGCCCGTTAGCGTCTAGCAGTTGAGTACCTGAGGTACTAAAACCTGCCACTGCAGGCAAACTAGACAAGGCCAACAAGCCCGCCGCTACACTAAGACTTAATCGAGAAATAGGGTTAACACGCTTACTATTGTTGAGTTTTTCTAAAGTACTGATGTTCATATCGGTGACGCTCCTTTTCAATTAATGACAAATAAAACTATTAACAAAACAAACAATAGATAAATAGTCAGAGAAATAACTCAACGAATAGTGGTTTCATAGTGATTTCACGAAATACATCAATACAGATCTAGTTTTAGGCAAAATTTAAAACCAGCCATTGACTAATTGTATTATTTTAAATCTAAAGAATATTTTGGCGTTCAGTGAGACTGCCGGAACTAAAGCCCCGGCATATTGCTATTAGCGGATTTATTCAACAATGACCCGCGCATTAACTGCTTGAACAGGGCGATTGTTGGGGTGTTTCATTACTGCAGTAAAGTCACGAATTTGCTGCTCGGAAGCACTAACTGGTTTTTTTAGCACCAACCAAGTGACTCCTTCGCTACACGGCGGTGTTGTTAATGAGCCATTAAAGCGGTAGTACTCGTGACTCTTTGGCCACAGCGCCAATCCATCTACCGGATCAAGCAAGGCTGCTTGCTCGCCAGCATGTTTGGGCATTTGCGCCCATGCTTTTGCCAATTCTTGGTTCTCATCTCCTTGCTCGAACATTACTGCCACCACCGCCAAGTGACCATCTTCATCGGCATGTACAAAGTGCGCTTCCAGCGGGAATGACTTTCCTTTTAAGGTGTTTTCACTGGGTGAATGGAAATGAAACTGTTTTAACTCAAAGCTATGCCCAGCAAGGCTAATACTGCTGCCAGGCTGGTAGTTCACTTGAATAGTATGCCCATTGTTGATGACTTCACTGCCTGCGGCTTTATAACTAAGCGCCAAAGTTGGCAGCTCACCTTTGGTTGTGCCATCAATATTAATAGGTGATTGATTTTTGCCGCTTGCGCAAAGGCTAAACTCGGGGGCTAACTCACCCCAATGCTCAGGCCCTTGATGACCAGAATAGCCCCAGTGCCCATTGCCTTCTGCCAATACACTGCCCGAAAAACCTAATACAGCACTAATCATTACACTTTTCAGTTGTTGCTTATTCATCCTTAGATCCTTGAATGTAAAAAGCCCATCGCAAAAACCGATGAGCATAAACGGAAAAAAGGTTTTATCAATTTATTGATAACGAGATCAATAAAAATAAGAAACACACTGAATTTATTACAATTTAGCTGTAAATAAAGCCTTACTCATTGAAGGCTTTATCATCAATGCTGCTTATTCACTAAGAGTGATAATAGGCAACTCATCCCAAATCTTTTCTTGGTTAGCCTCGCCACCAGAAAAATTCCACGGGCCAGCATCTTCAGCAAGTGGTCTATAAACAGCAGACAAACCATCTAAGTCCCAGGTAGAAAGGTAAAAACGGATACCATCTAAACTATTTGGCCTACCAAGAGAATCACTTGCAAAATCAAGATAGATGACTTGCTGAGCCTTATCTACAGTCACTTTTGGTGCAGGTGTTACTGCTTCCCCCCAATTATCCGCATCGGCACCTTGAGCATTATAAATAGAACTTTGCCAGCCAAATATCACCGCATTTCGGCTCCAAGTACCACTAGGCATGTTGGCATTAATTTTTGGTAGAACGGTTGCGCTAGGCCCTTGGTCTTCGGGTAAATCAATAAACACGGTAAAACCTACGTGGTCGAAGCCATTTGGTGGCAACCAAGTATCGGTGAGTTTATCCATGGTTAGTTTAAGTCGAATATTGCTTCCTACGGAGTACACTTCAGCTTGGTTAATTGCTAACTGGCTGTTTACCTTGTCAAAGCTAGGGTCACCTGGCAACGAGTAACTACCATTAGGACCACCCGTTCCTTCTTGCACATCGTTGCTATCATCAATGCTTAAATCAGGTGTATCAGACCAAGCTAAATCTGAAGTGAAATGCACGTCGGCTAAACCGGCTTTTTCTTCGGCTGAATAAATAGCAAAACGATGCTGCTGCTCACCGATCGCGAAATGTCGAGTTGATAACATGGCCGACCATTGCCCTTGCGAATCAACTTGTATGTCTGTTGCTGTGGCTAAGTTTCCATTCACCACCAATTGCAATTGAGTATTTGCTTGAGCGCGGCCAGTTATCTGGGTATCTGCGCTAATCACTCGGTTTGTCCAATCTTCATCTAGGCTGATGCCCAAATTAGCAGTATCTACTTCCGCAATAGTATTCGTTTTAAAATACAACACCGCGGCTTTTGCTGGCAGTTCAACACTTACTTCACCGTTTGCATCCACTACTAAACCCGCTGGTGCTTGTATCCAATTGGCTTGAATTTGCTGTTCAAATACCGTGCCTTCTGCTTGGTCTAGAGCCAACCTGTTTAACAGCATGGGTTGATTAGCGGTATTCATTATTACCAGCACTTCTTGCTCCGCTAACTGACGAGTAAATGCAAATACACCGGCACCCGACTTGTCGCTAGCCAACACCTCAATATCTCCACGCGTCATCACAGGATTATTATTACGTAGCGTCGCTAATTGTTGTATAAACAAATACATCTCGCTGCCGCTGTCGAAGGAGTCGAGCGACTCACCATCTTCGCGATAGCCTCCCTCAAACATCGCGTCTCGACTCGCACTCATTGCTTGCTCTGTGCCTTGATAAATCACCGGAATGCCCGGAATGCTTAAAATGGTCATTAGCGCTTGTTTTAAATCTGCTTGGCTAGCTTGTGACAAAAAGCGCGGCATATCGTGGTTGTCGATAAAGTTGGGCAAAATGTATGGGTTAGGAAACAGCTCCATCATTTTTTCTATACGAAACCGTAGATAATTGGTAGGTTGCCCGGCAGCAAATACTCGCGTCATGGTGGTTTGCAAGGGGAAGTTAAGTAAGGATGCCAGTTGTTTGTTATCTGCATCCCCTAGGTAACTCAGCATTTTTTGCTCGCCTTCGGTGTTATAAGCACTTGAGCTCTCGAATACTTCACCAAAGGTAAGAAAATTGCTCCGCCCTGTTTGTTCTGCTTGTGCCATTACTCCATCGTTGGCATGTAAAAAGTCGGTCCAAAACTCGTGTTCTACAAACTTGACGGTATCGATACGAAAAGCATCCACCCCCACCTCACGTATCCATTTTCTATAACTTTCTTTCAAATAGGCACGCACTTCCGGGTGAGCGGTATTTAAATCATCTAAATCAGACAGCTGCCAGTTTTTCTCCTGAATAGAATCGTTATGGTCGCTAATGCTTGGCGTCCAGTGGTAGATCCCAGAACCATCTTCATTACAGTTATTTTGGTTTAAGGGATAAGGTAGTTCTTGCCCTTCAACTAAGGGGCTATCTATTAAGCGGAACCCTTGGCATGGCAAGCTTGAGTCGTATTCCCAAGGTTGATCATAAGTGAAATAGTTTCCTACATGGTTAGTCACAATATCTTGAATGAGGTACATATTGCGGCCGTGGATTTCTCGCGCTAAATCTTGGTAGCTGGTCAAATCACCAAAGTGCTCATCAACTTTCTGAAAATCTCTCGCCCAGTAGCCATGGTAACCACCATAGTTTTGCTCATTATCCCACCACTGATTAGCAACCGGTGGCGTTAGCCAAACCGATGTGACACCAAGCTGTTGAATGTAATCTAGCTTGTCGGCTATGCCCACTAAGTCACCACCACTAAATTTTTTGTCTGAACTTGGGTCAAACTCGCCCTGCCCTTGATCGCTCAAACTAGGATCGCCATTGTTAAAACGATCAATCATTAAAAAGTAGATAATTTGATCTTGCCATTCCGGTGATGCCACATGACTTCCGGTAGTTTCACTCTGCTGTTCATCGGAATTACAGCCACTTAGCGCCACCGCAACTGATAATGCCACCATATTCAATGGTTTTAGTATGTTATTTCTTCCCCGCAACATATTTCATTCCTTTATGATTTATCTTGCGGAGAACAATAATCCAGACACTCATGGCGCGTAGTGTCATTTGGTGCCAAATAATATGCAGCAGCATGCCAGCTAAAGCATTCTGTGAACTTAGTAGCTATTTCTGGAGAGTAAGCTTATGGCTTATAACAATGGAGGAACAAATTGATAGCGCTGCGGGTAGTGCTGCTCAGCTAATTCATTATCGTGTTGGTCAAATACTCTAAAACGGCAATGCTCGGCGAGGGCCGGAAAAGGGCTGGATAAGGTCCAAATACTGTATTGTTTATTACTGCTCACTTGCTGCAGCGCCAGCGGCTGAGAATGCTCTCCCAGATAACAAAGTATTTTGCTGACTTGCTCTAATTGGCAAGCAAGCTCAATAAACAACTGGTAAGCAAAACCGGTTTTAATAATGCTAAGAGTGGGCACAATATAGGCCGGAGTGCCCAGTAGCAAACGTTCACTGACTAAGTAATCTCGCTGTTGGTTATCATCCACATAGCTTTCTCCATCTACTTCATAACGCAGACGAAAACATAAGGGGTGAGCAACCGGCAGGTTGGCGGTAGACCAAAGCTCGGTGCCATCACTTAAAAAATCGGCAAAAAATGCCGGGTAATGGCGCCATATGCCATCCCTGTCTTTACACTCAACGGTCACTACTTTTTCGAAGGCAATGTTATCCACTTCTAACCAAACTTGACCTTCTTGAGTATGTAATTCCTCGGCCTCGCCTATGGGTCCACGCGCATAATGTAAACGTACTGGCTGCGACCTTAATTGACTGCGATTTTGCACACAGCGCTGGCGATAAAAACTAGGGGTAAACTTAAACCAGCGACGAAATGAGCGGTGAAAATTAGAGGGGTCGTCATAACCTAAACGCAAGCCAATACTAGAAATAGGCAACTGGGTATCGGCTAACAAATTTAGCGCCAAAGTCTTCTTCTCATCTTCAACCAGTTGAGAGAAATTAAGCTGCTTCTCGGCTAAACGCCGCTGCAAAGTACGCGTCGACAAACCAATTTTTTTAGCCACAAGCTCTAGGTTTAGTGGCTTATCAAGCGAGCGTTGAATAGAGCGTTTTAGTTGTAACTGTAAGTCTGGCGATTCAATCGATTGATGCAATAGTAGTGAATACACTTTTTTAGCAAAACTGTGGCTCGCCGATTTAGCCTGTAAGCTAAGCGGAAGGGCTTTGGCAGCCACCTGCAAACTTGTACCACCAAAATGGCAGGTAATCAGTGGGTTGTTGAATTGCTGCAGCTGCTGATACAGGTTATCTAGCAGTAGTTCACTCCAAGCAGGTAACACTTGTGAATCGCGGGTTTGTAAGCTTAGGGTTAAATCTTGCTTATCGTCGCTCACCTCAACATAAACACTTCTATCAAACAGAGAGAGGCTTTTACTCCACCACACCAAGCCCTCTTTTAGTGAAGGAGCATGCAGCAACAACATCGATTGCAAACACAATACATCGGCCAAGTGCCAATATTCACCCGCTACTTGTAAGTGGGAATGACCAAGTTTTTTGGCTAAGGCAGAAATGACTGGCGCTTGATTCAAGTAATTGATCTAATGTAGAAATTTTCGCCAGTGTCTAACAAGCTGGTTAGCTTATCAATATAAAGATTGTAAGCATGTTTACTGGCACATAGGTATTTGACCAAATACACAACGTTCCAGCTTGGTGTGTATTAACGGTTCTACCGCTTTACCTTGGTGAATGCTATACAGCGTATAAATTGATTGGTAGCCCATATCGTAAGGCGACTGACCAACATTGCCATGAGCCAAGCCTTGGGCTAATAGCCGCTTTTGTACTTCGAGGGTATCACCAAAAATAAGCAATAAACGCTTTGATGCTAAACTATCACTATGCGGCGACACAACATCTGAGTATTTAAACTCCAAAGTTTGTGGCCACGCACCAACAGTAATAATTACATCAAGCAACTTCGGCTCATATTGATGTAAACGTAGCATTCTATCGAGATTATTTAATGAGCGCTGAGCCTCGTCATCGGAATAGATTGGGCAGCGACTAAGCTCTTCCCATAAATCACTTTTACCGCTGTTATTGTTAAAGCCTAAGCCGGCATACACCCCGCTTATACGTTCCACCAAATTGGCTGCGCCCTTGTGTCCGGTAATAATGCAAAACGAGCCTCCTTGCGGTTTTAAAGCTTGGGTTAAACGCCCCAGCTGAAAGCCAAACTGAAAGTTATCGGTTCCAATGTAGCTATGTCGTAGTTTGGGATCGGCTGCCAAGGCTTTTTCAGAAAAATCAGAATCAAATGTAACCACGGGGATTTGATTTTGCTTGGCCAATTGCATACTGCGGTGAGTAAGCACCCGAGAATTTATTACCGATACCGAAATACCGTCTAGCCCTTGCTCAATTTGCTGAGAAATAATTTGGTCTTGGTACCGTGCATCGGCCTCTTCAGGGCCAATATACACACATTCAACATCTAGCTCTGCAGCTGCTTGCAAACACCCTTTCTCAACATCATCAAAAAAGGGATTAGTAACGGTTTTGGGAACCACCAAAAAACGGGGTTTTGAGGAAACTTCGTTTGCAAGAGATTGACAGCTTACAAGAATCAACAGACTAAACAGACATGCTTTCACGGCATCACCAACTACCAATGAGAATACCCTTAAGCTAAGCCAATAAAGTCCATTAGGTAAAGCCAAGCTGCGCTAACTGCAACTTGGCTCACGCTTTTATGGCTATTATTCAGCTTCTAGGTATAACTTAGCAAACTCTTGATATCGCTGATTATTTATACCCATATCGGAGTAGCCAACTCGCGATTGAGAACGAAAATGGACTAACTGCTCGGCTTGGTCGAAGTGTAACTCTACATCATCGCGATAGCCTACTGTTGGACTATAAAAAACCGCGTGTACATATTGCTCATCTCGGCTAATGACTTGATTATTTGGCATATGAGCAAAAGCGCGTAAGGCGGCTAGTTGGGTGCTTTTCAAATCGGCTTTAAATGGCAAGGCAGCTACTTTTTTATCACCTTCGGCATAACTAGACACCCCATTTGGAGAACTGGCTAATGGCGCCAATCGACCCGATTGCAAACCTAGGTCACTTGGAGTGCTAAGGTTTTTGTAAACCATAAACCCAACTATAACCAGTACAATCACTACTATTCCTGACAACAGCATTTTCACTACCCTTCCCCCTTAATTACGCTAATTGCTTTTAACTAAACCAAGCTTACTCTCAATGAGCTTAGTCTTCGTTATCGCTACTATAACGAAAAAGCACAAAAAAAAAGCCACACACTGTAAAAAGTGTATGGCCTTTAATAGCTTATTTGTGAACTTAAGCTTGAGGGCGCATCGCTGGGAACAAAATCACGTCTCGAATGGTATGAGTGTTGGTGAAGAGCATCGCTAGACGGTCAATACCAATACCTTGACCAGCCGTTGGTGGTAGGCCGTGCTCTAGGGCGGTGATGTAATCGGCGTCGTAGAACATAGCTTCATCATCGCCAGCATCTTTAGCCTCAACCTGCGCCTTAAAGCGCGCATCTTGGTCTTCTGCATCATTAAGCTCAGAGAAGCCATTAGCCACTTCACGGCCACCGATGAAGAACTCAAAACGGTCAGTGATGAAGGCGTTGTCGTCGTTACGACGCGCTAACGGGCTGATTTCTGCTGGGTATTCAGTAATAAAGGTTGGCTGAATTAGCTTAGGCTCAGCAGTCTCACCAAAGATTTCTTCAAGTAGCTGGCCACAAGTCCAGAACTTCTCTACTTCAACGCCAACTGATTTAGCAATGCTAACCATGTGCTCGCGGTCTTGCACTTTGTCGTAATCTAAAGCTTGAATATCGGCGTGCTCTTGGTTGTACTGCTTAATCGCTTGCAACATGCTCAAGCGTGGGTAGCTACCAGCAAACTCCACCGTCTCGTCGCCGTAAGGCATAGAAGAAGAACCTAGAACCTCAACCGCAACAGTGCGCAGCATTTCTTCGGTTAGATCCATTAGATCGTTGTAGTCGGCGTAGGCCATGTAGAATTCCATCATGGTGAATTCTGGGTTATGGCGCGGCGACAGACCTTCGTTACGGAAGTTACGGTTAATTTCGAATACGCGCTCAAAGCCACCTACCACTAGACGCTTCAAGTAAAGCTCTGGTGCAATACGCAGGAACATCTGTTGATCTAGCGCGTTGTGATGCGTGATAAATGGACGGGCAGTGGCGCCGCCTGGGATCACTTGCATCATTGGCGTTTCCACTTCCATGAAGTTCTTAGACTCCATAAAGCGGCGAATACCGGCTACCAACTTAGAGCGCACCATAAAGGCTTGGCGTGAATCGTCGTTCACGATCAAATCAACATAACGCTGACGGTAACGCTGTTCTTGGTCGGTTAAACCGTGGAATTTCTCTGGCAATGGACGCAAGGCTTTAGTTAGCAAAGCATACTCGTCCATGTTCACGTAAAGGTCACCTTTACCTGATTTGTGCAGCACACCTTTAACACCAATGATGTCGCCAATGTCTAAGCCACCAATTTCTTTTAGCTCTTTTTGCACCGGCTTAGGCGCGTAAGCTTGAATGCGACCCGATACATCTTGAATCACTAAAAATGGCCCACGCTTAGCCATAATACGACCAGCAATAGCGGCTACGTTACCGGCTACTTCTAAATCTTCTTTAGATTGTTCGCCAAACTGCTGCTGTAAATCGTCAGCTAGGTGCTCACGTTTAAAGTCATTTGGGTGGCCGTTAGCCGAGCAAGTTTCGCGAATTTTGTCTAACTTAGCGCGACGCTCTGCGATCAGTTTATTTTCTTCTTGTGCTGCTTGTTCCAGACTTTGTTCTGTTTGTTCCGACATGTGAAAACCTTGCTCGTTACAGCCCTGACTTAAGGCTAGCTTCTATAAATTTATCTAAATCACCATCTAACACGGCTTGAGTATTACGGTTCTCAATACCGGTTCGAAGATCTTTAATTCTTGAATCATCTAATACATAAGATCGAATTTGACTGCCCCAGCCAATATCCGACTTATTGTCTTCCGCCGCTTTTTTCTCGGCATTCTGTTTTTGCAACTCTAGCTCAAACAACTTAGCTTTAAGCTGTTTCATCGCTTCGTCTTTGTTCTTGTGCTGCGAACGACCGCTTTGGCACTGCACCACTGTATTGGTAGGCAAGTGGGTAATTCGCACCGCCGATTCGGTTTTGTTTACGTGCTGACCACCCGCGCCTGAGGCTCGGTATACGTCAATGCGCAAATCACCTGGGTCAATGTCTACTTCAATACTGTCATCAATTTCTGGGTAAATAAAAGCTGATGCAAACGAGGTATGACGACGCCCGCTAGAATCAAAGGGAGATTTACGAACCAAACGGTGCACGCCGGTTTCTGTTCTCAGCCAGCCGTAAGCATATTCGCCACTTACTTTAATCGTTGCGCCTTTAATGCCAGCAACATCACCATCAGAGACTTCAACTAACTCAGCTTTAAACTGGTGGGCTTCACACCAACGCAAATACATACGTAGCATCATATTGGCCCAATCTTGAGCCTCGGTGCCACCAGAGCCAGATTGAATATCGATGTAGCAATCGCTCTCATCCATCTCGCCGGCAAACATACGGCGAAATTCAAGCTTCTCTAATTGTTTAACTAAGTCTTCAGCTTCGGCTTGAGCTTCTTCGAAGGTTTCTTCATCTTCTGCTTCTACCGCCAGCTCAACCAAACCAGCAACATCTTCGATGCCTTGAGTAAGGTTGTCGATAGTTTTTACCACCAACTCTAGCGCTGAGCGTTCTTTGCCTAAGGCTTGCGCGCGCGCCGGGTCATTCCAAATTTCTGGTTGTTCTAATTCGCGACTGACTTCTTCTAACTGCTCTGCTTTTGCATCGTAGTCAAAGATACCCCCGGAGCACTTCTGTGCGCTCTTTAATATCTGCTAGTGAGTTGTTCACCGAATTAATTTCAAACATCCTGCAATGACCTACGTCGAAGTACCAAAAACGCGCAATTTTAACCAATATAGCGGGGAATAAACATAGTTAGGCGCAATGAATAGGCTAAATAAACCAGTTTTTTTGTTATCTCGGTGAAACGCAGCTTTAGCTAACCCACAATTTGCCAGCATTTCCATAAACTAAGGAGCTTTATAGCTAATGCCCAAGCGGCTTTTGGTTAACAGCTTCAGCTTTTTTTCAATTTTGTTGGGATTATAAATTAGTCGAATTCGTTAACTGAAACTTGCTGAACTGGAGATCTAGCATTAACTTAAACTAACAAGCCAATACAATTTCGTCGGTTTAGTGTTTGTGGGAGACGGCATTGCGAGAAGCACATGGTTCTATTGAGTTTTCACTTAATGGACAGATAATGGAGATTGAGGGCACAGGCCCTTGGAATCTTGAACAAATGGAGGAAAGCGGCGGTGCTGCCGCTCCTATATTAGACCAATTATTAGATTCGCCATGGGGAGTTTTAGCCACATTTCATGGAGAAACCTTTTATACCGAAGATGCAGCAAACCAATTAATTGAGTGGTTAAAAGTTGAAAAACAGCGTGGTCGAGTTGCCACCGCCTTAATCCTTACCCACGCCAGCGTACCAGAGCTCGCTAAATGGCATTTAAGCCAAATATATATTCAAGCAGGGGAAACGGTACAAATATTTACTGATAAGGGTGAGGCGCTGAGCTGGTTAAAACAAAAAATTGCTGAATATGAACAGCAAGCGGCTTTCGAAGACCATCTATAAAAAATAAGCTAATAAAGCGCATAAAAAAGCCAACCCTAAGGGCTGGCTAATCACTAACTACAAAACCTAAGAGCGTCGGCTGTCGTTAGCTTGCTGTAATAAGCTGCGGCTTTCTTTTAAGAACTCTTGCGAGTAATCACCAAACCAGTCACTCACCCGCTCAAAAGACGCAATAAAGCCTTCGCGATCTTTATTCTCTACCAGCTCAACCAATTCACCAAAGTGTTGGTGGTAACGCTTAATCATCGCAGCGCTCTGCTCTGATGCCATAATAATATCGGCGTACAAATCAGGAGACTGGGCAAATAAACGTCCAACCATGGCCAGCTCTAAGCGATAAATCGGAGAGCTTAAGTCTAGTAACAGTTTTAAGTCTGCATCTTCCTGCGCCAAATGCATGCCATAAGCAAAAGACGTAAAGTGACGCAAAGACTGAATCAAAGTCATCGCTTTATCATGGCTTTCTGCTTCTACGGCATGTAAACGTGCGCCCCAAATGCCCATTTGCTGCAATAGCCACTGGTACTGCTCACCGCCACGTCCATCGGCGTAAACGATAACCTGCTTAGCAAGACTAGGTACATCTGGGCCAAACATGGGATGCAAGCCCACTACTGGACCTTTGTGCACAGCCAACATTTTGTTTAGCGGCGCAGACTTAATACTAGTGATGTCGGCCAAGATACAGTTTTCAGGCAGATTACCTAATTGGGCAATCACCGTCTCTGTAAGGTTGATTGGCACAGAAACCAACACTAAACCGGCGGTAGCAAATAGTTCGGGGGCTTTATCCCAATCTTCTTTGCCAATGACATCAACTTGGTAGCCAGACAAAGTAAACATTTGTACAAACAAACGGCCTAGTTGCCCACGACCACCAATCACAACAATATTGCCAAGCTCAGGATTTATCGTTTTAAAACCACTGTCTTTTTCACTGGTATACGACTCACGCATCACTCGACGCAATACGTCTTCGATTAACGCTGGCGGTACACCTTTGTTTTCAGCCTCGGCGCGACGCTTAGCCAACATAGCTGCTTCGCGATCCGGTGCATAAATAGGTAAACCATGCTGGGTTTTAACTTCACCTACTTTATGAACCAGCTGAATACGTTGCTGTAGCAAATCTAGAAGCTGTTGATCCACTTCATCGATTTGGTCACGTAAAAGATTTAGAGCTTGAACCATGTTGTTTCCGTTATTATTTTTCTAGGCGTTTAGCTAGGCTGTCGCCAAGTTCGTTGAACATTTTGTCGATCAACGTTGCAGTTGCATCCCAATCAATACACGCATCGGTTACCGATACACCGTATTTAAGTGCTGACTTAGGAGCTTCACTTGGCTGGTTACCCGCTTCCAAGTTACTTTCTAACATTAAGCCAATAATTGATTTATTGCCTTCTTCAATTTGATTAATCACGTTAGCCGCAACCAAAGGCTGAAGTTCATGGTTCTTGCTAGAGTTAGCGTGGCTACAATCCACTACAAGAGTAGGCGCTAAACCAGCTTTTTCCATCGCTTGCTCAGCCAGTGCCACGTTTACTGAATCATAGTTAGGCTGTTTACCACCACGTAAAATTACGTGGCCATCTGGGTTGCCTTGAGTTTGCAACAAAGACACTTGACCTTGTTGGTTAATACCCATGAAACGGTGCGAGTGAGCAGCCGATTGCATTGCATTAATTGCTGTACCTAAGTTGCCATCGGTACCATTTTTAAAGCCAACAGGCATAGACAAACCACTGGCCATTTCACGGTGAGTTTGTGACTCGGTAGTACGTGCACCAATAGCAGCCCAAGAGAACAATTCTGATAGGTACTGCGGGCTAATTGGATCTAGCGCTTCGGTGGCCACAGGTAAACCTAACTCGGCGGTCCAAGTTAGCAGTTCACGGGCGTTGTGAAGACCGGTTTCCACATCAAAAGAGTTATCCATGTGAGGATCGTTGATGAAACCTTTCCAACCTACGGTAGTACGAGGTTTTTCAAAATACACCCGCATAACGATAAATAGGCGATCGCTATATTGATCGTGAAGTTTCTTCAGGCGCGAAGCATATTCTTTCGCCTGTTCTAAATCGTGAATAGAACAAGGGCCAGTAATAACCAATAAACGTGAATCACGTTTGTGGCAAATATCGGCGATAGTTTTGCGCGACTGCAGTACAAATTGTAATGCTTCATCAGAAGCTGGAAGCTTCTCGCGTAACTGTTCTGGTGTGATAAGGACTTGTTCTGACGAGATATGAATATCGTTAATTGGATCTTTTTGCATTTGCTCTTTTACTCCGGTGGCGGATTTAGCCACACATTTCCTTTCCCATTTTGGGATTAATTATTATAGAAACCCATCACAATACCAGTGCTTGCACCATTTGCAAGCGGTCAAGCGTTACCAGCTTGTTAAGAGCTTTACCAGCGATTTTGGTAAGTCCTATTAGTTGCTGTAAACAGTATGCTAATATGCTGCTATCTACTGTGAATGCCAGATATCCTTTCGCCAACTAGCGAGGCTTTAATAGCTGATGATATTGAGTGATTTTTCCCTGCTATTGTCTTTAGCCCAGCAAATGAGCGTTTTTCTGGTCATTGCCTACCTGCTGAGTAAAACGCCAGCCTTTCTTCCGCTTACTAATCTATCGCCACGTTTACCGAATACGCTCACCATTTATTGCTTGTTTTCGGGCTTCTGTATTCTAGGCTCCTATTTTGGTTTGGCGATTGACGACGCCATTGCTAATACTCGCGCAGTTGGCGCCGTGCTTGGTGGTTTATTTGGCGGTCCAGTGCTGGGTTTGCTGGTAGGTTTTACCGGAGGCATGCATCGCTACTTTATGGGCGGATTTACCGACGTGGCCTGCGCGGTTTCAACCACGCTTGAAGGTTTAGTTGGCGGCTTATTTCATTTATGGATCCGCAGGCGCAGCTTGCACAACGAACATTTGTTTTCGCCCACGATTGCCTTTGTTGCAACCTTAATCGCCGAAACCCTGCAAATGTTACTAATTTTGCTTATTGCTAAACCCTTTGAGCAGGCACTAGCCTTAGTAGAAGTTATCGCCCTTCCTATGGTTTTAGCCAACTCTGTTGGCGCCGCTTTATTCATGATGATGATTCGCGACCGCCGCCGCCTTTATGACAAATTTAGTAGTCATTCTTCAGCTAAAGCGCTTAACCTTGCGCAACGCATGGTAGGTGTCTTTCATCAAGGTTTCAAACAACAAGATGCGGTGCGTATCGCCAATATCATTCATGAAGAAACCGGGGTTTCTGCGGTCGCTATTACCGATACCCAACAGGTTTTAGCTTTTAAAGGCTTAGGAAGTGATCACCACCACGCGGGTCGCCCTATTGCATCCAAACAAACTCACCAAGCAATTAACGAAAACCGAGTAGTATTTGCCGACGGTGTTGAAGAGCCTTATCAATGCAGCTCCAGCGATAAGTGCCCACTAGGCTCATCATTAGTGGTGCCGATTCGCGGCAGCGAGAACGATGTGATTGGCACAGTGAAACTCTATGAGTCGAAACGCCGCTTGTTTTTACACATTAACCGCGCCTTAGGCGAAGGTATTGCCAAGGTTATTGCGGAACAATTACGTGATAGCCATGTTCAGCAACAGCAACAACTACTCACCGAAGCTGAGCTAAAACTGGCGCGCGCCCAAATTAACCCACACTTTTTGTTTAACGCCTTAAATACCATTAGCGCGGTGGTAAAACGCGATGCCAGCTCTGCCCGTCAACTTATTGCTGATTTAGCCTTGTTCTTGCGGATTAACTTAAAACGCAATCAGCAAACCAGTTTGGTGAGTGCCGAGCTCGAACATGTAAATGCTTATCTGCATATTGAGCAAGTGCGCTTTGCTGATCGTTTGGTGATAAAACAAGACATCGACGAAGCATTTATGCAGCTTGAGCTACCCACTTTTACCCTGCAACCTTTAGTAGAAAACGCCATTAAACACGGCACAGCCCATTTACTAGAAACCGGTAAAATTACCATTTATAGCCGGCTAAATAATGGAGTTAAACAATTGGTAGTTGAAGACAACGCCGGCCTCTATCAAAAACCAGAGCAAGCCACCAGCGAAGGATTAGGCATGCATATTGTGGATACTCGCTTACGTAATGCCTTTGGTGCATCTTTCGCGTTACAAGTTGAATGCCAGCTAAACCAATATACCCGCGTGATTATCTCGCTGCCCAAGGAGCCTAACCAATGAGAGCGATCATTGTCGACGATGAACCCTTAGCCAGAGAAGAGCTCCAGGAGATGCTGCAAAGCTACCCTGAAATTGAAGTCGTCGCGCAATTTGGCAACGCCATAGAGTGTTTAAAGCACCTTAAGCAACTGCAAGCCGAGGTATTGTTTTTAGATATAGAAATGCCACAAATTAGCGGTTTAGAACTGGCGAATATGATTGACAGCGACAATGCGCCAGCGATTGTGTTTGTGACCGCTTACGATCAATTCGCACTAGATGCCTTCGAACAAAATGCCGTGGATTACTTACTAAAACCGATTGACTCGGAACGTTTGTGTAAGTCGATTAAACGCCTAAAAGAGCGCTTGCCTTCCATCAAGCAAACCGAAGCTGATTCAGCAGTTAATCACTCCTACCAAACCATGCTAAAAGAGCAACAACTTAGATTAATACCCTGTTATTACCAACAACGAGTAAAACTGATCCGCTTAGAAGATATCGAGCATGCTTCAAGCGATATAAGCGGTGTGCATGTTGCCACCGAAAATGGCACCTACCATACCCAGCTAACGCTAAAAGTACTTGAGGACAAATCCGCTTTGTTACGTTGCCATCGCCAACACTTGGTTAACGTGGAAGCCATTTCCGAAATCTCTTTAGAAGATAATGGCGGAGCGGTATTGTTCACTAAAAGTGGCACACAGTTGCCGGTAAGCCGACGCTACTTCAAAGCAATCAAAGAGCATTTTGGCTTATAACATTGTTAAATTAATCAACACCACTTAAGTGCTATTTCGACCACTTACCAAGAAATAGCACCACTCACCAAAGCGACTACTGAATAGCAACTTGCGAATTAATAGACTGGCCTTGATTACAACTAAGTACTGAGAGGATGACATGCTTTGGTTTCTATTTTGCGTCGCAGCGTTGCTCGGCGGCTACTTTATTTACGGCGCCTTTGTAGAGAAGGTTTTTGGCATTAAAGAACAGCGACAAACACCCGCTTACGCGAAGCAAGATGGTGTGGACTTTGTGCCAATGTCGAAGAAAAAAGTTTATTTAATCCAGCTGCTTAACATTGCCGGCGTGGGCCCTATTTTTGGTCCTATCATGGGCGCTTTATACGGCCCAGCGGCGATGTTATGGATTGTGGTAGGCTGTATTTTTGCTGGCGCAACTCACGACTACTTCTCAGGCATGTTGTCGGTTCGCAATGGCGGTGCATCGGTACCGGCATTATCTGGGCGTTACCTAGGGAAAAGCGCTCGCCACTTCATGAATATTTTTGCCATTGTGCTGTTGTTACTGGTAGGCGTAGTATTTGTATCCGCTCCAGCAGGCATGTTAACTAACCTTATTAACGACCAAGCTGGTATCAGCCTTGGTTTAGGCACTATGGTTAGTATCATTTTTGTTTACTACATCATTGCCACCATCGTTCCCATCGACAAAATTATTGGCCGCTTCTACCCACTGTTTGGTGCATTACTTATCTTTATGTCGGTAGGCCTAATTACCGCAGTAGCTTTCTCCAGTGAACACCAAGTTATGGGCAGCTTTGAAGTAAGCCAAATGTTCACCAACATGAATCCAAATGACTTACCGCTATGGCCAGCCTTATTCATTACCATTGCTTGTGGTGCAATTTCAGGCTTTCATGCCACGCAATCACCGTTAATGGCTCGTTGTGTAGAGAATGAAAAAAATGGCCGTTTTGTATTTTACGGTGCAATGATTGGCGAAGGTGTCATTGCCTTAATCTGGTGTGCTATTGCACTGTCTTTCTTCAATTCGATGGAAGGTTTACAAGCAGCTGTTGCCAGCGGTGGGCCTGGCAAAGTTGTTTACGATGCATCGTTTGGTTTACTGGGTGTATTTGGCGGTATTTTAGCTTTCTTAGGTGTGGTTATTTTACCTATTACTTCTGGCGATACGGCGTTTCGTTCAAGCAGATTAATTTTGGCAGAGTACTTTAACCTGTCTCAAAAACCGGTTAAAAACCGCTTAATGATTGCCCTGCCAATTTTCATTATTGGTGGCATTCTTACTCAAGTAGATTTTGGAGTAATTTGGCGCTACTTCGGCTTTGCTAACCAAACAACCGCTGTAATGATGTTATGGACGGCAACCGCTTACCTATTGCGTAATGACAAATTCCACTGGATAACCACTGTTCCCGCCATGTTTATGACAACAGTAGTGGTGACCTTCATCCTAAACTCAAGCACTTTGGGCTTTGGGCTACCAATGACTATTTCGACGGTGGCAGGGGTAGTGACTACCTTAGTGATTACCGGATTGCTAATAGCCAAACTAAAAGGCATTGGTGAAGACGACTTGGATGAAGAGTTAGACGAAATAACGAAACTAAATTCGGCCAAAGAAGCCTAATATCATCCTTAGGGTCTGTTGATCTTTGGTGTTGAAATTTTGTTCGAGATAAGCGGGCTTTAATCGCGGCGAGCACTTAAAAGCCTAGTGGGCTAAGCAAGAAGTGCTTAACAAAGAGTAAAGTTCGCTTATCCGAACCCTTCGGGCAGCATTTCTTAGCCATTTATTCAGCGTTAGCGAGTGATGATTAAGCTCACTTAACTGCACACTCACTGTCTTGCCTAAATGGCTAATAAATTGCTGCAAAAACCATCAGTAAAGATCAGCAGACCCTAAGCTTTGAGCCGCTTTATGCGGCTCTTTTTTTAGGCTTAAGAAGCGACAGAGTTGTTAGCTTAACTGCGCTTAAGTTGCGGAAAAGCCACTTCCCAAGGCTTAGCTAAACTGGCAATTTTTTCAGCGATTTCAAAACGCTCAAAATCCCCATCAAGATTATCTAAAGCTGCATAATGAAGAGACTGTTCACCCCAATTAAACTGCAGGCCAAAAGCATGCAAATAACCTCGCTCTGCCGCTTCGCCACCATAACGCGTATCACCCAGTATTGGCGCGCCTAAACTTTTAAGGGCAACCCGCAATTGATGGGTACGCCCAGTATGAGGTTTTAATAAAAACAAACGACGTTTGGGTAACAGCGCAAAGCTAAAAAACTGGGTAATCGCCGGGTTATCGTTAGTATGCCCAAGCTTCCAACTTCCGTTGCGCGCTTTAAGCATATCGCCCTTAATCAGGCCTTGTTTCTTTTTAGGTTTGTTAGAGGCTAAGGCTAAGTAGAATTTATTGACTAAGCCTTGGCTAAACAGCTCTTGAAAACGCGCAGCTGCCGATTTATTTTTGGCTAGCAGTAACAAGCCAGAGGTTAGCTTATCTAGGCGATGCACTGGCCATAACTCTATGGCAAATTGTTGGCGCGCCAACTCGACCAGGCCCAACTCACCAGACTCGGTATGAAAGTTAATACCACTGGGTTTATTAACCACTATAAAATCGCTGTGTTCGGCCACGAGTAGGAGCTTTTGCATACTGCTTTTCCTTACAAAATCAGTGACATTATCGCCCGAACAGGGTTTAAAACAAGCTTTCGCGATTAATCAGCAATAATGCTTAAGGTTACCAGCATCTTGCCGCTTTGCTTGTCGAGCGCTTGGCGCTGTACAAAAGCGCGATCAATGGCTAATTCGTTTTGTTCGGTGAGAACATCTTTCACCGCAATCGCTCGTTGCTCTGCAAAGCTTTCTAAATCGCCATCATTAAGGGTTTGTTGGTCAACTAATCGTTGATACCACAAGCTGTGTAACTCTTGATTTAAACGCTCGGGACTAAGCTGCTCTTGCTCTTGCAAGCTTTGGGTTAGCTGCTGTCGGTCTGCATTACGGCTTGCTTCTTCTATGTTGACTTGTGCCAAGTTAACAAGAGCAGTTCGTAAACTGCGATTCTCGAGTACTGCACTTAAGCTGATATCTTGCGGCGCTATATCCAAATTAGCCTGTTGATTAAGCTGTTCAGCGAGAGCTTGTCTTTTGAGGGCTGGAATATCTTGAGCTGGATCGATGGAGCCAACTAAAGCAATTTTTAGCTGCGGACGTTTTTTTAAGCCTTCGGCCAATTGGCCTAGTTGAGTAAGCTGTTGCTGCTCAATCTGGCTACTGCCAGCAACAAAACTCACTTCATTTAAGGTTTCGTCACTACCAATTAGCGAACCAATCAAAGCAAAGGGTGAGGTAACGATTTTTTTCAGCGCGCCACCTAAAGCCTTAAACACTAGTCCACCGACATTAAAGTCTGGATCATTTACATCGCCGCTAACTTCTAAACCTAGGTCTATCACACCTTGGTCATCTTCTAGTAGCGCAATCGCAAGCTCCACCGGTAGCGAGGTAGCCTTTTCGCTATTAGTGCGTTTACCTAATTGCAGTTGCTCTATGTAAACTTGATTGCTTCCCTGTAGCTGGCTTTGCTTAAGTTTATAAGCTAGGGCTAAAGACATTTGTCCACGCTCAATCACGTAGCCTGCATAGGTGCCCGAATAGGCGTTTAAGCGAGTAAGTTCCAAGTGTTTAAAATCTAGTGCAGCATCAAAAGCAGGGTCTGCAGCAAGAGGGGCAATTTCACCAGCAAAACTTACCGGAGCATAACCGTCCACTTCACCGCTTAGGCTCACTTCGGCAGGCTGGCTAGCGTCTTGAGTTAAGCTGCCAATTTTACCCTCTACCTTTTCAATCTTGGCGGCAAAGTTGGGGTCTAACGAGTAATCAGCAAAGTCGACCAAGCCTTGGCTAAACTGCGTTTGCGCAATGCTAATTTGCCAGCTTGCTGAATCATTTGTAGCTACTGGCTCACTGGCTTGTTCTTCAAGCTCTTCGCTTTGCTGCTCAACTGAGCTTTCACCCTCTTCGGGTGACTTTACAATCCCCGCCAAATTAGTGGAAAAGTCTTCTGATACCTCAATTAAGAAGTAAGGTTGAATAAAGTTAAGCTCACCCAAAGCAAGGCGGCGTTGACGAGTATCTAGATCCAATTGGCTAAGGTTGAATTCAGACCATTTGAGTAAATCGGACTGCGCCCTTGCGTCTTTTAAATGCAGTTCATCAATGCTGAGCGGGCCTTTTAAAGCCAATCCAAATTGCTCTTGCCAATCTAATTGCACTTGCATGTCGGTATCAAACTTGGCCGACTCTAGTTTTAACTCAGTGTATTGCGCTAGGTAGGCTTGATAAAAAGCCAAACCAAACTGTGTAGCTTTAAGCGTTAAATCAGCTTGTTTATTGGCAAGTGCAATTTCCCCATCAATAGTGAGCTCCCCACCCTGCTCGGCTTGTAGCTTGGCGGCTATCGTCATCGAAGTGCTCAAATCGGAGCTTATATTTGAAAGCTCAACTAAAGGGGCGTTTAGTTGGTGTTTAAGCTCTTGCCCAGAATACATCTCGCTCAAACTAAAACGTGAATCAGCCGCGCTTAACTGGGCAATGTTGACAAGCCAACCAGCTTGCTCTTCACGTGCAGTAGCGTCAGTTTCTTCTGCTGCCACTGCATTTTGTGCAAGTTCTGGCTTAGTTTGCGCTTCTAAAGAGACGTCACTGGCTTCATCGAGATTAGTTGCCTCAGGCTCTAAGGCTTGATCGCTTTGCGGCTCAGGCTCGATGTCGGTTGGGCTGTTTTCGCTGTTTTCGCTGTTTTCACTTGCTGCAAAACCTAGGTATTCAATAATGTCCAAGTTGCCTTGCTCATCGAGGCTGGCTATAAACTCTAAGGCTTCACTGCTAAGGCTCGCAATATCAACGGTTTGCTTAGTTAAATTGACATTAATACCGTCGGCAACAACATCATTGGCCGCCAGCCAATACGAATTCTCTGGATGTTGTGGCACCGCCAGATTAACTTGCGATAAGGCCAAACGCCCGTTAGAGCTAGTAAGAGCAAAACTGTCTGCCAGCTGCATATCTAACTCGCTACTTAAGGCCAGTTGCCCACTGTTTATATCTAAGTGAACAAAGGGGGAGTACCATTTTTCAAGTTGCGTTAACACCAATTGGCTAAGGCTTACTTGACCAGTTAAACGCTGCTCTGGGCCACTAAAGGCTAACTTTGCATTGAGTGGACTCTGCTGGTACAAACTAGCATCAAGCGTTAATTCCGTGGTTTGCTGCATATCACTAGAGAAAGCGCTAAGGCTAAACGCTTGTAACAATAATTGATGCTGTTTAGTGCTGCCTAACCAAGCTTCACCTAGCCTTAGTTCAAAGTCATTCACCTTAATGCTGTTGTTACTTAGCACCCAAGAAGACTCACTAGTAGCGGGCTCTTCCTGCTCAACTGTCGGTATAGCATCACTTTGCTCACCAGCTTCAGGAGTTTGAGTTTCAGCCACCAGCTTTTCAAAATGAAACCACGAGAGCCAATCTAGTTGAGAGTGCTGGTCAAAGCTAGCAGTGAGTAAACCTTGATTTAGGCCTATATCCCCTAAACTTAGGTGTTGCTGGTTCAAATCAAAAGTAATGTTATTGAGCGAGAGCTGTTCGAACTTAGCGCGAGTTTCCTCAAAAGCACTCAACTCAAATTGTTCAATGCTCAGCTGGCCTTGTTTGGTAATAAACTGAAACTGTTGTTGGTAATCAATTAAATAATCAGTGCTAAGCGTTACCGCGCCTTGGTTGATTCGCAAATCGGTATAAGGGCGTAAAAAAGCGAAAACCCGCGGCAGCTGAAACTCTTCTAAAGAGAATTGACCCGATACCTGCGAAGCTGGCAAATCCACTTCACCACTCCAGGCCAAACGGCCCTGCTCGCCTACCTGCGCTTCAATAAGATAGGCATTAGCTGCATCGCCAGTTCTTTGGGTATAAAAATCGTTAAGCAATAAATCAAAATCAGAGATAGAGAAATCTACGGCTTGCTCTGGCAGGTAGTCACTCAGCTTTAATTGAGCGTTGCGCAACATAAATTGTTTAACCCGCAAACGGGGAACGCTAGCTTGTTCACTATTTTCAGGTTCAGCCTCTTGTGGTTCGCCAGTATTAGGAAACAAACTGTCTACATTTAGTGCACCATTTTTTAGTCGGCTAAGGTGGAAAAACAAACCGTCTAACTCTAAAGCTTCAAAGTTCCAACTCCAGTAGAACAAAGAGCTTAAGGTGAAATCTACATAGAGGCGCTCGAAGCTCGCCAAAGGTTGAGCTTGCTGCTCATCAAGCTCTTTAATGGCAAAGTGGCGCAGCGTTAAGGAAAGCTTAAGCGGATGAAAATCTGCTTGTTGCAGAGTCACTGTGTGACCGGTGAGAACGGTTAATTGCTTTTCTACTTGCTGCTTGATCACCCAAGGTAACAAGCTTAGTGACAGCACAACATAAAGCATAAAGACTATTACAAAATACACCCCAGCTTTTTGCCAAGCCGTAGCCTGCTGCCAGAGCATTTTTATTTGCCCTATCCTTGTGGCTGCCTTCATAAATCTCCCGCGTCTTTGATGATGCTTATTAGTTTCGACTACTAAAAAGCAAACGAATTCCCAAACTCACTAAAACAAAACCCATACTGCGATCAAACCAGTGTCCTACCTGCAAAAACTTACGGCGAACTCGGGCAGTACTAAACAACCAGGAGATCATGGCAAACCATAAGGCTGTAGCAAAAACCATATATAAACCATAGCCTAACTGCACCAGCATTGGCGTGGTTGGGCTAATAACTACAGTAAATAAAGACAAGAAAAACAAGGTCGCTTTAGGATTTAAGCCATTAGTCATAAAACCACTTAAAAAGGCACTTTTATCGCTAAGCCTAAGGCCCGTATCGGCTTCAATATCTGCGGCATCACGACGCTTTGCTCGCAAGCCTTGAATACCTATCCAAATCAAATAAGCGGCGCCTAACCATTTAATCACGTTAAACAACCAAATCGACTGAGAGATGATTAAGCCGATTCCCAGCACCGAATAAATCACATGAACCATAATCCCACAACCTACGCCAAGGGAGGTAAAAATAGCGGCTCTACGACCAAGGGAAATACTATTTTTTAGCACTACTGCTAGGTCTGGCCCCGGCGAAGCCACGGCTAACAAATGCACCACAACCACGGTTAAAAATTCAGCCCAGTACACGCTATCTCCTTAAAGAAACGATCAGTGACAATATTCACGTCTGATTGATTAAACAAAACCAGCAGCCATAAATCCATCTACAATTGTATTTAGTAGGTATAAAACAATAAAGCTTAGTAAGTTTTTGTTATTACTTATTTAAAAAACTGCGCTGCATCAAACAGTTATTTTGTTATATTAGTTTTTCAAAATTCAGTTTTATTTGACCCAAAGCACAATAATCAAGTGAGTTTTTAGGAAAGCAAGCTATGCAGAAAATTCTTATAGTAGAAGACAGCCCAACAGTACTAAAAATTCTCCGCCATTTGTCTTCACGTTTAAACCATCTTGAGCCGATCTTTGCCTCTAGCTTAGAACAAGCGAAGCAGATTTACAGCGCCGACCCAAGTAGCTTTTTTGCTGCTCTGGCAGATTTTAATTTACCCGATGCGCCAAACGGTGAACTGGTTGATTATCTACTGGAAAACAAAATTCCGACAGTGGTGCTTTCAGGCTCCTTTGATGAGCAAACCCAATCCCTGCTAATTATAAAAGGTGTGGTTGACTATGTGCTAAAAGAAGGACGTTACTCCTACGAGCTGGCCTTCGATACCTTAAATCAACTCTACCTAAACCAAAATACCAAAGTGTTGGTTGCCGAAGACTCGGAACTAGCTAGGAAACATATCTGTGGTTTACTAAAACGTCATCTATTTCAAGTAATTGAAGCGAACGACGGACAGGAAGCTTTTAAGCACTTACAAGATGACCCGGATATTAAGTTGCTAATTAGTGACTATCAAATGCCAAATATGGATGGCTTCCAACTGGTTCAAAAAGTGCGCCACGAAATGGGGCAACGACGGATCAGCATTCTGGGTTTATCCTCTGCCGATAATGCGACTGTATCGAGTAAGTTCATTAAAAATGGGGCTAACGACTACTTACACAAACCCTTCTCTATTGAAGAGTTTCAATGTCGAGTCAATCACAGCCTGCATACTTTAGCCTTGGTAGAAAAGCTGGAAAAAGCCGCTTACCAAGACTATCTAACTGCGATTCCTAATCGCCGATTCTTTATTAAACACGGCCGTAAACTGCACCAAAAAGCCGAGGACAAAAACTCTCAACTTGCGGTAGCAGTACTCGATATTGACCATTTCAAAAAGTTTAACGACCAATACGGCCATGAAGCAGGTGACGCAGTACTCATTCATTTCTCTAGCTTAATGAAATCAGGCCTGTCCAACTTCTTGTTTGCCCGTACCGGTGGCGAAGAATTTAGTGTGGCGATGGCGGGACTAAACAATGAACAAGCTTACCAACTGTTAGATGCATTTCGTGAGCAAGTAGCAACCACAGAGTTTATTTACAACGATACTCCACTGTCGATAAGCGTTAGCATCGGTGTGACCAATAACCTTGAAGAACATTTAGATGCGCAGCTCAATCGAGCAGATGAGCTGCTTTATAACGCCAAAGATGCCGGGCGCAATATTGTCGTTGGAGATTAGACCCAGTATTAACTAGCTGCTAAATGTTGTAACTGTTAGTGCATATGAAGAACAAAAAAGGGTGCAGGCTAAATAAGCTAAACACCCTTTTTACTAACTCACCTCAGATGGTGGGTAAACCTAAGCTTGGTCTGGCAAATAGTCGTTTATGTCTATCTCGTCTATCTGTTCCGGTTTTAGGAACGCTTTAGCGTACTCTAAGTAAATCCCCGAGTGTAAAAATAGCCTGAATATGTCGGCATCAATATGTTTGTCATCACACATAAAGCGCATAATTTTCAGCGACTGGCTCAAGCTCTTACCTTTTTTATAAGGCCTATCCACTGCCGTTAAGGCTTCAAAAATATCTGCCACGGCCATCATTCGAGCAGTGGTAGGCATTTGCTCTTTGGTAAGCTGTTTCGGGTAGCCAGTACCATCCATTTTCTCATGATGTCCTCCGGCAATTTCCGGCACTCTTCTTAAGTGATGAGGGAACGGCAGTTTATCCAACATAATAATGGTTTGTACAATATGGTCGTTAATTTTGTAGCGTTCTTCTTCGCTAAGCGTGCCACGCGCAATACTTAAATTGTATAACTCTCCGCGGTTATACTTATGCTCGGGTACCTTAAGTTTGAAGCCCCAAGGGTTGTCGGCATCAATCTTCTCATCTTCGCGACGATAAATAATATGCTCTGGTTTATCATCCAATAGTTTTTCAGTAGCCGGTAAATGAGTACTTTGCGAAGCGCGACGATCGAGCTCCATATGGGATAAACCAAGGCTATCATCGATAGTGCGTTGCCAAGTTCGTAGGCCAATTTGATGCAAACGCTCAATATCTTCAGCGCCCATAAATTCACCACCAATATTAGATTTTGCCACAAAGGCAAACTCTTCATCCAAGGTGGCTAACTGCTGTTCTAATTGGGCTTGCAAAGATTCTTGCTCTTGCTCCGGCAGCCCACCCGCTACCTGCTGCCAGTAGCTTAGCTGAGCATCTCGCTTAAGCACTTCAAAGCGCATACGAACTTCATGAATTCGATCGTAAATGGTTTCTAACTTGGTGGCTTTATCCACTACGTATTCAGGGGTGGTGACTTTACCGCAGTCATGTAACCAACTGGCGATGTACAGTTCTTCCCATTGCGCTTCATTCATCGAGAAGTCGGCAAATACACCGTGCTGCTGCTCTACCGCTGCATTGGCTAGCATTTTGGTGAGCTCTGGAACGCGTTGACAATGGCCACCAGTATAGGGCGATTTGGCATCAATCGCTCCAGCGGTAAGCTTGATGAAGGATTCCAATAAGTTCTTTTGTGATTCGATTAAGTGACGATTTTCAATGGCAATAGTCACCACGCTACTTAAGGCATCAATGAACGACAGCACTCGTGGCGAGACATTAGCTTGATGATGGCTAAATGTTGCAATCATGCCCACTAGTTTGTTTTCTCGATTGATCAACGGAGATACCACTAAATTGAGCGGCTTACCTTGGTAATCTAGGCTGGTAAACTTGGTGGTTGAACTGGTGGTGGTGTCGAGTAAATACTTAACCAAAGGCTGAGTTAAAGTATCGGCATAAGTAAAGGTTTGTGGCAGCTGCATGCCCTCAAGAGCTTTGGTTTGCAGTTCGAACAATTGATCGTTCTTCAGCCAAATAGCGCCTTGCTCCATATCTAATATGGTTTGCATTTCTTGCACACTTTTATCTAGCAAGCGACCAAAGTTATCTTCTTCACCGAGCATGGTGGATACATCTGAAAACTGTTTAATGGTTTTCTTCAGCTGTTCAGTAATTCGGCTTAGTTGATGAACCTCTAAAACCACCGAGTTAACTTGCTTAGTGGCATCAAAATCAAAGGCCATAATGGCTTCATTCTGATTCATTAACTCACGTAAAGGTTTGGCCACTAAGCGCGACACATACCAAGCAATAGGTATTGAAACCAGCACAATGAATATACTAAAAACAACCGATTGATCGCGGGCCGCTCGAGCATCCATCAATATTTCGTCTTCAGGTGAAGCCAGCCCTAAAAACAGCTTATCTATTTTTACGTTTTCACGGTCTGCATTAACCTCTAAGGTAAGCTCAATAATTTGACCAATCCAATCTTCATGCTCACCGTTAATAATAAAACTGCCGCCATCAACAGCACCAGAATGATCAGAGAACTGAGAAAGAACCCCTAAATTTTGTTTATCTAAACGCGGTAAAATAACTTCTTCTTCGGTGACTTGTAGGTTATCTGCTATCCACGAGGCTTGTTGGTGTGCCAGTACTGAATAGTCACTGTTAAACATCACCAGTAACGAGGATTCGCTAAGCTTATTCTTACCTAAGCTTTTAGAAACACTGGCTAAGGTAAGATCTGCACCCACTACCATGTTGCGTTGCTTATTGGCATGAGCAAAGGTCACCCCCACTTCTTTGGTGGTGTAAAAAACATAGGGATCGGTGGCAACAATTGAGGGGCTATTAATGGCCAACTTGTACCAAGGGCGCTCACGTGGATCTAACTGATAATTGCGATCTATTTGGTCACGAAGCGGCCTCAATTCATTATCGTAAAATACGTTACTAGAATATCCGTTAACGATTTTTGTAACTAATACAACCGAGCCGATTGGAGCACTAACTTGCTGACGTTTTTCTAAGGTATCTAAGGGGCGAACTAGGTAGAAATCGCCGTTGGCATAACCCATATAAACAGCTGATAATCCGCGCTGTTGGCTTAAACTTGAATACAGCATTGGTAACCAGCTACGTTGGCTGTTGTTAAGCTGAGTCATTGTAAGATTCATAGCAGCCAAGCTATGTACAAAATTTTGTGCTGGAAACATTACGCCTTCGAGCTCAGAGACAGTGGCGCGACCTACTTGCTCTAAGGCCCTAGCCTGATTCTCGGCAACAATATCACTGGTATGAAAATAGTTAAGAGTGCCAATCACCAAGCCACTGGTAATCAGCATTAAAATCATCACACTGACGAGATGAATATGAAACGAAAATCGCCGCTTCGTACTTGCCGCTTTTTCGGAAATACCAGCCATTATCAATCCTTTGCTAAAGCTAATCCTTGCAGCTTTCAACTATGGCAAGGCAACCCCGCTTAAGCAAGTAAAAGTGCCTGTTTTTTAAACTGTTATGCTACAAATCAATAACTAAGGATAAAATAGTTAATGAAGTAAACATTTTCATCACTGCTTATATTTTTTTACAAAAAACCTGAATTGTTGGTTAAGTAATTCAATAAAGGTCGAATCCTTAATGTGAGCCAGAGCATTTACGGTTATAATCTCAATCACATACATTTGAAGAGAGTTACAACTTGCAGTTTACTGAACTGGGCTTAGATCCCCGCCTAAATAAAACCATTGAGCACCTTGGCTTTAGTGAAACCACCGAGATCCAAGCTCGGGCAATTCCCGCGGCAATGGTAGGCAAAGATCTACTAGCATCATCTAAAACAGGTTCAGGTAAAACCCTAGCGTACTTGCTGCCAGCCATGCAGCGTATGCTAAAAACGCGAGCTCTCTCTAAGCGCGATGCACGCACGCTAATTTTAACCCCCACACGTGAACTGGCTAAGCAAGTATTTGCTCAGCTGCGCTTGCTTATTGCCAATACGCAAACACGTGCCTGCCTTATCACCGGCGGAGAAAACTTTAACGATCAAAGTAAGTTGCTACGTAAAGATCCACAGGTTGTAGTAGCAACGCCAGGTCGCTTAGCCGACCACCTTAGTAAGCGCCATTTATTTTTAGAGGGGCTAGAGTTACTAATCCTCGACGAAGCCGACCGAATGTTAGATTTGGGTTTTGCCGAGCAACTTAACTATGTGAACAAAGCAGCGAACCACCGTAAGCGTCAAACCTTAATGTTTTCGGCCACGTTAGATGATGCAGCCATTAACTCGTTCGCCCTTGAGTTGCTCAATGAGCCAGAGCGCATAGCGGTGGGTTTCAGCTTTACCCAGCATCAAGACATTAATCAGCAGTTTTTGTTAAGTGATCACCTCGACCATAAACAAGCACAACTGGCCGAGATACTTAAACAAGACACTGTAAATCAAGCCATTGTGTTTACTGCGACACGAGCCGACACTCAGCGCCTCGCCGACGCTTTCACCGAGCAAGGTATCAGCTGTTCAGCCTTAAATGCCGATTTAAGCCAAGGCGCACGCAACAAGATCATGGATGAGTTTAGCCGCGGTCACCAAAAGGTATTGTTTACTACCGACCTTGCTTCACGCGGCCTTGATATTGTGCAAGTCTCTCATGTGATTAACTTCGATATGCCTAAACATGTAGAAGAATATGTGCACCGCATTGGCCGAACTGGCCGAGCAGGCAATCTTGGACAAGCCTATTCCTTGGTTGGACCAAAAGACTGGTATAGCTTCAAAACCCTAGAGGCACTATTGGAGCAAAAAGTTGAGTTTATAAGCCTAGAGGGGCTAGCCGCTAAATTTAAAGGTTTACGCCCTAAATATGCCAAACCTAGCTTTAGTAAAAATACCCAAAAAGCGAAGACCCAGAAAAAAGCGAAGACCAGCAAACCTAAGGTGAAAACCAACAAAACCTTTGCTGCCGGCACCGAAATGGGCGACGCACCTATTATTCGCCAGAAAAAGGCGCAAAAAGCCAGCGATATTGATACTAGCGAAGAATAAGGCTTAGCGTCTTACTGCAACTCGCCAAATTAGCTGCAAGCCAGAATGCTTGCAGCCTCTAGCTTTTTTATCTCAGTCTCCGTAGACTTGCCAAATTACAGATGAAAAAGATTCTTATTTAGATTATGCATTCAAACGTCTCCTCGGCTGCCTTTACTTGGGCAACCATTCGCCAACAAATTTTCCACTATAAAAAGCCCTTGGTTTACGCTCACCTTATTGCCATTTTGGCTACCTTAGTGAGTGTACCCATCCCACTTATGATGCCTTTGTTGGTTGACGAGGTATTGTTAGAAAAACCAGGCAAAGCCATATCTGTACTTCAACAAGTACTTCCCGAAGGCTGGCATACCGCCACTGGTTATATTCTTACTATTTTATTGGTGGTGGTTTGTTTACGTTTATCATCTCTAGTGATTGGTGTTTTGCAGGCTAGGCAATTCACCTTTATTGGTAAGCAAATTAGCTTTTTGATCCGTCAGCGCCTAGTCGAACACTTGCCCAAGGTTGAACTACGTGAATATGAAACTCAAGGCTCAGGCGGCATAAGCGCCCGTTGCATTACCGATGTAGAAACCCTAGATAAATTTATTAGCGAAAGCCTATCCAAGTTTTTAGTAGCCTTGCTCACCATTGTTGGTACGGCAGTTATTTTGCTGTGGATTGACTGGCAGCTAGGCTTAATTATTTTGCTGCTCAACCCTGCTGTTATCTATTTCTCGCGCTCTTTCGGCAGCCATGTAAAAGAGCTAAAGAAAAAAGAGAATGCCGCCTTTGAAGCCTTTCAACTTGCCTTAATTGAAACCTTAGACAGCATTCAACAGCTGCGAGCAACTCAGCGAGAAGGCCATTACTTTTCGCGAGTAATTAGCGCCGCTGGCGAGCTAAAAGATCACGCCATTGCCTCGCATTGGAAGACCGATGCAGTAAACCGCCTTAGCTTCACTATCTTCCTTGTTGGCTTTGAGGTGTTTCGCGCAATAGCCATGTTAATGGTGGTTTTTTCTGATTTGACTGTAGGGCAAATCTTCGCAGTATTTGGCTACTTGTGGTTTATGATGGGGCCGGTGCAAGAAATATTAAGCATTCAATACAGCTACTTTAGCGCTAACGCAGCATTAGCGCGCTTGAATCAACTATTTGAGCTAAAACAAGAGCCTCACTACCCTTGCGAAGTTGACCCCTTTGCTAAACAACAGAACTTTGATATCGAGTTCAAGAACGTCAACTTTAGTTACTCAGCAGAATCCCCAGTACTAAAAGACATTAGCCTAACCTTGCCAGCAGGTAAAAAAGTCGCTGTGGTGTCGGTAAGTGGCGGCGGTAAATCTACCTTGGTGAACCTGCTGCTAGGGCTTTACCAAAAAGACAGTGGCCAAATCTTGTTAGATAAAGCCCCGATTGAAAAAGTCGGTTATTCCACCATCCGTAGTAATATCTCCACAGTATTACAACAGCCGATACTGTTTAATACTACGGTTAGAGAAAACCTCAACATGGGTCGCCAACACAGTGATGATGAGCTGTGGCAAGCCTTGGCTATTGCCGAGCTACAAACAACTGTTGAAAAGCTGCCCGACACCCTAGACACAATAGTGGGCAGAAGTGGCGTAAGACTTTCGGGAGGGCAAAAACAGCGTCTAGCGATAGCCCGAATGATCTTGGCTAAACCGCAGGTAGTGGTATTAGATGAAGCCACCTCGGCCTTAGATACAGATACCGAAGCCAAACTGCATCGTAACCTGCAAGGCTTTTTAGACCAGCGAACCACCCTAATTATTGCTCACCGTTTAAGTGCAATTAAACAAGCCGATCTGATTTATGTATTAGATGATGGCGCCATTAGCCAAGTAGGTGAACATGAGCAGCTAATTGAACAAACTGGCTTATACAAAACCTTGTACCAACATCAGAGCTAAGTACTGGGCTGAAGCCTAAATCTATGTCCACTAGTGAATATTAGCTATGCAGCTTGCCATCCAGAATGGCTAAGTTCGTTTGCGACTAAATATATAGCAGCTAAGTACTGGGCTGAAGCTTCAATCTAGTTACGCTAGTTAGTTTAACTATGCAGCTTGCCGTCCAGTATGGCTAAGTTCATCGTTGCTAAGTACTGGGCGGAAGCCTCAGCCTGATTAAGATAGTTAGTCAGGGCTACGTCAGCAGTTTGTCGCCCGGGGTGGCGCTGCTGGCTGAGTACTAATAATTGCTGCTGGCGACGTTCAAGCTTTAGTTCATGTTTGAGTAATAGATGGTATTGAGTTTCACTAAGGTAGGGCTTCATTCTTTTCCGGTAACGGCGGAACTCAGTAATTTTCTGTTCGCTATTATTAATTTGGCTGAGCAATAGCTCTAAATTAACTGTCCAGCGTTGCTGTTGGCAAAAGCTCAACCAAAGCAGCAGGTTTACATTACGGGTGTGTTGCTCTTGTAACCATAAACACAGTTTCTTCACTTCAGGTCTTGAATAAACCTGCTCCGAATAATGCCAAAAACTATCGGCAATAGTTTGCATCTCTGGCACCAAACAAGATTTTGAAATCACGGTCTAACCTATCCTTTTAAAATGAATAAGGTCGAAATTGATCGCCCTACACAGACCTGAACAGCTATAAAATCTTTCAATTTGTTACGAGGGTCTGTTGATCTTTCGCGATTAACTTTGTTCGAAAGGTCAACAGACCCTGGATCAGATTAACAAAGCAGCTAACTAGCTGACAATACAATAAGTATTCAACCTTAGTCGTATCTGTAAACAAAAAAAAACGCTATCTAAGTGATAGCGTTTTAACTGAAACAGACAACTGCGTTGTTTATAGGGCAGTTACGTTTTCAGCTTGCGGGCCTTTTTGGCCTTGAACAACATCAAACGTTACCGCTTGACCTTCAGTTAAGGTACGGCGACCGTTACCGTTGATAGCGCGAAAGTGAACAAAAACGTCCGGACCTTTCTCTTGTGCAATAAAACCAAAACCTTTTTCATCGTTGAACCATTTAACGGTTCCTGATAATCCCTGACCTGACATTATCGTCCTCTCATATTCCAAGTGCAATTTAACGTATTTGCTAGGCAAGCCAGCGACAAAAATTTAACCACACCTAAAAAATTTAGAACCAGGAAAAACTTTGGACTATCAACAAGCATTGCTAAAGCGTTTTACATTCTCTACTAAATACTCAATAAGATCAGCCCTAAACCGTCAATAAACTGTTAAATTTTGATTAAAGTTCTGAACAAAAGCATTTAGAAATAACACGCTAGCAAAGAGATGAACGAAAAACAACCAGTTAACAAGGAAAGTTATTGATGTTTTGTATCGATAAGTGGCCAGATGATCTTTTCTAAGCCAGCTATTTGAATTTCAAGGGCTAATGCCATTAATTGACCTAATTCTCCATTAGGAAAACCATCGTTGTTGGCAAACCAAAGTAGGTACTCTTCGGGAAGGCGAATAATTTCTCGACCAGCGTATTTTCCAAAGGGCATTTTGTGGCGGGCAACCTTCAGCAATAAGGTTTTATCAAAGGGCTCATTTGCCGATAGAAACTGTTCATTCATTATGCAAATAACTCATTAGTCGATCCAAATAGCCTAACATTATGCTAGCCTGCGTTTTTGCACAATCGATTCAAACAAGGAAATGTGATGTTAAAGAGCAACGAGTACTTTGACGGCCAAGTAAAATCAATCGGGTTTTCAGGCAAGGATAAGCCATCATCGGTAGGTGTTATGGCTGTAGGTGAATACGAATTTGGTACAGCTGAGCCTGAGTTAATGGTTGTTGTTGCTGGCGAATTGATTGTTAAACTTCCTGGTGAAACTGAATGGGTAAGCTTTAAAGACGGCCAACAATTCAACGTACCCGGCAATGCTAAGTTTCAGCTAAAAGTACCAACCGAAACAGCTTACCTTTGTGTTTACGGCTAGTTAACAATGCTTAAAAAAGATCCAGAAACCTTACTCAAAAAGCGCCCAGCGCTAATCCATTCTGAAGATGTGAAAGTTGCCTCCCACGTGCAACGCGAAGAAGGCGACTGGATCTTACATACATTAATGATTGCAGGTTACGACGTACCCTTTGTTTACAAACGTAAGCAACGCTACCAAGACTTAAAAGGTGCACGGGTTAATCTTAGCTACTACCCCAGCCACCAACTGCGCGCCGGCTTTGAGTTTGAGATAATGAAGGTGGTTAGACTGCGACGCAGTTAAACCTTTAGCCTGTATCATTTGGCTAAACTAGAAAAAATATCTAATCCCCATATATACATCAGAATTGCGCTGCTTTACTAAGCTATCTTCGCCAAGTTTCAACTGTGAATTGTCTAATTCAATACGGGTATTTATCCACCATTTCCGATCATCGGTTAAAGGTGAGTTAAGGATCAGTTTTGTTGATACATTCTCAGTTTTAATGCTATTCCCGCTCATCTTTCTGTATTCAGGCCAAATCATCATAAATGCTCCATTACCACCAATTGGAATCGATGCCGCGATAGATAAGTTAACGCCATCCACATCTTCTTTAATGCCGTTAATTTCCATGTTCCCAAACACATAACCTGCCATCGGGAATAACATAAACCCAGGTGTGAACTGCTGATTTATTGCTGCAACCCCACCCAATGCGAGTAAATCAGACTTGATACTGGAAGAGCGCACATTGATATAGTCTGCAGAGAGACCTGCTCTTGGCATAAAGCTTGAGCCGGTATCAGCAACCTGAAAATACTGAAAACGAGAAGATCCGTACTCTAAGCCAAACTCATTGTCAGCATTCTCTCCGCTCTTGCCAAACTTTGCTTCGGCAAGCAGGGCGAATTGATGACCATTATTGTATCCACCGGAAATCATGCCGACAGGCATAACATTACTATTACCACTCACCATGAGTGCGGCTTGAGTGTAAACCCTTGTGAGGTCTGAAGGATCAATCTCTTTATCGATGGTTTCAGAGAAAGAATTTAAAGAAAAAAGTGAGAGTGATACAAACAGTACCAAGTATTTTGACGTCATTTTACTATCCAAGGAAGGAGGCGAAAACGCCTCCTGTATAGGTTTGCGAACTTCTAGAGAATTGCTGTCATAGAAACCCCGAAACAAGTCGTTAAACTTTTTCGCAGTATCTAATCAAATAGAGGACTGGATTAGTGAGTAGCGTAGTGCGCCATAACACCGTTACTTTGGGTAAACTGTCCCGTCACATCGCCAAATAAATCTGGGCTATCTGCGGCAAGGTGGTAATTTTTACCGTCATTCAGTTTGTCAAAATCAACAAAGAAATGGGTGTAAGCGTCACCAAATTGATAGCGAATTTGCATCACTTTTTGATCAAGGTTGTAGCCCACAGAGTAAATAGTTGCATACCCACGCATTACACCTGCAGCATCTGGGCGATTAGCGGCATCTAATGGGATTTTATAAGTAACGCTATCTAGCTTAGCCAAGCCGTTTGTGTAACTCGTAGGCTCTTTTAGCTGAGATTTCATATACTTGTTCCAAACAAAGCGCTGCGCAGAGTTAATATTGCCCGGTATTGGGTATTCGCCATTTACCACATCTTCAGAGGCTGGTTGTGCTTCACTCCAGTTGGTAAGATGCTGCTGGAATGTAGGGCTATTAGTCATTACGTCATACTGCTTGCCGTGATAAATTTTCCAGCCCTCATCAACAAATTCAAGAATTGCAGAATCGCCATTTTTGTCCTGAATAGAATAATGACCACGCATCGAATGACCATTGTGCGAAAACTGTTGAATCTCAATCTCATTGATGTTTTCTAATGCTTCTTCAACAGTCGCAAAGTTATCCAGTAAATAAGCCACAAACACCGCATTTGAAACCTGCGCTAATTCGCCCTCTAAGTCACCTGCCGATTCTTCGTCTAAGAACAAGCCATTAGCAGAGAAGCCTACTTCATTAAACCCATCAACAATTCCGATACCATATAGTGTCATGCCAATTGAAGCGTACTTAGACGTCCAAGTTTTACCTAGCTCACTGCTATGCCCCTTGTAAGTCTGCCCTGAATGACGAACTTCTATGGTCGGTTGATTCTCTTCCATCCAATCCATCGTACGGCTAACAAATACCCCGTGGTTTTCGGTCTCCCAAATAATTCGAGAACAAGCCTCGGCCGTAGTTGCTATTGCAGTAACTGCCGACGCAGCCAACAGGGCTACCATTAATTTTCTTTTGCTACTTATCATTTTGTCGCCTTTTAATCATTCCGATATTGAAAAGACTTTAACCACTCACCCACAACAAATAAAATCACCTACGTTGTATAATATGCAACATAAGTAAGATATCGATGAGGAACAAAGTGTGCCGAGAGCATCATTTGATCAACTAAGTGCATTTGTTGCGGTTGCTGAAGAAGGGTCATTTAGTAAAGCAGCAAGAAAACTAAATAAGGACCGCTCTACCTTGCATCGACAAGTAGCAGATCTTGAAATAGATTGGGGAATAGCTCTCTTTGAGAGAGAAGGAAAAGCCCCCAAGTTAACAGAACAAGGGGAAAGCTTAGTGCGCGCCTCAAGGCTAATCATTTATCAAATGAATGCCCTCGAATCTGCCACCGATAGCCTACATTTAGGCGATAAAACACAAATATCCATTTGTCATGACTCTTCCATTTCGAGCACGGCAATACAGCAAATGGACCTTGCAATTCGCTCTCAACACCCGATGACGGTAATCAATTGGCTGTCACGATCCCGAAAAATGGCATTAGCGCTATTGCTAGAAGGACAAGCTGATTTTTGCATCACGCTAAACCAAGGGGCTCTGCACCCAGATACAGGAGTAAGCTTCATCAACCTGGGTTATCCAGAGTTTAACTATTACGCTCATAAACGCTCTCCGCTTGCTAACAAGCAGCAGGTATCGTTACCAGAGCTACAGCTTCATCGACAATTTGTGTTAGAAGATCTTGAACAAAGCATGTTTGGCCAACAAACCCTAATTTCATCACAAACAAGTTCGGTGAGTGAAGCTATGACCCTAGTTAAACTTCTTGAGTTGGAGGGATTTGCCCTACTCCCTACCAATATGGTTGAAAAACATCACAGCGAACTAGTTCCGTTAGATCTTGATTTTGCATTGCAATCTGGAAGGCTTGGTTACGTTTTACTCTACCCCTCAAGTGCCCTCAAAAAACCGTGGCAACAAGACATTATCGACGTGGTTGGCAATTGGTTTAAAAACACATGTTAGATTAAACGCTAACAGCGGACTCAATAAAGCTACTAGCATTCCTCCCACTTAGCCTCAGCGAGTAGATTAAACAGCGCTATTGGAGCTAATTGCTTAGCTAGCCGCTAAACCATCGATTATCGGACAATCTGGACGAGCATCACCGCGACAGCAATTCACCATGCTGGTTAAGCTTTGTTGTAGTTGCTGCAGCTGCTCGATGCGTTGCTCAATCTCGGTGAGGTGTTCGGTAGCTATAGCCTTTACTTCGCTGGCGCAGCGCTGTTTATCGACATACAAAGACAACAGCTGCTGGCTTTGTAATAAGCTAAAACCGAGCTCTCGGCAATTACCTAAAAAGCGTAAATGAGTGACTTGCTCTTGGCGATAATAACGGTAACCATTGTCGGCTTTTATGGCTTTAACCAAACCAACATCGTGGTAGTAGCGAACCGTTTTTACCGACAGACCGCTTAGCTTGGCCACTTCTCCAATTTTAAACATTACTGCTGCTCCTGCTTAAGTGCTTTAATTGGGCTCTGCCAATAATTAAGTCGCACTGCATTACTTACCACACACACCGAACTTAAGGCCATGGCCGCCCCAGCAAAAGCTGGGTTAAGCAAGCCCATCGCTGCGATAGGAATACCAATTACGTTGTATATAAAAGCCCAAAACAAATTTTGCTGAAGGGTTCGCCAAGTTTGTTTGGCAAGCGCAACCGCTTGCGCAATCAATAAAGGATCATCCCGCATCAACACAACATCGGCGCTATTAAGGGCAATATCACTGCCTCCGCCCATGGCAATGCCTACCTCAGCTTGCGCTAAGGCCGGCGCGTCGTTAACCCCATCCCCCACCATCATAACGGTGGAATGTTGCGCCTGCAGTTTGCCTATCTGTTCTAGCTTTTGCGCTGGCAGTAACTCAGCTTGCCAGTGTTTAATGTTGACTTGTTTTGCAAAGGTTTTAGTAACCGGCTTAGCGTCACCACTTAGTAAATGCGTCCTTAGATTTAGTTTTTGCAGCGCACTCACCGCTTGTTTTGCGTTAGGGCGAATTACATCTTTAAACGCCAATAGACCAAGCAACTCGTTAGGAGTTGCGACATATACTACGGTAAACCCCTGTTGCAGCCATTGTTCAGCTTGCGTTTGTAGTTCTGCAGAGAACGGCTCTGTGAGCTTGTCGGCTAGCTGCTGAGTCACAAAGCGCTGATTTCCTAAAAATACTCGCTGCTCAGAGCTGCTATCGTCGCTTAACTGAGCTTCTATGCCTAACCCTGGGTAACTATTAAAATAGTGTAAAGGCTGTAAAGGCGTGCCTTCGACTGCTTTAAGCAAGGCACTCGCTAACGGGTGTTGGCTGCCTTGCTGAGCGCTCGCGGCTAGGGTTACCAGCTCTTGCTGGTTTAGTTTGCTGCTGCTAAAGCTTTTTACCAAGCTCGGTTGACCCTGAGTTAAAGTACCAGTTTTATCAAATACTACATCGCTTACTTTATGACTAAGCTCTAAGGCTTGAATATTACGATACAAAATCCCAAGCTTGGCACCTCTGCCAGTGCCAGCAACCAAAGCCGTTGGCGTAGCCAAACCCAAGGCACAAGGGCAGGCAATTACCAACACCGACACAGCAGCAATAAGACCCTGATTAACATCGCCATAGATTGTCCAAACTAGCAGACTCGCCAAAGCAACTAGCAGCACCACTGGCACAAAATAGTGGCTAATTTTATCGACTAAACCTTGAATTGGCGCTTTACCCGATTGCGCTTCGCTTACCAGTTGGATGATTTTGCTTAGTGTGCTGTTACGATTCTCGGCGCTTACAGTAACTTGCAGCAAACCCGAACCGTTTAAGCTGCCCGCAAGCACCGAGTCCCCCACTTCCTTTTGTAAGGGCAGGCTTTCTCCGGTAATCACTGCTTCCGATACTTCACTGCTACCCCAGCTTACTTGACCGTCGGCTGCTAATTGCTCGCCCGGTTTAACCAAAATAACATCGCCTACCAACAGCTCGCTTACATCAACTTCTTCACCAATGCCTTTAGCATCCAGCTTTAAAGCACGTTGCGGGCTTAGTTTCACTAAATCGGCAATGCTTTTAGCCGCTTGTTGTTTGGCGCGTGTTTCTAAATATTTGCCCAGCAAAATCAAACTGATAATGACCGCTGCTGCCTCAAAATATAAATGCCCGGTTTGGCCATTCATCCACAGGTAAATACTGTAGAAGTACGCGGTACTGGTGCCCATAACCACCAAGGTATCCATAGTACTAGAGCCTTGCTTTAAGGCCAGCCAAGCGCCCTTATAAAAGGCCAAACCTGCATAAAATTGCACTGGCGTGGCCAGCAGAAACTGCCACAATGCGGGAAGCGATAAACTGCTAAATATCATTGGCATGACTAATGGAATAGACAAGGCTATGCTGAATAACAAACGCCAAGGTATGACGTGTTTGGCACTAGGCTGGGAGCTTGCGGTGCTTTGTTTAATGCTAAAGCCATTGCTAGCCAGCGTTTTTTTAACTTGAGCTAAAGTTTGTGTATCTGGCAAGAGCTCAAAGCTGAGCTGATTTAAAGCTAAGTTAACACTTACTTTATCGATGCCTTGTTGCTTGGCTAAAGCGGATTCTAACTTACTCACACAGCTTGCACAGTTTAGCCCTTCTATTTGCCAACAGTGACGAACAAAAGGAATATCAAAACCTTGCTCACTTAGCCGTTTACGTAGTTGCGGCAATGCATCAGGGCTGGAGGTATCAAGTCGAACTTGATTTAAGGCCAAGTTAACCGATGCGTCGCTTACATCGGGATGTTCCGAAATGATTTTTTCAACCTTTCGAACACAGCCAGCACAACGTAAACCTTGTAAGGGAAAGACTAGCGAGTTAGTCATTTTCTACTCCAACAGCATTAGCACTTGGAGTATAGTGTCAACCCTCCCGTAAGTGGAAGGTCAAGCCTTGTTTTTAGCTTGTTCGAATAAATGCAAAGCTTGCTTGCGCTGCACCGCATGATCTACCACTGGTAAGGGATAGTTTAAAGACACCCCATGTTTATTGGCCCAAGTATGCGGTGTATGCACATGTTTGCCTGGAATATTAGCCAGTTCTGGCAACCAAGCACGAACGAACTCTCCATCCGGGTCAAATCGCTGAGCCTGGGTTGTCGGATTAAAGATACGGAAATAAGGCTGAGCATCAGTGCCAGTAGACGCTGCCCATTGCCAGCCACCATTGTTAGAAGCAAAATCACCATCGATTAAATGCTGCATAAACCAACGCTCACCGTCACGCCAGTTAAGCAATAAATCTTTCGTTAAAAAGCTGGCAACCACCATGCGCAGGCGATTGTGCATCCAGCCTGTTTGTTTAAGTTGCAACATGGCGGCATCAACAATTGGATACCCGGTTTTGCCTTGCTGCCAAGCCTTAAGTAAGTGCTCATCATCTTGCCAAGCGACCGATTCGGTCCATGTTAAGTAAGCGCTGCCTTTGCACAACTGAGGATTAACCGCCATTAAATGGCGATAAAACTCCCGCCAAATAATCTCACTTAACCAAGTAAACGCTCCGCCCTGCTGGCTGGCAATTGCCTCGGCATGGTCGAGATGGATTCTGGCTAAACATTGCCGTGCAGACAGCATGCCCAAGGCTAAATAAGCCGATAGTTTACTGGTTGCATTTAGCGCTGGCATGTCACGCAAATCGTGATAATCAATGGCTTTGCTGGCGCTAAAATCGCGCAGCTGCTGAATGATTTGTTGGTCTTGGCAACTCCACGCGCTGCTATCTACCCGTGGGTAATTACAGTTAATCGTTTGCGGATGATTAAGTAAGCTCAACAACTGCTCATCAAGTAAGGATTTGTCTATCGCTTTAGGGCTGCCTAAGGGGCTATAAGATTGCTCACTTAAACTTGCTAACCAGGCCTTACGGAAAGGAGTAAATACTTTAAAGTTCTCGCCGCTTTTTGTAAGCACCTGCCCAGGCCGAACTATGCATTCTCCGTGGTAACGATGAAAGCCAATAGCTTGCTGGCTTAAGGCCTGTTCAACAGCTTGATCACGACGCTGCTCGTTTAGCTCGTATTGATAGTGGCAATAAACCTCTGAGATTTGGTATTGCTGACATAGCGATAACAAGCATTCTGGCACCTGCTGGTAGCCCTCTAACTCAAGCACCAACAAAGGGATATTAAGTGCGGCTAAGTCTTCGCGTAATTGAGTTAAACGACGCAAAATGAGATCGGCTTGAATCGGTGCTAAATCATGCTGCTGCCATTGTTTACTGCATAATGTATACACCGCTAACACCGCTTTTCCGCTAGCCACAGCAGCGCTTAGTGCTTGGTTATCTTTGCTGCGTAAATCGTTTCTAAACCACAGTAATTGCGTGCTCATTGGCTACCTATAGTAATCTCGTCAACTTGCTTATAACGTAGCTAAAAGCTAAAGGGATCAATTAATTAAGCTACTGAGCCAATTCTTGCTGCAGCTCTTCAAGTTGCTCTAGTATGCGTAAGAACTTATCGCCAAATGCCGTCACTTGATACTCTACGCGCGGTGGCACTTCTGCATATTCAATTCGCTGTAAGATGCCAAACTCGAGATTCTTTCGCAGGCATTCATTAAGTACTTTTGTTGATAACCCCTCCACATTGCGCACCATTTCTCCGGGACGATTAATTCCGTTTGCCAATAATTGATACACCGTTAGCGACCATTTACAGCCATAAATCGTTTCAACCATACGAGCACTGCGTTCAGGTGCCGATTTTCGGGAAAATAATAATTCTTTATTTTTCATTAAGATGTACTCAAAAGTACCTAGGGTACTGGTTTGTGCCTACTTTTCTTGATAACTCAATGTTCCATAAGATGAGCCTGAACTCAAACACTTGTAAAGGATTTATCATGACACAACCTACTCAGTCTTATAGCTTAATTATTGGTGGTTCTAGTGGAATTGGGTACGCCACAGCCAAGCAGCTTTTAGCACAAGAAAAAGCAGTTATTCTTGTTGGGCGTTCGCTCCAAAAGCTGGCTAAAGCAAAGCAAGAGCTCTCATCATTAGGTGAGGTTATCACTTGGCAGTTTGATTTATACCAGCCAGAACAAGTCGCCGAGCTACAACAAAAAATTAGTAATTTTGGTACCATCAAGCAACTAGTGAATGCTGCTGGCTACTTTAAGCCCACTGCCTTTTTGCAACACAGCGAAAGCGACTACCAACAATACATGCAACTTAACCAAGCCTTGTTTTTCATCACTCAAGCCGTAGCGAAAAACATGATAAAGCATCAAGGCGGTAGTATTATAAACATCGGCTCTATGTGGGCCCAGCAAGCGATTAAAGCTACCCCATCTTCGGCTTATTCAATGGCCAAAGCAGGATTACATGCATTTACTCAACACCTAGCTATGGAACTAGCCGAACACAAGATTCGAGTTAACGCTGTTGCGCCAGCCGTAGTTAGAACCCCCATTTACCACGCTTTTATTGAGCCGGAAGCCTTAGATGAGAGCCTAGCCTCTTTTGATGGCTTTCATCCAATTGGTCGGATTGGCCAAGTAGACGATGTAGCTAACACCGTAAGCTTTTTACTCAGTGATAAAGCAGATTGGGTAACAGGAGCAATTTGGGATGTAGACGGCGGAGTAATGGCCGGGAGAAACTAAGCTGCTGCTGAGCATTCAACAATAGCTGTGGCTGAGGCTGTGACTAAGTTACAGCTATTGCTGATACAGCTCTAAAGGCAGGCCGTCTGGGTCACTAAAGAAGGTGAATTTTTTGCCGGTATAAGGGTCAATTCTTACCGGCTCCAGCTCTATCCCTTTTGCTATTAACAAAGCAGCCGTTTGCTCTACATCTTCCACAGCAAATGCTAAGTGGCGCAAACCTTGCGCCTCTGGGTAACTTGGCCTTGCAGGTGCATTAGCAAAAGAAAACAACTCTATTTGTTCGCCACTGGGCAAGGCTAAATCCAACTTATAAGAATCTCGCTGTTCTCGGTAGTGTTCGGCAATTACTTCAAGGCCCAATAACTCACAGTAAAAGTGTTTTGAACGGGTATAGTTGGAGCAGATTATCGCCACATGATGAAAAGCCTTAAACATGATTATTCCTCGGTAATAGGTGGCTCAGACTGTTGCCAAAAGAACGCACTAAGGCCCGAAAGACTCATCGTAAGCATTAAGCCCGCCATTAACCAATTACTAGGCGATAAATGAAAACTGCCGCCTACGGTAGCCGCTAACATTAACAAGGCTAAACCTAACAGCGCTAATGCGCCGCAAATTCTTGCTAATAATATCGCTATATAATCTAAGCCTTTAAAATACAAAGATAAGATGACAAAAGAAGCTAGCGCCAAAAACAACAACGGCCACCAGCTCAAACCAAAAATAACCAAACTGCTTAAACTGGTTACCGCAGTACAAATAGAAAAAATTAAACGCGCAAGCAAAACGACGATCCTTTATTACGAAGAGGGAGCATTACAACTGTCGGGCACAGCCTGTTGCCAATCAAGTATCTTATCCAAACGTAACACTGCGGGGTACTCTTGAGCATATCCATCGGTCGCGGCTGGAAGCAGCTTAGCTTCCGCTTGAACGTAAATGGCTTGGTAAGGTTCAGTGGTATTGAGTTGGTAGAATTCGATGAGATCGGCGACTAGGTCTTGATCGGCTTGCCACCATAATGCCGAGCGACCGCAAGGTATAAACTCCCTCACCTCATGACCAAAAATAAAACGCCCGCTATATACCTTGGGCTTTTCTCCGCAAGCAGTAAGGCTTAACACACTGCCAATAAGCATTGCCGTTGCACTTAGCTTTATCATTTCCAACCTACATAAAACAGGCTTGTTCAGCCACGCATCGATTGCTGTAAGATATCTGGTAACTGAGAAAAAATCGAAGTAAAAAACCTAAATTAACTGGTTAAACATCTAAAGTGCTAGACCAAGCTATTGTCATTCTAAACTGGCGCGATAAAAGTCCCATTGCTCAACAACCCGCCCGTCAGTAAAGTGGCAATAGCCCACCTCCCCTTCAGCAGTTTTCTTAATCTGTGGGTCTCCACCTTGTTCTACACAATATACTGATGCGGGATTAGCCATACTTACAGAGGCAGAATCTTCCTGCTCTGAACCGCAGGCTACCAACCAAGTGACTAGCAGACCAACAACTACAACTTTCATTTGCAAACTAAGCCTCATACAACAACGCATTTACTCGCATAAATTAGCAACACCAAAGGTGTTGATTAATAAACCAAGCATAATTGATTAAAAACACAGCAACAAGTTAATCTAAGCTGGTTTGACCTAAAACAATGGTTATTACACATTAGTCGCCAAGGTTTGCTCACAAATAACTACAGCCCTTAAAATGCTTTATAGAGTGAAATCAAAAACAATGATGTCTTCGAGCAAAGCTACAAAATGGTGTTTTAGACGCTCATGTTCTGGGTGGGGTAAATAGTGTTGCCGCGCCGTTTCATCAGCAAAGGTCATTATTACACTGTATTGATAGTTTTTGTTTAAGGCTTCAGGGCTATCGTTTCGCCCCCATTCAACCTCTAGTACTCCCTCAATTTTATTTGGAATATCTAAAAAATTTTGCCGAGCTTGCTGAATGTTTGCGTCACTCACTTCAGCCTTAAACTTAATCAAAAGAATATGTCTTATCATGGCTTGCTCCCGCGAATAAAGCTCTCATTTTTAAACATTAGTTTTACTCCTTCCCACCTCAAATAATCTAACAGTAATTTAAGTCTCACCATCAATTAACAAAATTATGCACTATAAACCAGGCGCTTAGCTTGCAACATTCAGGTCAGACCACCACTTTTAACAATTTCAACATTAGAATATTCGCTCTGGTCGGAGTTGTAGAGGACCGATCACTTGCCTAAGATGCGGAAAATATTACAAAAATAAAACAATTCAGTTACGCCATGCGAACTGAGACACTTATTCGAGAGATTAGAAGTTATGGATAAACGTAAATTAAGTCTAGTTGCAATTAGCGCCTCATTACTTACTGGCCAAAGTTTAGCGGCAGGTTTTCAATTAAATAGCCAATCGGCCACCGGTATTGGTCGTGCGTTTTCTGGTGACGCAGTTATTGCTGATAATGCATCGGTATTATCACGTAACCCAGCAGCCATGGCGATGTTCGACCGCAAAGCGCTGTCATTAGGTTTAACCTACGCAGACGTTGATGTAACTATTAAGGACGTAAGTGCTGTAGGTGGCACCATTCAATACGGTAGCGAACCAGACGCAGCGGACAACAAAATTATTCCTAACATCTACTATATCCACCCAATTAACGACTCCTTTGCCGTTGGTGTAGGTGCCTTTTCTAACTTTGGTACGGGCACTGATATTAGCTCGTTAAACAAAGGGGAAGCCCCTGTCACTCCTGTGGACTTATTTGGCGAAACAGAGATTATTACTTCCAACTTCAATGCCAGCGTGTCCTACCGCATTAACCAACAGTTTAGCATTGGTGCCGGTGTAGATTTGATTTACGGAGAAGGTAAACTGAAACGCAGCGGTCAAATCACTCCAGACCCATTAAGCCAAGCTACTTTGGTGGATGTCGAAGCCGCCGGCTGGGCCTTGGGTGGTATAGTGGGTGCTACCTACGAGATCAACGATAAAAACCGCTTAGGCATGAGCTACCGTATTAGCCCAACCTTTAAGGCTGATGGCAAAGTAGAGTACCAAACACAAAATTATGATGAAATTCATATTCCTCTACCCAACATTTTCCAATTTGCTGGTTATCACGAGTTAAGCCCAAGTTGGGCGGTGCACTACACGGCGCAACATACTAGCTGGGGTGATTTTGAACATATTACGGTTACCGGTTCAAACCCAGACGCGATTGTTAAAAGCTACCAATGGAAAAACTCTTGGTTGTTTAGTGTAGGTGGTACTTACACTATCAATCAGAACTGGACCGCCCGTGCCGGTTACATGCATGACAAAGGTGTAGTGGATGAGATTAGCTCACTGTCTATCCCAGACTCAGATCGTAACTGGTATACCGCTGGTGCCAGTTATCACATAAATAAAAACTCAAGCATCGACTTTGGCCTAGCCTTTGTTCGCGGTAAAGATGTTGAAGTATTAGAAGATAGTGCAGTAATAGGTCAAACCCCTTTCCCTAACACAGTGGTAGGCCATACCCGCTCAGACGCCATCTACTACTCTATGCAATACAGCCACCTTTTCTAAGCATGGCTAACAGTGGCAAGCGCCTGCTTGCCACTAAAATTCTCACCGTTTTTGCTCCGCTAGCCCTCTGTTAATACTCGCATTTGTAAACTAATTTACGCTTCGCCACGTAACCAACTAAAACCAACCACAAAGTTCTACCCATGAAAGTATTGGTAACTGGCGGCAGCGGCGGCATAGGCCTCGCTTTAGTAAAACAACTGCTCGAACAAGCAACGATTACAAGTGTCACTGCCACTTGGCATTCGAATAAACCTGCCTTGCAGCATCCTAAGCTTAATTGGCAGCAACTAGACCTTAGTGATGAAACAGAGATAGCGGCGCTAATGGCCAATATTTACCAACTGGATTGGCTAATAAATTGCGCCGGAGTATTACACTCGCCTCAGTTAAAGCCTGAAAAAAGCTTAAGCCAATGCCAAGCGGCTAGCTTTATGCTGAGCATGCAGCTAAATGCCTTGCCCAGTTTGCTACTGGCAAAACATGCCGCTAAGGCGCTAAAACATAGCCAATCCGGCGTATTTTTAAGTATCTCGGCCAAGCTGGCATCAATTAGCGACAATCGCATTGGTGGTTGGCATAGTTATCGCTGTGCTAAAGCCGCGCTCAATATGGCCTTAAAAAACATCGCCATAGAATGGCAACGCACTCACCCTAAAGTATGTGTAGCGGCTTGGCATCCCGGTACTACCGACACAGCCTTATCGAAACCATTTCAAGCCAATGTAGCTAAACACAAACTGTTAACCAGCGAACGCAGTGCAACATTGCTACTGAAGAGAATAAATCAACTAAGTCCAGAGCAAAGCGGCAGGTTTTGGTCTTGGGATGACCAAGAGCTAAGTTGGTAATAACTAACTGGCTAACAGCTAAGTTTAGTGGCTCAAGCCATGCCACGGCAACCAAGCAAGCCCGGTACGCAAGGCTTGGCGCATTGCTAACTCACTACCTTGGTGGTAGCTATAAACTCGAATGCCAAAGATGTGAAGCATAATACAACACGCTTTGGCTTTAGCGTCTTGTTCACCATACTTTGCTTGTAAATAGCCAGCATAAAGCTGCTCTATTTGCTGTAGCTGCTCACTCACAAAACTTTGTAAGTTTGGCTCATCACTAAGCTCAAGCTGACTTTTCACTAAAAAGCAGCTGCAGTAGTCCGTCGCAGCAGATTGGGACACCATGCCATCAAGTATTTCACAGATGCCCAATTCAACCGACTCTGCTGCGTCTAAACTTTTGGTAATTCCCGCTTTAGAGACTTCTGCGTAATGGCTTAAAGACTCTTTAAATAGTGCCTCTTTGTTACCAAAGGCTAAGTAAACACTACCCGGCTTTAAACCAGTATGTTTGAACACCTGTTGCATAGAAGTGGCGTTATAACCCACTCGCCAAAACAAGTTAGCCGACTGCTCCAATACCTGGTCACGCTGAAACTGCATCTTAGCCATTTATCTATCCACTCTACTTTGGTAACTCGGTGTAAGTATACCTTGAGGTAAACAATTAAACATCTTTTTGAACGTTTATTCAAAATTAACTTGAATGTTCATTCAAACACTGCTTGAATGAACATTCAAAAACAAGCTAACACTTCTAAGGATTGACCATGAGTTTACAAACAGAGATCGCCGATTACATTGCTTCTTTTGTAGCGAAAGCACCACTAGAGGTGCAGCAACTAATGAAACAAGCCACCAAAAACTTAGCCGAGAGTGGTATTGCAGCCAAGGCACCTCAACAAGGGCAACAACTACCAGCGTTTTCCTTACCTAATCAAAATGGTGACTCGGTTAGTTTGGCTGAATTACTTAAGCAAGGACCAGCCATTGTGACTTTTTACCGTGGCGGCTGGTGCCCCTACTGCAACCTAGAGCTACGCGCCTACCAGCAAATTTTGCCGCAAATTAAAGCCTTAGGAGCAAACCTAGTAGCGATCACCCCTGAGCTACCAGATGCATCGTTAAGCACCGCCGAGAAAAATGAGTTGGAGTTTCAGGTGTTAAGTGATGAAAATGCAGAATACGCCAAAAGCTTAGGTATCGTTTTTGCCCTACCCGAAGAGCTACGCCCTATTTACTCATCATTTGGTATTGAAGTAGAACAACATAACGGCGCAGAACAATTTAACTTACCGCTAGCGGTAACCTATGTCATTGCCCAAGATGGTTCTATCGCGAGTGCCTTTGTCGACCCAGACTACACCAAGCGCCAAGAGCCGAGTGATTTATTACCAGTGTTAGAATTATTAAAGAACTAACTCTGCAGTGCTCCCACAAGGGTAAGCATGCTACACAAAAAAGCCTTGGTACTGCTTAGGTGTAAGTGCCAAGCGCTTTTTAAAATTTCGTTGAAAGTGACTTTGATCAGCAAAGCCTAAATCTAAGGCAGTGTCGGCAATACTGCTTCCTTCGCGCAACAACGCTTTGGCGCGATTAATTCGCTGATTAAGTTGAAAGGCATGCGGAGACAATCCGTAAACCTGCTTGAAACTGCGCACTAAATGAAAACGACTAAGCTCGGCCACTTCCGCAAGTTCACCCAAGCTTAACTGACTATCTAGCTGGTCAGAAATACACTCTTTCACCCTTTTCAATTGCGGTTTAGCTAAACAACGTAAGTCTGCTCGCAATGGGTGTTTTGCCGCAAACTGTTGCTCAAAAAAAGCAATCAACAAGCTTTCTTGCTCTAGTGAATTTCGCTCTAATTTAATGCTATTAAATAAGTTTTCTAATAAGCGGTAATCTTGTTTATGACTTAAGCAATGCTTCTCGAATGCAAAATAGTCACTGGCAGAACGCGCAAACATCTCTTGTTGCAGTTGCGCTACCCAAGCCGTTTCCACAAACAGCATTCTATATGACCAAGCACCTTGTTTTGGATTACAAGAATGCACATCTCCGGGGTTAATGGTTACGCTATGTCCTTGGCTAATATGATGCTGGCGTTGCATGTTTTTATAAATGGCTTCGCCAGTATCAATAATGCCAAAGGAAAACTCATCGTGAGAATGGCTATGGTAACAAGCCTCAGAATGCTCAGCTTGGCGCAGCTCAACAAACGGCAGCTGGGCACTTCGCTTTAATAAATGCTTTGCAATAGTTGTCATAAAGCCTCACTCATAGAGCTACACAAAAAGCGACAATACCGAAACAGCCAATAGCAGCGCCATTAGCACATTAAATACTCGCATTCGCATTGGAGATTGCAAATAACGGGCAATAAGCGAACCTATCGCGGCCCATGTTCCCACTCCCACCAAACAAACAATAAGAGAGATGCTGCAAAAAACCAACAAATATAACCATGCTGGCTGCTGTGCCGATACAAATAAACTTACTCCAGACATTGCAACCAACCAAGCCTTTGGGTTTAAACCTTGTGCCAGCGCACCTTGTAATAAACTAGGAGGTTTAACCAGAGCCTGCTCCGCCTGAGTAGCAACTGGTGAACAAGCAATTTTCACCGCGATATACAATAAAAATGCGCCCCCTAAGTATTTTAAAGCTTCCGTTAAACTGGGAAGCCAATACAACAGCGCATTTAGCGCTAAGCCCGTTGTAAGCACCACCAAGCTATAACTAACACTTGCCCCAACTACATGTGGCAAGGCTTGCCGAAAACCAAAATTAGCGCCAGCACCTGTAGCAATAATATTAACTGGCCCCGGAGATACAGCACCAATAAATGCAAACACCAACATCGATAAAAATATACTCACCATGATCTCCGTATTTCTAACAAAACCAAACTATATGCATTCACCGATAAACTTTATTGAACAAAATTGCGCTAGGTCATTGAGAGATTTTTGCGGCATCACGTAAGCAAACAAAACAGTGCGTAAGGTATCAGTTCTTATCCTGACCGCTTGCGCAATAAGAGTGGGCTTTCTAATGTGGAGATAACAAAAACATAAAGGATGGCACGATGAAATTTACTCCCAATACTATCGCCGAACTCAACTTACTGCTGCAATTTGATATGAGCAGTTTGCAAACCGGGATTAAGGTTCACCATGATGCAGCTCCCGAAGTAATTGCTGCAGCACAAAGCCTGTTTGATAAAGGTTTAAGCACCCTACCCGACGGCGGTTACCTCACCGACTTAGGCATTGAAGTGGCCGAGCACGCACAACGTTTATTAGCTGTACTTTCTACCAAACCAGAACACATTCCCGCTTAAAAACATCTAATGAGAAAAACCAAGGCAAGGCCTTGGTTTTTTTAACACCAATTTTGGCGTTACAGTCAAACTTATTGTTTACTTTGTCATTATTGATATTTACTATCTTGCCCTGCAACTAAAGGAGATAATTGCAGTGGCTCAAAATCAATTTCAATGTTTGTCCCAACGAAACAAAGCCAAACGTGATGCTTGCTTAAGCAAACTTAAAGCTTCAGAAATGAAAGAAGTGGATCTTTATGTACTGCATGGGCCGCAGTTTTTCTCACTATGGTTAGCCAATCAGCAAAGCCAAGGACTTGAGCAAACAGCGATTAGTCAGAAATTGGAAGATTTAGGCCTATCGGAGCTCGCTCAAAAGTTAGTTCTAAATACCGCTAGCCTCACCAACCAATTTGCAGGCCAAGCCTTAGACGTAAAAGCTATGGGCGCGCTGGCACTAGACATGCAGCGTGGCGGGAATATTTTAGGTAAATACGAAATAACTCAAAATGGCGCTAAAAGCTACATTAGCTTTAAAGGAAATCACAAGTTAAGAACCGTCATTAAAGGGACTAGATACCTATCCACAAATGCTCAAATGCTTAAGCTCGGTATTGGTCAACAAGGTCTCAAAGCATCCGCCCGTGGTGGTGTATTAATCACAGTTGTATTTTCAGTATCACACCATACTCTGGAGTTAGTACTTAAAAAAGACTACTTGATGACCAATTGGGTGGTAGATGTTGCAACGGATGTGACTATAGCTTCTGTTGCAGCGGTTTTAGGCTACATAGTAGGAACTATCGCTGTATCAACATTCGGTGTCGTCGTCCTTCCTGTGGCTGCGGGAGTTATTGCTGCATTCATTGTTCAAGGTTTATTAACTGAGTCTGCGAACGCTTACGATTTAAAAGCTAAGCTGCTCAAAGCGCTCAATGAATCTGCCGAAAAGTCTTTGGATAATGATATAGATAAAATGAATCAAAAAATTAACCAAATGAAAGCAATAACTAATATGAACAATTCGCCTTACAATTTTTTCTAGGTCTGTCCAACATGAAAACCGAACAAACAACCAAGAAATCGCTCCTAGGCTTCTTAATCTTCAGCAGTCTTTTTTTTATTGCTTGTTGGTTACTTTTCATGACTGATATGGTTAGGGCAACTCAGGATCAATTAGCTAATAAGTTTCCTGTTATTTATTTAGATACTAAATATGCTGGTTACATTGGTGGAGCAATTACAACTCTAACAGGTGCTTTGTTCATGCTTTGGCAGTTTAGGAATACAGTAAAAGGTGCTCCTCCACTCAGTTTAAAAAATAACTCAACCAAAGCTTTTGCATTGGCGATACTAATCGGATTTCTTTTCATCTTTCCGGGCCAATCAATAGAAAAATCCCGTATTGAAAAAATTGCAGAGCAACATGGCTATCAAGCCTGCCCTCCTTTCACATTACTCATGAGTTCAGTTAGCATTGACGCTTGGGTGAATGATTTTAGCCTATGTAGTGATCCTGAGGTTGATAACTTAGCTAGATATGGCTATAGAAATGAACCCGCTAAAATAGCCAAACTGCTTGCTGACAGAGAGTAGAGATAAAATTATTAGTACAACATACTTGCTAAGAAGAGAGTATGTTGTACTGTTTTGTTTCCTTTGTGGGGATAATAACGACTAACCTCAAAGCACCTATGCAGCTAATAGTCCTGCCCAAAACCTTGTTTTTAACTCACGCCTTGAAACAACATATAGGCATCGTGCACGCCTTGAATTAGCATTTGCATGCCAATAACGGTAAGAATTAGCCCCATTAAACGGGTGGTAATATTTATCCCATCCTTGCCCACTTTATCTACCAGTTTTGGACCATATAAAAAGCAGATAAAAGTAATTAAACACAGTAAGGCAAATGCGATAACAGTAACGATGATGTTTATAATGCCTCCAGAAGCTGAGTAATTCATCGCTGTAGCGATGGTTCCTGGCCCGGCTAAAATAGGCAACGCTAATGGAGATACAGCAATGTCTTTTTCCTCATCATCACTCTCACTGCTGGGAGTGTGAGAATGCAGTTTAGAGCTCGCACCTTGCAACATATGGTAGCCCACCAGAAAAACCAATATACCGCCGGCTAAACGCAGCGCAGGCAAAGTAATACCAAATAACTCAAATATGCCTTTTCCCAGTAAACAAAAAGCTGCCACGATGCAAAAGGCCGTTGCGAGTGAGCGAAACGCAGTTCGCTTGCGCTCAGCAGTACCTTGGCCGCCAGTTAAGCCAACAAACACAGCAGTATTTGCGATAGGGTTCATCATCGCAAAAAAGCCCATAAATACCGTTATAGCGAGTGTCGCCAATTCATGCATGGTGATATCTACCCTATTATTTTCATCCTTGTGTTCACCTAGCATCGCAGCTTTAGTAGCTAAACTAAAATGCTTTTTTGCCAATGCTGTGGGTTTGCAGCTAGCTTTAACGGCTCCCTTTACGTGGCCAACTTCCCGGGCTAGCGAACGCTTAAACAACAAGCCCAGCTCCACAGCTTTCACCAAATCAGTATTGGCAGCATTTACTTACACCTTGGCAAAAATTAACTTAATCATTTAAGCGTAAACTGCTAGTTAAGCCATGGCATTGTTATACTAAATCCGTATCATGCAGATATTAAGTGTTTAATAAATAAAGGAACTTAGGCAAATGGATGTATCACTAATCGTAATTTTGGTAATTATTGCGGCACTAATTTTTTATGTTGTTGGTATCTACAACCGTTTAGTTAGCTTGCGTAATCGCTACCAAAACGCCTTTGCTCAAATAGAAGTTCAGCTAAAACGTCGTTATGACCTTATCCCTAATTTAGTTGAAACAGCCAAAGCTTATATGGCACATGAGAAAGACACCTTAGAGGCCGTGATTAGCGCCCGTAACGATGCTTCGGCATTATTGCGTGCTGCAGCAAGTGATCCCACTGGAGCAACGCTTAGCAAATTAGCCAGCGCTGAAGGGGTGTTACAAGGAGCCATGAGCAAAATGAACATTGTGATGGAGAACTACCCCGACCTAAAAGCCAGCGATAACATGATGCAAGTGAGTGAAGAGCTTACTACTACAGAAAACCGTGTCGCGTTTTCACGCCAAGCCTTTAATGACTCGGTAACCGAATACAACGAATACCGTCAATCTTTCCCACCGGTGTTTTTTGCTGCCCAATTTGGCCATAAAAAAGATGCAAACTTACTCGAGTTTGCCGACAGTGCTGAGATACAAAACGCCCCTAAAGTGTCTTTTTAAGCACCGGGGAGCACCATGAACTTTTTTGCCGAACAAGATCATGCTCGTCGTAACAGCAAGTGGTTGATCTTATTATTTGTTATCGCGGTGATCATTTTAATTGGCCTAAGTAATATTTTGATCGCCGCGTGTTTGTGGATGTTTGACTCTACCAGTGAGTTAAACTTGCCAGACAATCGCAGCTTCTTCTCAGCTGATATTCTGGTATTTGTTAGCTTGGTAATGACTAGCGTCATTATCTGCGCGATTGCTTTTAAGTGGTTTCAGTTAAAAGATGGCGGCAGAAGAATAGCTGAATCTTTAGGTGGTCAGCGTATTCCTCCAAATAGCCAACACCCAGAGCAGCAACAAATACTCAATGTTGTTGAAGAAATGGCACTAGCCTCTGGCATGCCGGTGCCTTCGGTATATTTGCTTAAAGATGAAATTGGCATTAATGCTTTTGCAGCAGGGCACACCCCAGCCGACGCAGTGATTGGCATTACTCAAGGCGCACTTGAACAGCTTAATAGAGAGCAGCTGCAAGGTGTAGTCGCCCACGAGTTTAGTCATATTCTTAATGGTGATATGCGCCTAAACGTGCGCTTAATTGCCTTGCTTAGCGGGATAGTTTTTATCGCTAACCTTGGTGAATTTATTTTGCATACTCAGCGTTATAGCCACCGTTCATCGAGCCGTTCTAACAATAATGACGCTCGGGTGGCTGCTGCAGGATTTGGCTTACTGGCTCTAGGCTGGATAGGTTTATTCTTTGCAAATATGATCAAAGCGGCCATCAGTCGCCAGCGCGAGTATTTGGCAGATGCATCGGCTGTGCAGTTTACTCGTAATCCTAATGGCATCGCCGATGCGCTAAAAATTATCGGCGGTTATGATGCTGGTTCGGGTTTACGTACCCCACTTAGCCAAGAAACCAGCCATATGTTTATAGGTGATGCTCGCCGTTTAGGCAGTTTTTTTGCTACTCATCCAGCCATTAAATCACGGATAAAACGGATTCTTCCTCGTTGGGATGGTGCACTGATCAAGCGCGATATTAAAAAAGCAGCCAAACCTATTTACAGTAAAACCAGCCAACAGCAAGCCAAACAACAACGCCAGGAGCAACTCAAAAAGACCGTGTTTGTAGCTGCCGCTGCAGAAGCGGCCATAGACGCTCTAGATAACAAATCTGAAAAAGCTGAGTTTAGCCTGTCAGAGAATACCGTAACGGTAAGTGGCGAATTAGCCCACTTACCCGATGGATTGCTCAGTTTGGCTCATGATCCTTGTGGCGTTATCAGCGTGGTTTATGCATTGCTGCTTAGCAACGATGAAGCACAACGTGCTAAACAGCTAGACGATATTAAAGACAACCTGAGTAAATCTTCAAGAATTGAAGAAACACTCCAAGCATGGAATTGGATAAATTCGGTGGACAAAAGCTACCGCTTACCCCTGCTCGAACTATCGTTTCCTGCGCTTAAGTGTATGTCGGCTAAGCAATATCAGCGTTTTATGGACAACCTACGCAGCCTAATTAAGGCAGACCAACAAGTGGATATGTATGAATGGTGTTTGTACCACTTGGTAAAACACTACTTATCTCATCAATTTGAAAAAGTCACACATAGCAAACCGGTCTATAGCAGTATTCCAGCGTTATCTGAGCCATTTTCAGTCGTATTATCGAGCCTTGCTTACTTTGGCCATGATAATGATACCGAGACTCAGCGCGCCTTTGGGATTGGTGCCAACAGCATTGGTTTATATACCATTACCTTGTTGCCTCTGGAGCAATGCCAGGTTGAGCATTTTGGCCCCGCAGTGAAAAAGCTCGCCAACGCCTACCCGCAAATTAAGCAGCGTATTTTACGCGCCTTGGTAGCGTGCGTTTGTTTAGATAAACAACTTACTGTGTTAGAAAACGAAATGATCCGCTGCATTGCAGCAGTAATGGATTGCCCAGGCCCACAGATAAGCTTGGGTGTACGGCGCCCATAAAAAAGCCCGTGCTAATGCACGGGCTTTTGCTTTGTTCTCTTAGCGTTTTGAGGCTTTTTCCCGCAAGGCCTGACGAGCACTTTCACTAATAAAGGCCATTTTCAAACCGTTGCTTTGCAGTTTGGCGACCTGTTCATCTCCAAAGCCCAACTGCTCGCGTGCAATGCGGTATTCGTCGGGTAAGTCAATCGCCGATACGCCAGGATCATCGGTATTTAAGCTAGCTCGAATACCATGTTCTAAAAAGCGTTTGAGTGGATGCTGGCTTAAGTCTGGCGTGGTATTGGTTTGGAAATTAGATGATAAGCAAGATTCAACACCAATCTTATGTTTTGCTACATAGTCCATTAGTTTTGGATCGTCGGCAATCTTAACCCCATGACCAATACGGGTTGCACCTAGTTCGCGAATCGCTTGCCACACACTCTCTGAACCAGCAGCCTCGCCAGCGTGCACCGTAATAGCAAAACCTGCATCTCTAGCTCGTGAAAACTCCTCCACAAATAAATTACCTGGATGACCTAACTCGTCACCCGCCAAATCTACCGCCACGATTTGATCGCGAAACGCCATACAAGCGGCTAATTCATCGCTACAACTTTGCTGACCAAAAGTGCGGCTCATAATGCCAATTAAGTTTACTTGTACATCATGCTTTTGCATGCCACGGCGCACGCCTTCGATAACCGCTTCAACCACCCCTTCTGGGTTCAGTTTATGGCTCATCGCCATATAGCCTGGGCTAAAACGTAATTCGGCATAATCGATCTGCGCTTTAACTAAATCTTCTACGTTCTCTTCAGCCACCCGCGCACAAGCATCGTAATCACCTAATACATTTACCCCCCAATCTAACTTAGAAAGGAAGGCCACCAAGTTAGGCTCTTGCTTGGTAATTTGCACATGGGGGATTAATTCCTGTAGCGAGTTAGCAGGCAAACTTACGTTAAACTTTCGACCCAATTCCAAAATGGTTTCTGCGCGAATGGTGCCATCTAAGTGGCGGTGTAAATCGGTAACTGGGTATTGTTTTAACATGAAGATTCCTGCATCGTTTTTATAACTTATTTATCGCCTCAGTGTAGTCAGCACAAGGTCGCAAGCCAAATTAGATTAACCGAAATAAGGCCTTCTTTTTCAATAAGTTTAGGGCTTAATTTAATCCTAGCCGAATGTGTTGAAATATCACTAGTCAAAGCGATATTTCACCGACTCAGTATTAGCACTTGACTTGGAGTTAACTCCAAGATTTACACTCACGTCTAAGTTATTTGTTTACATAGTAATCAACAAGGCTTTTGAGGAGTCAACATGGAATTGGCACGTTTGGGCAACAGCGATTTAGATATCTCTCGTATTGGTTTAGGCGCTTGGGCAATGGGTGGAAAATGGCAGTGGGGCTGGGGAGCTCAGCAAAATGAAGACTCCATTGCCACTATTCAACACGCCTTGTCATTAGGCATTAATTGGATAGATACAGCGCCCGTTTATGGGCTTGGACACAGCGAAGAAGTAGTAGGTAAAGCCATTAAAAGCTTGAGTGAAAAACCACTTATCTTTAGCAAATGTGGTTTTAACTGGGATGCACAAAATAATATTGAGCCGTGTCTTAAAGCAGCCAGCGTTAAACAGGAAGTAGAAAACAGCCTAAAACGTCTGCAAGTAGAAACCATCGATTTATACCAAATTCACTGGCCTAACCCCGCCGAGGACATTGAAGAAGCTTGGCAAGCCATGCTTGAGTTAAAACGGCAGGGGAAAATTCGTTATTTAGGCGTTTCTAATCACTCCATCGAACAGATGCAAAGCCTACAAAAAATAGCCCCTATTAACAGTATGCAGCCACCATATAGCCTAATAAACCGAGAATGTGAAACTGAGCTACTGCCCTACTGCCAGCAACACAATGCCGGGGTGATTTGTTACTCACCAATGGGATCTGGCTTACTTACTGGGAAAATGACCGCCGAACGGATCGCTGCAATGGGTGATGATGATTGGCGTAAAAAAGCCGATGACTTCAACGAACCAAAGCTAAGTCATAACTTAAAAATAGTTGCTGCCCTGCAGCAAGTTGCAGAAAAACATCAAGTATCGGCAGCAGAAGTTGCAATTGCATGGACCTTAAAGCACCCGGTAATTACCGGCGCCATTGTGGGAATGCGTAGCCCTGAGCAAGCTAATGGGGTAATAAAAGGCGCTAGCCTTAACCTCAATAAACAAGATATCGCCTTGATTGAATCGGTTTAAAGCGACTTAAGTTTAATGCTTAATTCGCTACCGGTTTGGTAGTGCTCTATTTTCCGCTGTACGTGTTCTAAATTTCGATTTAGGCAGGCTATTTGTTGCTCGGTTTGCTGTTTATGATCGAGCAACAGCTGCAAACGCTGTTGCTCGGTGCTAGGGCCTTCGTCCAGCATATCGCGATATTGCTTAATCGCATCAAGCGACATACCGGTAGACTTCAAACAAACAATAAAACGCAGCCATTCTACGTTTTGCGAACTAAAACGACGATGGCCGCTAGGTGAGCGATTAACCGTAAACAGCAGCCCCTTTTTCTCGTAAAACCGCAAAGTGTCGCTGCTTATGCCTGCTAATTCTGCTGCTTGCTTTACGCTAAAACTACTAGGTGTATTCTCGGTCATCGCTTTCTTCCTTAAGTCACTAACTTAGTCAACTAAATGCCAAAGCGACTCATCGCTGAGGTAGATATTGCAGCAAACGCTCAATGGCTGATTCGATACGCAGCTTTCGTTCGCTAAGAGGAATGTCGGTAGGTGCCATGCCTTGGCCTAATACCCGCCAAAATGGGCCAGTATCTTCTGCTTGAAATAGCGCCACCATAATTGAGCCTTTTTGGTAGAGCTCAGGATCTAATGAATCACTAGACATCCCCGCCATCATACCAGCGCGTTCTAATATTTGCTGGTCACTCATTTGAGATTCAAGCGCTGCGCCCACGCCAACTAAAAAGTCGGGTTGCTGCTGCAAAGAGACTTGCGTGTAGCCTTTCTTAGCCATCGCTTTGCTAATGCTTTTACGTAGTTCAGATATTAATAAGTCTTCGTTTTCAGCTCTATTGAGATGGGCTTGACCTAAACTTGGGTGCCAAGCATATCGGCCACTCGAGCTTTCCAAATACTCGGTGTTCCCTGTTACCACCGTGGTTGAACGTGTTTCAGGAGCACGAGTTTGCTCAGCAGATACACAAGCAAACAACAAAGGCAGAAATAAAAATGGCAGCAATTTCAAACGCATATTACAGATACCTAAAGGCAAATCAAAAAACTCACCCTAGCATAAAATTAACAGCATGTTGCGCTGTTCTGCTGCCGTAATGCTAGCTAAGTTTATATTGATATAGAGCAGCGTTATCCGCCGAAACTTTGAAGCCCATTTTAACTAAATACTGCTGATGACTCGCTACCGCCGTATAGCTAACTAGCTGCTTAACACCTAAGACCTCAAAAAACCCAGAGCTATGGTAAAGGTAATCGCCGGTTTTAAAGTCGCGATAAGCAGGGAAAACGTAGTCGAGCTTTATTTCAAACTCATGCAATTGCTGTTTGCCCACTAATATGCCTGCAGGTTCACTATTGCGCATGAGTATGTAACAGCCCTGCCCAAGCAAACTATCTGTCGAAAATTGCGGAAAATACTTCTCGATATCAGATTGATAATGCTCAATCCAAAAACCAAGTAATGGGCTGCTAGCTTCCACTGCCACTAGTTTAAATTGGTCCTTGCTACGGTAGATACCCTGCAAGTAATAGACGTTAGCAAATACAATAAATAGGTTTAACAAAGCCACCGGCATAGCACCAATAATAAACCCATAAGTAGAAAACAGCGCAGCCCCCACCATGTTTAACCAGCGCAGCTTTACAATCGAACTCATGGTTAACGAAATGGCCACCACCACCGACGCCAAGTAACCAAACCACTCAATCCAATCCATTATTATCTCCTTTTGCCTGAGCTTTTAGTGTCGCTCACTTTACGAGCAGCGATGATAATAATCTGGTTAGCTCACACAAATTGACAAATAAATTAGCCTTAATTAAGGAAATTCACTGTATTTGTTGAAAAGAACTAGGGTCTGTTGACCTTTGGTGTTGAAATTTTGTTCGAGATAAGCGGGCTTTAATCGCGGCGAGCACTTAGAAGCCTAGTGGGCTAAGCAAGAAGTGCTTAACAAAGAGTAAAGTTCGCTTATCCGAACCCTCCGGGCAGCATTTATTAGCCATTTATTCAGCGTTAGCGAGTGATTATTAAGCCCACTTAACTGCACACTCACTGCCTTGCCTAAATGGCTAATAAATTGCTGCAAAAACCATCAGCAAAGATCAACAGCCCCTAGTGAATAAACACAAATGATTAGCGAAAAACTGAGTGATAAAAGTGAATCAAAAACTTAAGCGAGCCACAACCACGAGTAGCTCATTTATAGTTAAATTGAAGCCTTAAGGCTGATAGCGCTTTTGGTTATAGTTATTAATAGCGTGTTCTAAGGCGAATGCTCGCTGCGGAGCTTGCTGCTCTACACGCTTTAAGAAGTGACTAAAGCTTTCCCCTTTAGCCCGAACAACTCCCCGCCTTGCCAATAGCCAACACTGCCATTTTAGCGAGACAACTTGTTTATTGGGCAGACGCCATTGCCAAGGTTTAGCCATAAGCAAAACAGTGGCAAGTAAACCCAGCAAAATCATCCCGGCGGTTAACATTAATAAGGAGCTGCCCGGCAGCCAAGCCAGCAATTGAGAAAACAGACTTAACTGACGTTTGTGGTCAAAGTTAAGTACCCACTTAGCCCACCAATAATCGGCCTGGGCAAGCCATAAGCGCAGTTGGTTAAAGCCTTGGGTGTACCAAATCTTTTGGCCCCAACCGCTAATGCTTTGCCACTGCTGAGCGGTAGCTTGGCTTTGCTGTAGATTGTTTTCCACCCGGTCAGGGGCGATCCAAGCAGTGGGATCAAGCCGCACCCAGCCTTGGCCATCCCAATACTCCATCCAAGCATGAGCATCGTAGTTGCGCACAGCCAGTAAGCTGTCTTGTTGTTCCCACTCGCCACCTAAAAAGCCGGTAACCATGCGAGCGGGTATCCCTTGTAAACGCGCCAGTATCACCACGCTTTGCGCATAATGAACACAAAAGCCGCTTTGCTGATCTAATAAAAAACGCTCGACACCTAACAGCCCTGGGTAAGCTGGCGGACTGAGGGTATAACTAAACTGCTGACTTAAGAACCACTGCTGCACGCGTACCATCACTTGCTTTGGGTAATCGGGTGATCGAGGGCTTAAGCCAGAACCTAAGTGCTCACTAAGCTCGCTAACTTTGGGTGTAATGTTTTGCGGTAAACGGGTGAGAAAGTGCAAATAAGCAGGTGGAACTGCGCTGCTGGTAGGCGGCTCTAATTGACTAAAATTTAGAATTTGTCGTGGAAAGCTCTCGCCTTCGCGCAGCCAGCTACCATCGGCCACGTAATTAGCGCCACCACCACGAACTTGGCTAGGGTTTAAGGTGGCTAACCACGCTTGGTTGGCGGGTTCTAACAAGAGTTGATACTGGTTTATAGCACTTGAGCTATCGGGAGCTTGTTTCTGTTGGGCTATCTGGCTGCGGGTCCATTGCTCACCATCAAATTCGTCTAAAACCATGGCTCGCCAATACAGCTCATCGGGTTCTGGCGCGCGACTAAACTCCGCCCGAAACACTAACTTATCTGAGCGAATCAATTGGCTGATATCACCAGGGCGAACCACATCAGACAAGCCAGTTTGCGCGCTGCTCGGGGTAGGCATTTTCCACAAAGGTGCTAAGCGTGGTGCAACAATAAATAGTGCGATAGCTAGGGGAGCAATAGCCAATAACCATAAGCCTAATCGCTTAGCCCAGTTAAAGCTTATTTTCACATCTAAGCTAAGCAACAGTAGCAAGTGTAAAAATGCCACTAGCGCTGCCAATAAAGCAGCTAAAGGCTGGCTTGAAAAAACCAATGAAAATGCCACCAAAAACAAGCCAGTAAGGCTAAACATTTCCACATCACGCCGCTTATGCAGCTCAATGTACTTTAAGCTGTAGCCAAGCATTACCAGGCTCACTAGCTTATCAAACAGCTCAAAGGAGCGCGCTAACCACAGCACCATTGCAATAAGTAGCACTAAGCTTAGCTTTACCCAGCGCGGTTTCGGTAAAGTGGCTAAGCCTTGCATCACCCGCAAGCGCCACCACCCCGCAGTCAAGCCTACAAGCACTAGCAGCCAAGGCACTTGTTGTAGCAATAACAAGGCTGTTGCCGAATAACACAACAACGACATGCGAATATGCGAACTATTGAGACTATTCATCACTGCTCGGCGCCTCTGCAAGTAATCTTAAACCCGCTTTTAGTTGCTGTTGACCGCTCCCGCTGGCCAGTTGCTTTGCACCAACTTGTAAGCTAAAACTCTGTTGTTGCTGCGCCAACTGGCGCAACCAAAAAGCCAATACCGAAAGAGTTTGTTCATAATTCAAACCGCTGTGCCTGCGATCACTAAGGTGTAAATCAATACTAGGGTTGCCAGTAAATGCCTTAGTCTGTAAGCCTCGCCCCGCAGCAAACTGCTTCCAAGCCAATAAGCTTTTTCGCTCGCCGCTACGATAAGCCTTAAGGCCCGAAAACTCACTTTGCAACTGGCTATCACTAGCCGCACGCTCAACATCATGGGCTTCTACCCATTCTTGAGAAGGGCAAGCAAAACCGGCCAGCGGTGCAGGATAAGCCAGCAGCTCACAATTAAAATCAGCCACCGTCCAACATCTAAATAAACCCAGAGGAAAGATACTTGAGAGACTTATCCGAGGCAGTAGTTGACGCCCACGTTGCTTTACTTCCAAGTCTAACGCCAACTGACCGTCGAGTTGTTGATAAGCTTGCTTACAGGGCCAGTTCTTTATTTCTGCGGCTAAAGCATGGGGCTGCTTGTTATTAACTATGTTAAGTAATAAACGCAGCGGCTTGTCACATTGCCCTTCTGGCCGCTGCAATAAACTCACGGTATTTCCGGACATGTTTTGATGGCATAACACCAAGCACACTAACCAAAGCGCCAACAACCACAGGCCCAAGGCAATAATTAAGTTATTTTGATAATTGCTGCCCATCATCAACATCACCACTAAGGCGATTAAAAACCCCCAACCAAAGCGAGTGGGCAGAATAAACAGATTTTTTCGAGTTAAACGTAAACTACTACTGCTAGGCACGCGTTTAGCTAACCAAGCCTCGCTGCGCACGCCCTTCCACTGTTTAAACGCTTTTAGTAATTTGAGTCTCATGCTTAAGTCAAATCACTATAGGGGTCTACTTCGGCCAATATTTGTTTGGCGTAGGCTTCTCCGCTATCTCCTCGCCCTAAACGGTGGGCACTCACCGCACTAAACACCGCTTGCACATCCTCTGGGGAAACGTGCTGCTTATGATGAACAAATGCCCACGCCTTGGCGCAAGCAAGTAAGGTTAAGCTGCAACGCGGCGACAAAGGACTAGCCCCTTCCAGCACTCGGCTGCAGTGCACCAAACGCAATAAATAATCTAACAAAGCATCACTGCAATGCAGTGCGTTCACTTGCTGTTGTAACTCCAACAGTTGCTCTACTGAAAGTGCCGCTAAAGATTGGCTGGTTTGCTTGCCTCGTTTAAGCATTGCCATTTCTGAATCTAAATCAGGAAAACCAATGCTTAAACGCATGGAAAAGCGATCTAACTGAGACTCGGGTAAGTCAAAGGTACCAAGCTGTTCGCGCGGGTTTTGGGTGGCAATAACAAAGAATGGCGCTTTTAAAGGGTAGCTCTCACCGTCGGTACTCACTTGTTGCTCTTCCATGGCTTCGAGCAAAGCACTTTGGGTGCGAGGACTGGCGCGATTAAGCTCATCAGCCAAAACTAGATGGTGAAAAATAGGCCCAGGATGAAACTTAAACTGCTGAGTAGGCGGTTCAAATACCGACACACCGATAATATCAGCAGGCAATAAATCGCTAGTAAATTGAATTCGCTGAAAACTTAAACCAAAACCAGCAGCAAGCCATTTAGCTAAACTGGTTTTCCCAGCACCCGGCAGATCTTCAATCAGCAAATGGCCAGAGGCCAATAAACAACTCAAAGCCAAACGCACCGCTTTGGGTTTGCCAAGCAATTGTTGCTCAAGGTAATCACAAATTGGCGCTAATTGAGGATGTATTTGATTCATATAAGTAAAGGCCCTATTTTTAGTCGCTCTAGCATACAAAGCTTTTGCTCATTTGTGCAGCCAAAGTCGTCAAACTTATCGCTCTAGTCGAAAATTTGTTGCGAGAGGTTCGCCTAACATTGATGCCCGAAAACCCAGTATCCACTTCCCTCTAAGGCATAATCAGCCAAACCACCTAAAGCCATACCTGTAAAGATAATGCTGCACAAGCCTCTGTCGTTATCGCCTTGTTTAACTGTAAGACTAGCTCACTAGACTAAAGTCTAAGCAGGTTAAATGGCGGAGTTTGAGATGAATACTCACCAACACGCAACAACTGGCAAGGCTAATGGCCGCTTATGGGGATTGTCATCTCAAGACTGGGCCAATATTCAAGAGCAAACCTGTCGCCCAGTATATCTAGCAGCATTTGATAAACTGGCCATCAACGAGACTAGCTACTACTTAGACGTTGGATGTGGCTCTGGTATGGCCGCCGCTTTGGCCAGCGAACAAGGCGCAACAGTGCATGGGGTTGATGCTTCACAAGCCTTAATAGAAATCGCCAAGCAGCGATCTCCAAAAGGATCATTTCATGTGTCTGATATAGAAACGCTGCCATTTAAATACAACAGTTTTTCTTGTATTACCGGCTTTAACTCATTTCAATATGCGGGGGATCATGTTGCAGCCTTGGGCGAAGCCAAGCGCGTTGCCAAGCCTAGCGCCAAGGTAATAATTATGACTTGGGGTGAACCAGAAGGAATGCAAGCGGCCTCCTTAGTGGCAGCCTTAAAACCGTTGTTACCCGCACCACCCAAAGGCGCTCCGGGGCCTTTTGCCCTATCCAACAAAACCTTATTGCGTGAATTTGCCCTTGAATCTGGGCTAAAACCTATAGACATTTTCGACGTTGTGTCCCCCTGGCAATACGCTGATTTAGAAACTGCCTTGCGCGGCTTAGCCTCATCTGGAGTTGCAGCAAAAGCCATTGAAAATACTAGCCATCATGCATTAGACAAAGCACATCGTAAGGCCTTGTCGCCATTTGAGAACCTCGATGGCAGCTACCACATAGAGGCCACTTTTCGTTGCTTATATGCCAGCGCTTAATTAGCCGAGTTGAACAGGGAGTATCAGAGTAAGTGACAGGAGGGAAAAACAAAGTTTCAATCGTTTATTAAGAACTATCACCATCGAATAAAGGCGATAGCTCTTAAATTATCGCGAAGTCATTCTAAATTATGCTTGAGCGACAGCAGGCTCTCGTTTGAAGTACTTAACAATACCTACCACTGATGCACCAATCCAGAATAGCTCAATAACAAAGCTAGCTAGGTTAAAATTAATGCACAAACTAATTAGCAGTAAAATAGCACCGCTTAAGTTCATTAGGTTATAGGCAAGTTGCTTGGGATTTAAACGCTCTAACTGTAAAAGAAAAAACGAACCTACCACTAAAGCAGTTCCAAGTAGTCCAACGATATCGGCAAAAATACTTTGCATAAAATTCTCATTAACAAGCAAAAATGTTCGTCCAAATTGCTGGCCCAATCCTTGGGGTGGACGTTCTCAACTGTTTAACAGCACTCCATGAGACAGCTTGTTAGTGGCATATAAAAATGCGGGCGTAATTTACCAGAAAACGCCCGCCGATGCATGAGGATTTTTTAAACAATTTAACGGAAGAATTATTCCGTTAATTAACTAATTGAAAAATCTAATTTTTAGCTTTTCTAAAGCGGCGTAACACCAGCAAAGCAATTAAACCTAGACCGCCAGCAGCCCCTCCACCACCAGAGCTAGGCCGAGGAACCGCAGCTAGTTGAGAGCACAAACTTGGGTCTGCTCGCTCTGCTTCGCTGGCTTGGATTACTTGGTTAATCCAGCCTGACAATTTGCCAACATCTGCGTAAACCCCAGGCGCATTAGCACAACTGCTTGTCCCCCAGCTAACAATGCCTGCCAGCTTGTATTGGGTCCCCTCATCAATAAACAATGGACCACCACTGTCGCCAGAACATGAATCGGCTATATCACTATCCGCACAAAACATTTGCTCACTTAACCACTCCGCGCCATAAAACTGGCTACATTCTGAGGTCGATGTTAAAGAGAGATCGGCTTGTTGAAGCTCATCAAGATACTCGGGGTTATCAGCATCATTGTTTACTCGGCCGTAACCAATTACTCGCAGGCCAAAACCAGGAGAATACTGGTCAAAAATCGCACTTTGATTAATCGTTATTGGCATAATAGAAGTAGCGTCAGCTAAACGTATCAACACTAGATCATAGTCTCCAATAACCTTGCCTTCCTCAGTGTTATCAAAATCAACGTAATCTGGATGTTGGCATACCTCTGCCATCGACAAACCGTCATCATAAGAATAATTGAATTCATCTTCGCCAATAAAAGCGATGATATCTTCAGCTTGGGTATGCTGCCCTTCTTCATATTGATCGAAAGTACAATGCGCAGCACTTAACAGCCATTGCTCATTAATTAACACAGCACCACAGTGGCTGCTACCCGCTTTAAGTTGAGCCATCCACGGATAAGCACCTTTAGGGGCATCTTCCCCCCCTACAACATAGGGAACGGCTAGATCGGAGCTTGCAAAAGAAGCGCCTGAGAATAGAGTTAGAACGAGCAAGCCACCTGCGGCGTTACGGCTTATTAGCATCAATACATCCTTGTTTTTACTACTATGAGTTGCGCTACCTTCACATCAAATATTATTTTAATCAATAGAGATGGATCAATGTAGCTTAGCTTTTATCTGCTAATCCTTAGCAGGCCAGCTTAAGGATGTTTGAGTCGTTACCACCTGCTGCAAGGTTTCGGTCAGCAAACTCACTGTATCTAATAAGCTGTCTGCTGCTTGCCCCACCTCAGCCAGCAAACGTTCGACATTTTCAGCTAGCTGGTCTGGACAAATATTGCAGTGTAGTTCAGCGTACTCAAGCATGCGCTTCTCTCCAGGATGCGGCAGCTCATTAATAGCAAAAAGAATGTCGAAATAACTGGCTAAAAACTCTGCACAACGGTGATTTAAGCTAACTCGGTCTTGGCGTTTTAAGGCCTTGGCTAATTGGAAGTAGTAAGCGGGCATTAGTGTTGTAAGCAAAGGCGCATTTTTATTTACTACTGCTTGTTGCAGTGCGTTGGGATAAGCCACATCAAAACGTTGCTGTAAACGCTTGGCTTCACCGTTAGCATCGTAAAGGATTTTTGAATCTAGCAAGTTTGCCCAAAAGCAGGAACTATAACCCACCTTTGCTTGATGGCGCTCCACTAAGTAATGCAGCTCATTTTCCAAGAAGGAAAAGTCTCTATAGATGAGTTCAATCTCTATTCCGTCGAGCAATACACCGTCGTCTTCGGTTTCCCAAAACTGATTATTTAACTCAAGATACTGACAATGCTTTGCCACTATCTTTTGACGTGCTTCAGCCGCCAAGGGGGCGTTTAAATAGACATATACATCGTAGTCAGAATAGCTATCAGAAAGGCCGCTAGCTCTTGAGCCCGCCAGTAAAATGGCATCAACTTGTGCAAGCGTCGAAAGCTCACCAACAAGCGCTAAGAAGTGGATAGATTCAGACATATTTAACATTCCCTGTTGTTTATCAAGCTAGCTTAATAAAAAACCCTGTTAAATATAGGGGCACTTTATAGAAAAGCGCTTTCAAGCACTAAATCACTATGTGGCTTGTTTCTCTTCGTCTTTTAAGAAGCGAATATCACTAAAGCCCAAACGCTGGAACTCTTTTGCTCGGTATTCTTTCAAGGTAGCCTTGTCTCTAGTAGACATAGCTAACTGTTTCTCCATAGCTAAAAATGAAGAAATATCAACACCTTCAGCTGCCGCTACTGCTTCATGTACGTCATGATATTTATCAAAAGAAAAATTTATGACCTTGGTTTGACGTTTATATTTGTATGTCACTTGGCGTGCCATCATGCCCTCTACGCGCTCTAAAATTTGGCTAGATAATAGCGTAAAGCCAAGCCCAATGCTGTGCTTTATCCATTTCATAAATAGCTTTTATAGAGAAATCAAACACTAACAGGCTGCTTTATTCTTCACTCACCAGATTAAGCATCAAGCAAACATCAAATTTGCGGATAAATCCCGAAGCTTAAACTCGGTATTACTGAGGCTACCTTTGGTAAATATGGGTGTATATTTAGCCCCTACTTATTTTTAGTAATTACTAAAAAATAAAGGCGTCAGAAAGGCGTTTCGCAAGGATCGCGTTCTAGTTAGCATCCGCCAACTATACCAATGCAGGGAGCTCTCGGCTCTTTCGGCAACTTGTTCCGCACCATTGTATAGTTTGAGGATAGTTTCATGTTTTCCATCCGTCTTCGTATGCTTGTGACTGCCGCAGCATTAGTTTTGCTCAGTGCGTGCAACTCTTCTACCGAGTCTGCCGCCCAGATACCCGCCAGCTTAGTTAATACTGAATTGGCACAAAACCTTCAATACGCGCCTTCCCAGCAATTTGTTGGTCGCATTGAGGCTTATCAAGATGTAGATATTCGCGCACAAGTAAGTGGCTATTTGGTAAAACGCCACTTTGAAGATGGCCAGATGGTAAAACGCGGACAACTGCTTTATGAAATTGACCCTACCCGCTACCAAGCCGCAGTAGCTCAAGCCAAAGCCTCACTAGCAAAAGCTAAGGCAGCACTAACCAATGCCGAGATAAACTGGCAACGTGGCGAACGTTTATTGCCAAAGAATAATATTAGCCGCTCAGAGTTTGACCGCTTAACCGCAGAAAAGCTATCTGCCGAAGCTCAGTTGGAAGCTGCAGAAGCAGAGCTTAACGCCAGCTTAGTCGATTTAAAACACACCAGCATTGTTGCCCCTTTTGATGGGCGAATTGGCCAAAGTAAAGTAAGTAAAGGTGACTTAATCACTATGACTAGCGGCGCGTTAACTAACCTTGTGAGCTTGAATCCAATTCGTGCCAGTTTTCGTGTATCGGAGCGCGAGCGCCTAGCAATGGGGCTTGATCATGTAGACGCACACTCAAGCGCACAAACCGACGATACCATCGTTGATTTGGTGATTAGCGATAACCGCAGTTACCCCAACAAAGGCCGTTTAGATTTCATCGACAACCGAATCGATTTGCAAACCGGTACTATCAATATCAGTGCTCAGTTCGACAACCCGCAACAGCAACTTTTGCCCGGCCAATATGTAGAAATAGGCCTCACCAGCACCGCATTAGTTGAAGCAACAGTGATTCCTCGTCGCGCGGTACAAAGTGATTTAGAGGGCGAATTTGTCATGTTAGTGGGCGAAGACAACAAGGCTGAGCGTCGTAATGTCACCATTGGCCCAGTGCTAGAGCAAGGCGTTGTGATACATAAAGGTTTGCAAGGTAACGAGCAGGTCATCACTGCTGGCTTACAACGTGTACGCCATGGTCACCCAGTACAAGTTGTTGAAAAGCAGCAAGGATAAGGTAATTAGTCACTATGCTTAGTCGCTTTTTTATTCAAAGGCCAAAGTTTGCTTTGGTAATTTCTATCTTATTGTCGTTGGCAGGGGCTATTGCCCTAATGGTTTTGCCAGTGGCCGAATATCCTCAAATTAGCCCGCCTTCGGTAAGTGTTTCCGCTTACTACACTGGTGCCAGCGCCGAAACCGTAGAAGAAGCCGTCGCCGAAGTGATTGAGAGCTCGGTGAATGGCGTGGAAGACATGTTATACATGAACTCCAAAAGCGCTAACGATGGCTCTTATTCGCTAACGGTAACCTTTGATATTGGTACCGACCCCGACATGGCACAAATTAATGTGCAAAACCGGGTTACTCAAATTGAATCTAAGTTGCCGCCAGAAGTGCGCCAAGTGGGTGTAACCGTACGTAAACGTTCACCAGACCTATTAATGGTGCTTAACTTTTATTCTCCAGACGGGCACTACGACGATACCTTCTTAAACAACTACGTCACGCTAAACATTGAAGACCAACTCGCTCGTGTAAAAGGCATTAGTGACGTACGAGTAATTAGCTCGGCTGAATACTCAATGCGGGTTTGGTTAGATCCATTAAAGCTTGCCAACCTTAACTTAACTACCAGTGATATTCGCGCCAGTTTAGCCGAGCAAAACGTGCAAGTAGCTGTGGGTTCTATTGGTGCACCGCCCTACCAAGCTAACAACGACGTGCAGTTTAGTCTGCTCACCAAAGGCCGCTTAGATACCGTAGAAGACTTTGAAAACATTCTACTGGTCGCCAATGCCGATGGCTCAAAAATATATTTGAAAGACGTAGCCCGAGTAGAGTTAGGCAAACGTGGTTATGCCGCCTTTGGCGAGTTTAGAGACCAGCCTTCGGTATCAGTGATTTTGTCCTTGCAAACTGGCGCTAACGCTTTAGAAAGTGGCGAAGCAGTAATGGCTTTAATGGGCCAGCTTAAAGCCAATATGCCAGAGAAAATGGATTACGAAATTGCCTACGACACAACCTTATTTGTGGAAGAGTCGGTCAAAGGTGTAATCAAAACCCTAATTGAAGCTATTTTGCTGGTGATTTTAGTTACCTACTTATTCTTAGGAAGTTGGCGTTCTACGCTAATACCGGTAGTGGCTATTCCGGTATCGCTGATCGGCACCTTTGCCATTATGTTGGCAACCGGCTTTACCATTAACACCATTACCTTATTTGGCTTAATTTTGGCCATCGGTATTGTGGTGGATGACGCGATTCTGGTGATTGAAAACGTCGACAGCAAACTGTCGGCGCACCCAGAACTCACCCCACGCCAAGCCACCTTAAAAGCGATGCGCGAAGTAACCGGGCCAATTATTTCCTCCACCTTGGTATTGCTAGCGGTGTTCTTACCGGTTGCTATGCTGCCAGGAATTACCGGGGTAATGTATCGTCAATTTGCCATTACCATTTGTATCTCGGTGGTTATTTCCTCAATCAACGCTTTAACCCTTTCACCGGCGATTTGTTCGTTGGTACTAAAGCGCGGTAAACAAAAACAAGCGCGTTGGTTTGCGCTGTTTAATCGAGGTTTAGTGGCAATTACCACCCGTTACGGACAAGCTGCTGGCATGTTGGTAAGGCGCAGTGCAGCGCTGGTGGTATTCTTCTGCTTAGCCATTGCTGCTGTAGCGTGGATGAACCACAACACGTCTAAAGCGTTTGTTCCGCAAGAAGATAAAGGCGTATTACTGGTTAACGTGCAGCTGCCCGACTCAGCTTCACTTAGCCGCACCGCGGAGGTCTCTCAGCGTCTCAATGACATTATCCTTGAAGAACCTGGCGTAGAAGCAGTGAGTTTAGCTAACGGCTACGGTTTATTAGCTGGGGCTATTCAGTCAAATGCTGCCACTATGTTTGTAAAACTAAAACACTGGGACGAGCGCAATGCCTTGCTGGGCGAACACAGCTCTTTTGCCATTAGCCAGCGTATTAATGAACAAGCCTATGGGCGAATTCAAGATGCAATGATTTTCGCCTTTGGCCCTCCTGCTGTTCCTGGCATGGGCACCGCTTCGGGCTTTGAGTTTGTGCTGCAAGATGGCTTAGGTCGCTCGCGCAGCGACCTTGCACAGGTGATGCAAGACATCACTATTAAGGCCAATGCCGCACCAGAAATTGGCAGTGCTTTTAGTACTTTCCGAGCCGATGTACCGCATTTTTATGTAGACATCGACCGCAGCAAAGCTAAACAGCTTGGCGTGCCACTAGGGGATTTGTTTACAACTTTACAAGCCAACCTTGGCTCGTTATATGTGAACGATTTTACCCTTTACGGTAAAAACTTCCGAGTCACCATGCAGGCAGAGGATGAATACCGCAGTCGCCTAGATAACCTTGGTCAGTTTCATGTTCGAAGCATGAGCGGCGACATGGTGCCACTGAGTACCTTGGTCACCATTGAACAGCAGTTTGCACCCGACGTTGCCTGGCGTTACAACCTTTACCGCAGCGCAGTACTGCAAGGCCAACCGGCACCGGGTTACTCATCTGGTGACGCCATTGCAGCAATGGAGCGAATAGCCGCAGAAGAGCTGCCAAATGGTTACCAATATGAATGGACAGGCATGGCTTACCAAGAGATCCAAGCGGGTAATATGGCCATATTCGCCTTTGCCTTAGCACTGCTATTCATCTACCTGTTTATGGTGGCACAATACGAAAGCTGGACGATTCCGCTTGCCATTATCCTAGTAGTGCCGGTAGCCACTTTAGGTTCTTTTGTTGCGTTAGCCATTGCTGGTTTGCCAATGAACTTATATGCGCAAATAGGCTTAGTACTGCTGATTGCCCTGGCCGCCAAAAATGCCATTTTGATTGTTGAGTTTGCTCGTATGCAACGAGAAGATAAGGACATGCCCATCAATCAAGCGGCGGTAACCGGAGGCACCTTGCGCTTTAGAGCGGTAAACATGACCTCTTGGTCGTTTATCTTTGGCATGATCCCTCTGGTATTAGCGAATGGCGCTGGCCATATTAGCCAAAACTCTTTGGGAATATCGCTGGTAGGTGGATTGCTGTGTGTATTACTAGTAGGCACCTTCTTAATACCTGGTTTCTACGCGATGATTCAGCGTCGCCGCGAAACACACCATGGTGGCTCTACAAAATTAGAAGAAATAGAAGAGGTTTAAGCCTTCGCTATTTACCTCACTAAAAAGCAAGCCCTAGGGCTTGCTTTTTTATTGGTAAGGCAACCGCTAAAAATTGTCTCGGTTACGCCTAATTGCGCGATTAATTTCATTTAAATGCTCTAAGCATGGAGAAGATTTAGACATCACCATATAGATGTTCTGCTCACTAATACTAGGCTGCATATCCACCAATACATCGGCATATTCTGTATCAGCAATTTTTAGCCTGCCCCCATGGGTGGCATATAGCAAATAGTCAGCTCTTTTTAAGGCAATCAGCTTAATAGCTCTATCTAGGTCATCCATTTTAGAAATAGTAAGATTTTGCTTGGCATAGCTATCAAACTGGTCACCAAAGCTACTACCCAACATTTGTATACCACGCTTGCCCTGTAAGCTTTCTAAGCCACTAAAAGCAGCACTTTGCTCTTTATGAATAAAGGCAGTGCTGTACTCCACGCCTACCGCTTCGCTAAATACAAACTTACTACCGCGCTGTTGATTATAGAAAGCAGCGATAACCACATCTAAATCACCCGTTTCCAACTGCAAAAACTGCCGCTTCCAAGGCACCATTGCTTGATATTCAACATCAATACCTACCTCGGCAAAAACTCGATTTGCCAAGTCGACCGCTAAGCCTTGCAAGGGAGCTTGAGCATTAACTCTGTATGACACGTCAAACCAATTATGCTCGCCATTCACGCGAATCTGTTCGCAGGTGGCTTGTACGGTTGCGCACAATAAGCTGCTAAAAAACAATGTGAGTAGTCGTAACACTGGCGGTTCCTTTTGCCGTTCCTTGTATAACATTAGTAAAAACAAGGCTACATTCAAGAGCATTTAAATGATAAAAATATCAAATTTAATTAGCAATAATAAGGTTGCTTAAACCTATACACGCCAATCTAAAACCTCGCGCTCTTCAAACAATTCTGACATTTATCTGCATATTATCCACAAAACTGGTTACTTGAAGAAAATGGCTAATGATTTAGCTCAACGATTCACAAAAATACGCTAGGGTTTATTATCGCAATCAGCTAATCTTGCGGGCAAAAATAGATAAGCCCCAAACAGCATATTATCTGCTTGGTAAAACCGCTTGGTTCGCCAAACAGGACTTTTCGTGCTAACTAATGGGTGAGGATAGAATATGAATTCATCAGACCAACCTTGGTTAAAAAGCTACCCAGACGATGTGCCCGCAGAAATAAGCACAGAGCAATTTGAGAATTTGCTGGAATTGTTTGAGCACAGCTGTAAACAATTTCCCAAACAAACCGCCTTTATCAACATGGGTAAAAGCCTCACCTATCAAGAGCTAGACCAAAAATCGCTGGCCTTTGCCGCTTATTTACAACAAGAGCTAGGCATGCAAGCTGGCGAGCGTATCGCCTTAATGATGCCCAACGTGTTGCAATACCCCATTGCACTTTATGGCGCCTTGCGAGCAGGCTTAGTGGTAGTCAATGTGAATCCGCTGTATACGCCACGTGAATTAAAGCACCAGCTTTGCGACTCAGAAGCTAGCGCAATAGTGGCCGTAACCAACTTTGGTAATAGCCTGCAGCAAGTGATAAAAGATACCCAAGTTAAACATGTGATTCTTACTAGTATCGGCGACCAACTAGCCGTGCATAAACGCACCCTAGTTAACTTTGTGGTTAAGTACGTTAAAAAAATGGTGCCTAAGTACAACCTGCCTGGCGCCATATCAATGCGTCGCGCCTTAACTCAGGGCAAAACCATGGCTTATCAAAAGCCCCAGCTTAGCGGCGATGATATTGCTTATTTGCAATATACCGGCGGCACAACTGGTGTGGCGAAAGGGGCGATGTTAACTCACCGCAACGTACTAGCTAACGTGATTCAGGTTTACTATCACTTTGCCCCACGCACCTTATTAGACCAAGAACACGCGGTAACGCCCCTACCGCTTTACCACATCTTCGCCAACACCGTGAGCATGATGTTCATCTTGTATATTGGTGGCAAAAACTTATTAATTACTAATCCACGTGATCTTAATAGCTTTGTAAACGATCTTCGTAAGTACCCGTTCACGATGATTTTTGGCTTAAACACGCTGTTTAACGGTTTGCTTAATCATGCCGGGTTTAGGCAGTTAGATTTTTCGAAAGCACGTTTCACCATTGCCGGTGGCATGGCTACCCAAAAGCACATTGCCGAGCAATGGCAAGAACTTACCCAAATGCCAATTATTGAAGGTTATGGGCTTACTGAATGTTCGCCAGTTGTGGCTGCCGGAACCCACCAACAACAAGCCTTTATCCCCTCTATTGGGGTACCGATGCCTAGCACCCAAATTCGAGTGGTAGATGAAGAAGGTAACGAGCTAGATGTGGGCGGTGTCGGTGAGCTACAAATAAAAGGCCCGCAAGTTATGCAGGGCTACTGGAAACAACCTGAAGAAACCGCCAACGTTATCACCAAAGACGGGTGGATTAAGTCTGGCGATATTGGTCGCATGGACGAACAAGGCTACTTCTTTATTGAAGACCGTAAAAAAGACATGATCTTGGTGTCAGGTTTTAATGTCTTTCCTAGCGAGATTGAGGAAGTTGCAACGCTACATCCATCCATTGTTGAGGCTGCAGCAGTTGGCGTTCCAGACGATGTGAGTGGCGAACGCATTCGCTTGTTTGTTGTGTGTAATGCGCGAGTTGGCCGAGAAGAAATTAAAAAGCACTGCCGCAAACACCTTACCGGTTACAAAATGCCAAAAGACATTGTTTACCGTGAAGAGCTACCTAAAACCAATGTAGGTAAAATTTTACGTCGCGAGTTACGCTAACAAAAAGGGCGCAGCTAAGCTGCGCCAAAATTCCAAGATTAGGCTCTGTCCCTATCGCCCATTAAAAGTGGTAATAATTACCACCACGCGTCGAACATCATGCCTACGTTAGTAGCCGGTGTTGTTTTATCACCCACTTTCACTTCACCATGAGTTACAAAGAATCGAATCTCTGGGCGCGACCATAAGAAGCTTCCCATCGACATGTTTTGCTGAATACTGACTTTCCAAGCACTCTCGTCTTGGTTATCGTTGAAATCTACACTGTCGTAACCAAACTCAAACGACGTAGAGTGGATATCAGACCAACGGTAATGAGGTTTAATAACAAACTGATTCCAGGTGCTTTCATCGTTGTTTTCTAAATCAGATTGTTCAAAGCTGTAACCATAATCAATAGCAAACGAATCACTTAGACCTAAGTTACCAAACCAGTAAAATGCTGTTGAATTAATGTCACCTTTAATTTGGCCGGCATCCAACAAGTTGTTATCGCTCACATTATCGTTGTAACGAATAGCAAATTCGTTAGTACCCATGCTCCAACCCACTTTATAGAAAGCTGCTGCTTGAAGCGAGGTTACGTGTTTTGGGTCATGCTCATCAGACTGGTCACCAAAACCATAGTTAAAGTTAAAGCCTATGCTACCTGAGCCTACTTCGATGCTGTGTAGCTTTGAGGTTACCGCGTAACGTCCGTTATTACCGTTATCGCCAGATACCACTGCCAAATCAAATTTAGCCATACCAAAATCCATGTTGTCGAAACCACCACCGGCACCGTCATTCATGAAATAGAAGTAATCATTTAAGCCAAACTGAGCTCGGCCATTAAAGCGTTTACCTGCCCACACATACATATCTTTCTGGCTTTCAAACAAGTTTGAACCACCCGCAAAAGCCTGAGCCATTCTTAAATTGTAAGTTGTACTATCATTGTGATCACGCTGCCAGCCATAGCCGTCGTCCGCCATAAAGTAGATATCCCAATCACCCGCATTTTCACTCTTTTGGTGATAATTAATACCTAACTCCATACCGGTACCTTCGTTACCAATACGACCAGGTTGTTGCGGGCTGCTTGGAGCTTTAATAATTGCAATACCATTTCGTACCGCGTTATAAGCTTGAGCTTCATGTTCACTATTATTTTTTTCTGTATTAAAACCCGCAACCATGCGGGCGTAGCCGTTGTAACTTAGGCCTTCTTCCTTCGCAAAAGCAGAACCACTAAATGCCATACCGGCACTCATCATCGCAACTGTAAGCGCTTTCATATTCATGTTTACAACTCCATGGAATAAATTTTTTTTATTAGTTTATCCGGCGAGTGAACCTCACCTTCGAGCCTGAGTATAATTTTGAGAGTCAAATTTAATTGAGACAAATATCACGCACAAGCAGAATAAAATAACTACAGATCACAAAAACAAAAGCTTTTACTGCGATTTAAATGTTAGCGATAATTTAAGATAATTGAGGATAAAATATCATTAAATGATTCAAAATCAGATCAAAACGCACATAAACGACAAAATATAGAGATAAAAGTTTAATGCAAAAAACATAAAAGCAAAGGCGGCGTTTAATTCAATCAGCATAAAACTCTAAACAGAAATGTTGTGATTTAGATATTGAGGCGTTAACTAAAGAAGAAATTAGTATTACTAGGTGGGAATTTATTAAAGGCTTACAAACAAAATAAAGGGCGTAAACAACGCCCTTTGATTATGCAACAGCCTCAACCGGTGAAGCTATAATTCATGGGTAAAACGCTTTACCACCAAGACTCAAACATAGCACCTAAAGCCAAAGTATCTTGCTTGGCTTCGATAGCTTCATTGCTACGAACTTGATTGTCGGCTTGGCCAGTAGTGGCATAGAAACGTAACATTGGACGAGCGTTACCAAAGGCATTAATGGTTACGTTTTGCGATAATGTCACTTTCCAAGCCGTGTTTTTACCGCCTTGATCGTAATCCACTACCGAGTAACCAGCCTCTAACCACGTAGAGTGCGTATCGTTCCAGTTATACATAGGTCGAACAATAGCGCTATAGTTGGTACGGTCATCTTCCGACGAGTTCGCATCGTAGTTGTGGTAGGCACCTAAATACTCTAAGGCTACTTGCTCACTAAAGTTAACCGCGCCTTCTAAGCTTAAATACAATGTGGTTAAATCTTCAGTTTTATTAAATACGCTGGTGTCTGCATTATCTGCATAGCGTGCAATAAACTGATTACGACCTTTAGACCAATTTTGGTCAATCACCGCAGCTAGGTGGTAGGCATTAATCTTGTCTTTGTTTTCTATTACGCCATTATCATCATATTGGTCGCTTTCAAAGCCATAGTTAAATAGAAAGCTCAATGCAACAGAGTCGGCGAGTTGCAAGGCATGCAGCTTAGACGTTAAGGCATAGTTACCGTTGTCTCCCGGCCCATCAACCTGGCCAACTACCGAGAAATCTAACTTGGCCATATCACCTAGTTCAAGGTTATAAATACCACCACCTTGACCATCGTGACTCATCCAAAAGTAATCATTTAAACCCTGTTGTGGACGTTGGTGGAAATCTCGACCCGCCCAAATATACGCATTAGGCTGGGATGCAAAAATATTGGTAGCGCCGGCGTAGAATTTTTTAAGAGCAATATCGCCATACTCACTAATTTCTTCGCCACTTTCGAGCTCAGATTCATACTTCCACCAGTTTTCTAGCATCAGCACTACATCCCAAATAGCACCACTTTCACTTTGAAATGCTTTAGCGAATTGGAATTCACCACCATTGGTTTCGTTACCTAAACGACCAACAGCACGGCCAGCAAGCTCACCTTCAGCTTGAACATACTTTTGAAAGTCATCTGAATAATGTAAGCCGTATCGGGCATATCCTGAAAAGATAATGCCTTCTTCAACAACAAACTCAGGGTCTAAAACCACTGGCTGAGAATCTTTAATTTGTTGAAATTGTTCAGAATTAACCTCGTCTTCTGCAGCGCTAACGAGGGGGGAACAAGTAAGTGCGATTGCCACAGCTGATGTAAGCGCTTTCACATTCATTAAAAAACTCCTGGAATAGTAATTATTTTATATTTTTATTCTGCCCGAATGGATTTATCTCTAGGCAAAAAGAATATAACTCCAAATAAGCCGAATTATTGAGAGCAATATCACGCATGAAAACCTTACCAAAGATTCAGATCACAAAAATAGCAGCAATAACTGTAAAAAATATAATCAAGTAAAAATGGCAATATTGAAGATAAAAATCACAAATAAACTTAATTTTAAGAAATAAGTTTCAAAAATCGCACAATAAACAGCATAAAGAAAAATAAACGAAAGATTAATTTGAACAATATTTGCTTGTTGTAAAGCTCAATCAGTGCAAGTAGATAAACTTAAGCCCGCCACTCTACACTACTGATTTTATTAGTAATAAATATCAATGCGCCCTGTTAGAACCTAGATCACAAAAACTATTTACTATAAGACGATTAGTGTTTTTGGTAATCATATGAAAGCGCTTTAATCTGATTTAATAACACAGACTTAAAGCAAATGACTGCTTGCTCCCCTGCGTTGTTAGCGCTAACAGACATCAAGGATTATTTATGCGTGTACTACCATTAGCACTACTTTCTACAGCTATAAGCATTGGCCTAATCGCTTGTGGAGGCTCAAGTTCTGATTCGGGAGAACCTATCGAGGTACCTCAAGTAGAAAGTCTAAAAGCACTAAGCACTACCTACATGGGGGCGGCCGTACCAGCAGGATACGAGGACCAGTTTAGTAACGGTATTGAAACACGCCCAGAATTGCAGGATGTTGTTATTCAACATTTTGATCAGATCACCGCTGAAAACATTATGAAATCGGCATACATACAGCCTCGCCAAGGCGATTTCACCTTTCAGGATGCCGATAACCTAGTTGATTGGGCCCTCGACAACAATATTACAGTGCATGCTCATGCTTTAGTGTGGCACTCACAAATGCCTAGCTGGATGGAGAACTATCAAGGTGACTGGCTCACTATGATGGATACCCACGTAAGCACCGTGGCCGATCACTTTAAAGGCCGTGTAGTAAGTTGGGACGTAGTAAACGAAGCGTTTAACGACAATGACGATAACGGCTATGCCACCTACCGTGATACCGATGCAAATAGCGGCGGCCATGGCAGCCCTTGGTACCAAAATTTAGGGAAAGACTACATTCCTGAAGCCTTTAAAATGGCCCATGCTGCAGATTCTGGTGCAGAGCTTTATTATAACGATTACAACATCGAAGACGACGGAGCCAAGCTAGCCTCGGTACTAAGAATGGCCGATGAGTTACTTGCCGATGACATCCCTATTGATGGAATTGGCTTTCAAATGCACGTTAACTACGATTGGCCAAGTGCTCAAGCTATTGGTACTTCCTTTGCCAAAGTTGTGGCAAAAGGACTGAAAGTGAAAGTGACCGAGCTTGATATAAAAATGAATCCAAACGGTGACCGAAATACTTTTACTGCCGCTATGGCCGAAGAGCAAAAATTACGTTACCAAGAAATCATCAAAGCCTATTACGACAACGTACCTGCTAATTTACGCGGCGGCATTACTGTTTGGGGTGTAAGTGACGCTGATAGCTGGATCCCTCACTTTACCGGCCACAATGATTGGCCACTGTTATTTAACAGCAGCCTTGAGCAGAAACCTGCCATTGAAGGTGTAGCAAGCGAACTAAAATAGAGAGTAAGGCTAAGGGTTGTTTATCTTTCGCGGTTAATATTGTTCGCGAAAGATAAACAGCCCCTAGCTGCCAAACCAGCAGTTAGCCGTTTCTTTTCGCTTAAATCCACACTAGGTCACTTCTTACCACACATAGCGTTGCCCCTCTTTAGCTAGCCAAGTAAAGTAAAACTAAGCACTCGTTACTTTTAGGCTATGCATGCCATATCAACATATTCGTGTACCCGCTGGCGGAGAGAAAATAAGCCTTAACCAGCAGCAAGAATTACAGGTTCCCGACAAACCCATTATCACCTACATAGAAGGTGATGGCGTAGGTGTAGACATCACCCCAGTGATGTTAAAAGTAGTTGATGCAGCCGTGGCCAAAGCCTATGGACAACAACGAAAAATTATGTGGATGGAAGTCTTTAATGGAGAAAAGGCCGCCAACATGTACGATGGCGACTGGTTTCCACAAGAAACATTGGGTGCAATACGTGAACATAAAGTAGCCATTAAAGGGCCACTTACTACACCGATTGGCGGAGGCTTTCGTTCGCTCAATATATCCCTGCGTCAAGAGATGGATCTGTTTGTAAATATTCGTCCGATTCGCTGGTTTCAAGGGGTGCCCTCACCACTTAAAAATCCCGAGCTAACCGACATGGTGGTGTTTAGAGAAAACTCTGAAGACATATATAGCGGCATCGAATGGAAAGCTGGTAGCCCAGGAGCAGAGCGAGTAATCGACTTCCTTCAACAAGAGATGGGCGTAACCAAAATGCGCTTTAGTGAGGAGTGTGGCATAGGGATAAAACATATTTCCGAGCAAGGCTCAAAACGGCTGATCCGCCATGCGATTCAGTACGCATTAGATCACCAACGCGACTCCGTTACTTTGGTGCACAAGGGTAACATCATGAAGTTTACCGAAGGCGCCTTTAAAAATTGGGGCTACCAACTGGCCCAAGAAGAATTTGGTGCAAAAAACCACAGCAACGGCTATTGGTTAGAGATCCCGCGACAAGACGGGCAAGCCCCGCTAGTGATCAAAGACATTATTGCCGATAGTATGTTCCAGCAGGTAACCTTGCACCCAAAGCTTTACGATGTAATAGCTACCATGAATCAAAATGGAGATTTACTGGCCGACGCATTAGCTGCCCATGTGGGAGGAATTGGCATTGCCCCAGGCGCTAATATGAGTAGCGAAGTAGCCTTTTTTGAACCCACACATGGCACCGTTCCACGCTTAGCTGGCCAAGATAAAGTAAACCCCTGCTCTATTATTTTATGCGCGCAAATGATGCTAAAACACATCGGTTGGATAGAAGCTGCCGACCTGATTAGCCAAGGCGTAGACGGTGCCATTGGCGCACGAACCGTCACTTACGACTTTGCCCGGATGATAGAAAATGCGACCGAAGTAAGCTGCTCTGCCTTTGGCGATGAAGTGATCAAACACATGAGCAGCTAAACGGGTACTTTTAGACTTCTTCAACAAAGCGGTTTAACTCTTTTATTGAACGAATCACATAAAGCTTTTTGCCCTTAGCTATAGTTTGCAGCTTCTGCATAAAATCATCATTCCAAAACCTAGGGCAGAGCTTCAAGGTTTTATAGCTTTGCAGCGACCCTTTAATCACCGAGCTACCACTAGGCCAACCAGCTGGTTTAACAAATAAGCCTTTTAGTAGCCTTTTAGTCACCAGCCAGTAACTCACTGCATAAGGCAAATCGATATAAATAAGTGTATCAGCAGCCTCAAGGCGCTCATAAAAAGAAGAAATTGGTCCAAAGCCGTCTATTATCCAGCTGTCTGCATGTAATATCGCGCGATGCTTTTGATCATAAGCTTCGCGCTCTATTTGGCTGCCATCAGGCTTGAATAAGATGGAGTCTAACGCGTGTAACTCTAGATGTGTTACTTGGGTCAAACCTTTGCTTAAGGTTGACTTACCACTGCCTGGTTTTCCAAATATCGCTACTTTTTTCATATGACCTCCTAACAGTAAATACCCCAGAGGCAGAAATAGAAAACCCGCCTCAAGGGCGGGTTTCTAAATTTTAAGCACATCAGCAAACCCACCATTCCTATGGAATGATGATAATTCGTGCTGAAAGTTGGCTAAATAATATACTCATAAACTAATATTTATCGATATCTAGATTAATGTCAACCAAGGGCTCTACTAGCTACCTATTTAGCAACAAGTAAATGTATACACCACTTATCTTAAGCTAACCCACTTTGGTACAAACTAGTCATCGCTTAACCAAGGCTTCTTAGAACCCTGTTAACAAATATCCTTCTTTTATCTTGCGCATCACTCAATATTTCTCTGCCAAATAATCAGTAAAAGCTTAAATATGAGATCTAGCTCAGAAAAATCATAAAAACATGCTTAAGGCTTAAGCGCTAAATAATCACACAAGAACCCTCAACACTACTGGCTAGGTATCGTTTTCAGAATTCATGAAACTAAACTATCTATATAATTATTATGAATTTTCATCAGTTATAATGATATTTGTTAGTTATTTTATAAATATTATATTAATTCAAATAAGCCAAGCTTTTTGACCGTTTGGTAAATAAACACCTAATTAATGGACTAACAAAAAGGTGTTAAGTGTTAACAATCAATAGGGAAATACATGAACAATATAGTGTGTCGCAGCATCATTTTCTGCTGCCTACTCCTCTCCTTTTCTAGCCACTTACAAGCTGCTCGCTACACTGGCGGTGTGGCGATTAACATAGATCAAAACGTCACCTTCAATTTTGGCATTGCCAATCAAGGCAACCGCACCGCTACCGTTTGGTATAGCAATAACATGGCTATCGCCATCGAGGGCGCAACAGCAAGCACTTATGAACGTGCAACCATGGAGAAGATTGTTGCGCTGATGGCAGCATCTAAGGCCTCATTTGAAGAATTCACTGGCCTACGTAATCTGCCTCTAAATGGCTCTTACAGAGGTCTACCCACCATTCAAGTTCCTAGAGACAACAATGGCGCGGGCGGCCTAGCAGCACATGGCGTATTTGGGCTTTCTGTTGGTAGCGGCCTGTTTAACCCTTTTTATGAGCGAGTCAAACAGGGTGATATCAGCATCGACCAAGTGTGGCTCTATGAGATGAACCGTAACTTCTACAAGAGTGGCAGCAACGGTTGGAACGCTTGGATAGACTGGGCCTGCGATGGTAATAACTCTAACTACGGTTATTGGACAGTCGGCTTCAACAATGCCGCTGCATTTTGGATTGTGGATGACTTAGGTGTAGGGCTGCACTACTTCGGTAAAGACTATGCACGCTTTCGCCAAGATCACAAAGACGAGCTAGATAAATACCTAAACAACACTGCCTATAACTTTAACAATGTGTGGGCAACCAGCAAGCTACCTTGGCGCAATGGCACCATCAATACGCTAATGTCTGCGGTATTGCTGGAGTGGTACGACGATCTTGGTGGTAAAGCCTTTGTTCAGCGCTTATATCAACAGATAGAAAACAACCCCAAATTACGCGATCGCTTCGACCATCAAGGTGCTAGGGATAACTGGTACCGCATGGTTAGCCGTGCTAGCCGCAGCGACCAAGCCCAGTATTTTGAAAACACGCTGCGCTGGAGTATCTCTAGCTCGGCCAAAACGCAAATTCAAAATGAGCTCGGTGGTGACAATGGCGGTGGTGGCAATGACAGCGACATCATTATAGAAGCAGAAGATGCCCAACTCTACGGTCTGTTCAAGGTAGGCAATGACAGCACCGCTTCAGCTGGTCAGTATATTCACTCCGAGTACCAAGGAAATTACTACGGCGAAAACGTTGAAGCCAATCGAGCCGAGCTAAGCTTTACCGCATCTCAAGCGGGTTTGTATGCGCTAAAAGGCACTACCTATGCACCGAACAATCAAGCCGACTCGTTCTACATTAAAGTTAACGACAACCCACGTCAGATTTGGGATACCACCAACAGCTCAGTCTACGAAGAGATGGACGTTAACTACCGCAACGAAGCCAACCAAGTTGAGATAGATATCTCAGCGGGCCAACACAAAATTGTGGTCTACGTGCGTGAAGATGGCACCCGTTTAGACCGTCTGCGCTTAGTGCGTATTGGTGACGGCAATGGTGGTCAGGATGATGGTGAGAATGGTGGCTATGACGGCATTCCCCGCCCCATAACCATTGAGGCAGAAAGCGCCACCCTATCGGGATTATTCCGCAAAGGTAGTGACGCAGCGGCAAATGTCGGTGGTTATATTGATTCGATTCTCAACGGCCAATATTTTGAGGGCAATGCTAGCAACCCTAATCGTGCTCAGATGTCCTTTATTGCGACTGGCGCAGGTCGCTACCTGCTAAAAGGTACGGCGTACTCGCCAACACAAAGTGCAGACTCGTTCTGGGTGCAAGTAAATGGCGGGACGATCCACCTCTGGGATACCTTGGCTACAGCAGCGTATGACGAGATGGACGTAAATTCTCGTGATGTTTCCGACACCCTTGAAGTCCAGCTGAACGAAGGTGAAAACACCATCACCGTGTACGTGCGTGAAGATGGTACTCGCTTAGACCAACTGCGCTTATTGCCACTTGATGGCAACGGTGGAGGCGAGGAGCCGCCAGTTCCTGAGCCAGAAGTAAACCTGCTGGTAAATGGTGACTTTGAAAGTGGCAACAGCACCGGCTGGGTTTCTGGCTACTCCGCTACCACCACTACCACCACCAGTGCTTACAGCGGCAATTATGCACTGTTGAGTAAAGACCGTAGCGCTTGGTATCACGGCCCTAAGCAAGACGTCATCGGCAAGCTTAATGTTGGTAGCAGCTACAAACTCAGCGCTATGGTGCGCATGGTTTCTGGCAGCAGCGCCAAGATTGAGTCACGCTTACTGACTCGAGATAACACCGGCCATGTATGGCACAAACTCGGTCAAGTATCGGGCTCTACTGCCTGGCAAGAGCTAAGCGCCGAATTCACCGTTCAAGCGACTGGCAGCCTGACCAATGCCGAGCTGTACTTCTTCGGCCCGGATGCAGGTAACAACTTCATCATTGATGAAGTCTCGCTGACCGAGCAATAAACCTTTGAGGCTGGCCAGCCTAGTGCTGGCCAAGCCCAATCCCCTCACTGCTTTATTTGTATTTAATACAAGAGAACGAAATGAAAAAGACAGCCCCCTTAGGCGCACTTGCTTTGCTAACCGCGAGCCTAGCTGCCATATACGGCCTAAATAGTGATGACCCACAACAAGACTTAGAGCAAGCCTTGGCTCAGCCGACGCCTCAGCAAAAATCAGCCAGTCCTAAAACTAAGCAAACAAAGCCAAGCGAAGGCAGCACTCTACTTGCTCAACAGAGCAAGACTATTACACCTCAGCCGGCCAACGCAGAAAAACAACAGACTGCACTTCAAGCAGCAAGCGATGAGGAAAACGTAGCCGGCGACTTACCGCGCGCAACACATGCTCGCGCTTGGAACGAATTGCCAGAAGTGCCAGCCCAGTTTGAAGAGCTGCTCAAAGACGGCACCGAGCGCCATTTTGTCGAGTATTCAAATTTCAAGGTGCAAGATTTGCGGGTTGGCGATCAACTTGACATCCCAGTCCCACAACTGGACCAAAGCTTCGCCACTGAAGTCGTCAGTGTGGTTCCCCTACAGCACGGCGGAAAGGACATTACCTCTCGTTTTGATACCGGAAACGGCGAGAACTATCGAGTCACGCTTACCTCGGGCCAAGGCGCGCTATACGCCACCATTGACACCCCCTATGAGACCTACTTTGTCCAAGGGCACGGCGGTGAAGCTTGGGTCATATCTAGCCGGGAAATGAGCTCACTGCGTAGCTGGGATCATTCCGATGAGTTACTGCCAGAACCAGTGAAAGCACCCAAACCACCCGTTAATTAATTCACTACAAACCAAATAAGAGAAACCACAACATGTTTCAAGGAACGAACAAAACTAAAGCAAAGCTAGGAATTTGCCTCGCTGGCTTGCTCGGCTCTGCCGTTGCACAAGCTACGCATACTGTTGATGTGATGGTGCTTTATACCCCTGGGGTAAAGGCCGAACAAAATGGTGCTATCGACACTTATATTAGCCACTTAATCAGCACCACAAACACTGCCTATCAAACTAGCAGCATGGACATTGAAGTGCGCTTAGTGCATAGCAGTGAGTACAACAAAGCGGGCGCTACTGCGATGAGTGGCGACGCGTTAAATCAATTTCGCCAAGACCAAAATGTAAAAAACCTACGCACTGAGCATGGTGCCGACATCGTTACCCTACTCACTATGCCCAGCAACAGTACTTGCGGCTTAGGCTATGTAGGCACTGGTTCCAATGGGCGCTTTGATGGCTATTTCAAAGATTGGGCTTACAACTTTGTGGGTGGCAGCTCGGGCTGTGATTCACTTACCTTTGCTCATGAACTTGGCCACAACATGGGACTTGGTCATTCGCGTAAGCAAAACAGCTTAGGAGGTGTATATGACTACGGCACCGGCTACGGGGTTGACCGCTCATTTAGTACCATTATGGGCTATCCTCAAGCCTTCAGCACCTATACTCGAGTTCGTCAGTTTTCTGATGCTTCTGTATCGACCTGCCGCGGTTACCCTTGCGGTGTAGACAAGAACACCGCTAACGGCGCTGAAGCTGTGGACGCGATTAATGCTGTCGCTCCCCAGCTAGCGGCATGGTATCCAACCGTCAATAATGGCGGTGACAACGGTGGCGACAACAGCGGCGGTGATAATGGCGGCGGAGACAACGGCGGTGGTGATAATGGCGGCAACAGTGAGGACGTCATTTTAGAAGCCGAAAGCGCTAGCTTGTTTGGTTTGTTTAGAACCGGCTCAGATACCGCAGCAAGTGCAGGTGGTTACATCGATACCGCTTTTCAAGGCAATTACTACGACGATACCGTTAGCACACATCGCGCCGAGCTGAAGTTTACCCTCGAAAGATCGGGAATCTATCGCCTAAAAGGCACTGCTTATTCTTCTAGCAACCAAAGCGACTCGTTTTGGCTGCAAGTTGATAATGGTACTCGCCACCTGTGGGATACCTTAAACACCCCAAGTTACGACGAGATGGACATAAACTCGCGTAACCTTAGTGACACCATTGAAGTTGACCTGAGCCGCGGCGAGCACTACATCACGGTTTACGCACGAGAAGATGGCACTCGCTTGGACCAAATCCGCTTAGTGCGCACAGGCGATAGCAATAATGGCGATAACGGCGGTGGTGACAATGGTGGCGGAGATAACGGCGGTGGCGAAACCGGCGGCGAACCAAGCACCATTGTGATTGAAGCAGAAGAAGCCCAGCTCTATGGCATCTTCCGCCGAGGTAATGACAGTGTAGCTAGCGCAGGCAACTACATAGATTCGGCCCACAACGGCAGCTACTACGAAGGCAACGCTGCAATAGCAAACCGCGCAGAGTTAAGCTTTTACGCTACCGGCACTGGGCTCTACAGCGTGAAAGCTACCAGCTATGCACCAACCGCAACCGCAGACTCATTCTGGTTTAGCATTAATGACGGTGAGCGCCATCTGTGGGATACCCATAACCAAGCTCAGTACCAAGAGATGGACCTAAACTCTCGCGGCATTTCAGACACCTTCGAGGTAGAGCTCGCTCAAGGCAATAACACCATTACTTTCTACATTCGCGAAGATGGTGCCCGCCTAGATCAAGTTCGCTTTATTCCAGTAGATGATAGCGGTGGCGATAACGGCGGTGATAGCGGCGGCGGTAGTGAACCTCCACAACCAGAAACTAACCTTCTGAAAAATGGTGACTTTGAGAGCGGCCAAACCACTAATTGGAAGTCTGGATACAGTGCCACCACTACTATCACCACCAGCGCTTACAACAGCAACTATGCGCTGCAAAGTAAGAACCGTACCCAGTGGTATCACGGTCCTAAGCAAGACGTGTTCAACGTGGTTCAAGCAGGACAACGCTACCAGCTAACCGCACAAGTGCGCACGGTATCTGGAACTAGCAAGATTGAATCACGCCTGTTGATTCGCGATGATGCTGGTCATACTTGGCATAAGCTAGGTCAAGTGTCTGGTAACAGTAGCTGGCAAGAGCTGACGGCAGATTTTACTGTGCAAGCCACTGGCGCAATTCAAAGTGCTGAGCTGTTCTTCTTCGGACCAGACGCTGGCACAGAGTTCATCATTGATGACGCTAAGCTAAACGACTGGCAAGAAACTGAAACGCCAACTGACCCGAGCGATCCGACAGATCCAACCGACCCTGGTGATGGCGGCGAAACCGGCACCGTTTCAGCTGAGTTACTTGTTGCAGTAAATGAAGCCAGAAGCGTCGGCCGCAACTGCGGTAGCACCTACTACGCGGCAACCACACCTGTGCAATTTCATCAGTCATTGCAACTAGCTGCACAGGAGCATTCCGACAACATGGCAAACAACAACTTCTTCTCACACACTGGCTTGGATGGTTCTGATTCAAACGACCGAGCCCAAAAGCATGGCTACGACAAATACTGGGCTGGAGAGAACATTGGTGCAGGCTATGGCTCTGTAGCTGATGTGATGAACGGCTGGTTAAATAGCTCTGGTCATTGTAGCCACATCATGAACCCGAACCATGTCGATTTTGGAGGTGCTAGCGCAGAAAATAGTAGTAGTAACTACCGTGTCTACTGGACTTTGTTGCTCGGCTACTAAAGTTACATCAATAAAAAACGAGGCTAATGCCTCGTTTTTTATTATCACTTAACCATGGCTCACCATAGCTTGGCTATCGTGGTACTCAGCACGTTTACGCGCTTGAGCAATACAAGCCACATTGTCTACAGGGCGAATCACTTCTATATGTTGCGAATCAAATCCCATTAAACAATGAGCGCGAGCAAACACCGCTTCCATTAACTCTGCTTCAGCTTGATTGGTGGTGCTAAGCGATAGCATCATATCTTGCTTGTTAGCAATTACCGTTGTGGTTAACACATCCAATAAACAGCTTGGGATGGCGCAGCTGTATTCATCTAAAATGGCTTTGCTGCTGCCATGGCTAATATTGATTGTGCTAGGCTTGTCAGCGCTGGCTTGGCACTGCTTTAAGTGGATCTCACAGGCCATCTCTTGGCAGCTCTGGTTTAGTTTACGGTAAGTTCCACCAAATTCTTCTACCAAGACAGACAGCGCTTCAAAAAACTGAGCCGCGTCGGCAGTATTATTGCCTAGCAATTTTTGCTCAATAAATGTCGCAAGGGGAGCGTCAATAAATAGGTTGTCTTTGTGTTGGTAACCTTGACCGCTTTGTTGTGTTGTATTCATGGTCAAATTCCTTCTGGTGGTATTTTGTTATTGTTTTATTGGCTAAGTCATTCGTTTAACTAAGCCTCAACTTCAAGATAGCGCGCCACCAAAATAAAATGAAATTGTAGTTTTCAATACAAACTATAGATTCTGTGAATAGTAGTAAGTTAGTCCCTCCAATTTACACATTGGTGACAGTGCTAACTTAGGAAAAACAAACAACTGAGCCCCTGCTTATTGCGTGCCGTATTGTACCCTAACAATCTAAAGAGCAGGCAATGTCGGCAGCGCCTCCGTTAACTGCTGCTGTGACAAGGTATGCATGGTAAACCACTGCCAATCATTATTAATACGGCTAAACCTGCCAATGCCTACATCACCGTTGGTGGTCCATTGTTGCCACCCCGCTTGTTTATCAAGCCAGTAATCGGAACCGACACTCATAAGGTATTGCGCTTGGTCGCGGTTATCAGGGCCCTCGGGATCATCTAATACCAAACGAGCTGCAACTACCGAAATCACCCCGGCTATACGCGATTCACTAATTGCTTTTCGTCCACTAGATTTAGGCCAAAAATGAAAATTGTAATCCGCTGTTAAGCTTACCGAACTGCCAAGCTCTTCTTTGCGCCTGTCAGCCATTTTGTTTTCATCATCAACAAAGTCTTCACGGTAATAATGACCATCAACATCTGCAGAAGATTGCAGCACGTACCAAAGACTATCTTCGCTATCTAATACATAGCTAGTAAGGTGAGCTATTTGAACTCGAACGTTATCAACTGGCTCACTACCAGCAGCCAAGTAAGCCTGCCCCCAAGTTAAAAAGGCGCTAAATTCACCAGGGTAATTACCATAACCAAGCCGAGGAACATGGGACCAATCATAAGAGCTGGGCACGCCACTTGGTAACATTTGATGCGGTAAACTCATATCGTCACTTAAGCGTTGAGCTAAGGCTGGCTGCAGTGAAACAAGTGCTGGAGACTCCACCTCTAACTGAGTGGAAGTGGTTTGATTTACATGTTGCGAAGAATTGCAGGCTAACAAGCCGCTACTCAACATTACTACGACGAGAGTATTGCTTGGGGTGATAGGTTTAAGCCATTTTACAAAAGTACGCATAGTCTTGTCTCACTGCTTGAGCATTAAATTTAAGCCACGGTTTAAGCAAAGAAACAAGACATAAGCATTTGAATAGAAGGGATAAGCCTGTACTCGCTCCATCACTTGGACTGTTTAATTTGCCACAGCCAACACACCCGTTTTGAGAGCCAGTTCATAAGCTTATTCAAACATACTAATGCCGACTAATGGTTTGAGAACAATCCAACAATATTGCTAAAAAACAGTAGCGATTAGCAATAATCATAAAGACTAGCGATCCAACACCGTAGTTGAAAACTCAGTAAGTGAACGGCGCAACCATTGGTGGGCTTTCGAATGCTGTAACAAAGGGCTCCAAATCATTTTGGTCTCGATAGGTACAATTTGAAAAGGTACCCTTACTATGCGCAGATCGGGGCTGTCTTTGTAAAGCATTGCCTGCCGGCGCGGCAATGTAGCCACCAACTGAGGCTGAGCCACCAACAAACCTGCCAGGGCATAATGGCGCGTATACACCCGAATATTGCGAACTTGTTCTAACTGCGCCAATGCTTCATCTACCCAGCCAAGCTTTTGGCTGGCGGCTTGATTACCAATGCTGGTTTCTGCACCCCAGCCTGCTCGGTTTAACCAAACATGCTCAGCAGCTAAATAACTGGATAAATCTAAGTGTTCTACATAAGGATGGTCTTTATGTACCAAGCAGCAAAAGTTATCGCGCCAAATGCTCGATTGATGAAAGGTTTTTGGCAAGCTAGTGAAGCGATTAATGGCTAAATCTATCTGGCCTTTTTCCATGTCACCTAAACGAATATCACCAGGCGCATAAATATCGAAGTTAATTTTGGGCGCACCACTAAGCACACTTTGAATAAAAGGAGCCAACAAGGTTGCTTCAATGTAGTCGTTACACATTATTCGAAAAGTAACGCTGCTTTGGGCCGGTGAAAAGTCCTTGTCGGGCTGAGTGATCTTCTCGGCCATACTTAATAAGCTTACAATTTCTGGCTTTAACTTGGTGGCTTTTTCGGTAGGGGTCATACCCTCTGCGGTGCGCACCAGTAGAGGATCATCAAATAGTTCTCGAAGGCGTTTAAGTGCATTGCTCATAGTAGGTTGAGTAAGCGCTAGCTTGCTGGCGGCTCGCGAAACATTGCGCTCTTCGAGCAACACATTTAAGTAAACTAATAGGTTTAAATCTACTTTTCTAATATTCACAAAAACTATACTCGGCTAAAAAACCATTGGTTAGTTCAATTTATGCAGCTCGCTGCCCACAGTAAAGCTTCACAGCTTAAAAGCGTGATAACACCTCCAAGACAGTAACACCCACCTCTAATATTGATTTTGTAAATATAATCACTGGCTACACTTTTGCTTATAAAACCCGCAAACAAAGCAAACTTTTATCACGCCACAGCTAAAGCATTTCTAAAGTGAAGTCGATAACAAACTTAGATTAGTTGGCACACCACCTGTAAGGTAAAGGAAGGTAGATGAGAAATAATCAACCCATCACTAAACAAGAGCAGAAGTTCACTTCTAAAGAAGACCTAGTTTCCATCACCGATTTACAAGGTAAAATTAAATACGTAAACGACGCGTTTGTTGCAATAAGCGGCTTCAGCCGTGAAGAACTAATTGGTCAAGATCACAACATTGTGCGTCACCCAGATATGCCGCCCGCTGCCTTTGAAAGCCTTTGGGGCACCGTTAAATCGGGCAATCCATGGCGAGGATTTGTTAAAAACCGCTGTAAGAATGGTGATCACTATTGGGTAGATGCTTTTGTCTCTCCCATCGTAAAACAAGGCCAAACCGTGGGTTATCAGTCGGTGCGCTCAGAGCCCACAGCTGCGCAAGTAAGCGATGCCGAAAAGCTCTACGCTAAAATGCGCAATGACTCGAGTATAAAAATTCCCAAAGCACCGCTGTTCGAACGTACTTCTATTAGCACTATTAACAGCATATTTAGCCTAGTTTTACTGTGTTTTTCCTTGGCCATTGTCTTCATGGCAGACAGCAGCCTACTCAGTGGCATAGCAATTGGCGCAGCAATATTGCAGGCTAGTTATTGGTTTTATAGTCATCAGCATGTTTATAAAAGAATTCAGTTGATTCAACAGCATAACCGAGATTTAGCCGCTGGAGATTTTACTCGCCCCATTGCGGTTGATGGCAACTTAGAAATGCTACAAGCCTTAGCTTCGATAAAAATTGTTCAAGCTCGCTACAAAGCTATGTTTATGCAAGTATCTGAATCGGTAAAAACCATGATAAACACCGCGGACAGTTTGTCTGCAACCAGTAATGACGTGCTGGAAAGCATGCGTACTCAAAGCAGCCACACCACGCAAATAGCAACCGGTATGAATCAAATGTCGGTAACCGTAGACGGGGTAAGAGAGAACGTACAACATACTGCCGAAACCACCCAGTTTTTGAGTAAAACCGTTGACGAAGGTGACCAAGTAGTAGCGGATGCCTTAGTCACCATGCAGCAATTTACCAGTGAAATGGCCAGTACTACCGAGAAGATTAAAAACCTTGCTCAAGAAAGCCAGCAAATTAGTTCGATTACCGACACCATTAGCAGTATTGCCGAGCAAACCAATTTGCTAGCACTAAATGCGGCCATTGAGGCAGCGCGAGCCGGGGAACAAGGCCGTGGATTTGCGGTAGTAGCAGATGAAGTACGTAATCTAGCCGCTCGCTCTCAAGAAGCCACCAAAGAAATTCAAACCATGTTAGAGCACCTTTCTTCAGGCATTAGCAGCTCTGCCAGCACTATCGACCACAATAACAACTCTGCAAACCAAGCCTTAGAGAAAGTAAGCCTATCTCGCGAGAAATTTGTTCAAATCACCGAGGGGGTTGAGCAAATAAACCAAATGAGTACACAAATCGCCACTGCAGCGAGCCAACAAAGTGTGGTTGCAAATGAAATGGCAAGCAGTATCGAAAGCATTAGCGCACAGGCCTCTAGTACCGAGTTAGAGGGAGAGAAGTTGCAAAATAACGCTACGCAGATAAATCAAAACTCTCTAAATCTACAAATACAAATTGATGAATTAGAGCTAGCACAAAAGGGCTAGCTCTCCATCTATAATAGCAATAAGAAGGAACTTAGGCTGCTTACTAGGTTCCTTTTTAAGGTCTCTTCAGCATCTAAAATTAGGCTATTAGCTATGAACTATAAGCTTTTATTAAATGTGATAATAATTTGGGATTTTGCAGACAAATAAACCGTGCGTTTCGGCTAAGCTAGCGGCACTTTTTAGCGCTAGAAATAGCATAAAACCTTTAAAACGTAAGCTAGCTCTATGTTTCGCAAACATAATTCACTTGTGAACTAGTAGATCCTAGAGATCCTTAGCTATGCTTTTATTGCAAGCAACTAACTCTTCTGATTTTGCTGCAATACTAAGCAAAAGCGTAAGCTGTTAACGCTCACCCAAAGCAATGATACCGATCAATCGAGCTAGTGCACTCAACGAGGTTTAAGCAGAGAAATTCTTATCAATAATAATGAATTAGAACAGAGCAACGAAAGAGATAGAGCCAACCTGTTATACGACAACGCATTTTCTGGCATTGTAATCTCGATCATTGCTTCCAGCTTTTTAGTTTTTGCCTTCAATATTAGTGGCACTCAGCAGTTTAAACACGCCTGGTGGGTAGTAATGACAAGTTTATTACTTATCCGATTGCTGGATTGGCGAGTATGGAAACACCGCGAGCAGCATAAAGCTTTTAACGGTAGAAAAGCCATTCGGCGTTTCATATTAGGCGCAAACATTACCGCTATAATGTGGTCGGTTTATATTCTCAAAGTTATTTCCAATCCACTAAGTGGTGATATTGATTTAAGCACTCATATTATTATTATTTCGGCCATGGCCGGCGGCTCAGCCACGGTGTTAGCTGGGCATAAGTACACCGCTATGGCTTATGCCTTTATTTTGCTAGCTCCGCCCTCTGTAGGCCTAATGTTCTCTGGTATCTACGAGCGCCAAATGCTGGGTATTCTGGGAGTGTTATTTGGTATTGTGATGGTGGTGATTGCTAAAAAAAATGCCGAGTTTACCGCCCAAGCGGTGTTACTAAAAAACCAAAACGCTGTACTGGTTCATCACATGGAAGAAAAAGTAGAGAGGCGTACCCACACCATTTATGAGCTGTCGAACCTAGACCCCCTCACCGGTTTATTTAATCGCACTGCCTTTTTGCAGCACTTAAAGCTTCGCTTACTAGAAGCCAAACAACAGCAACAGTCGTTAGCGGTTTTGTTTATCGACTTAGATGGCTTTAAAAAGATTAACGATGCTATTGGCCATGATACTGGCGACCAGGTATTGAATAATACCGCGCAGCGCCTAAAACACCTTTGTCATAATCATCAACTGCTGTGCCGCTGGGGTGGTAATGAGTTTTTACTTGCTATAGAAGATTGCGATGAATCACTCGCGATAAGCCGCTCAGAAGAGATTATTCAAACCCTATCTGCAGCTTATACCTTTGCCAATAATCGTTTGTCAGTTGGTGCTACGGTAGGCATCGCGCTTTATCCGCAGCATTCACAAAATGAGCACAGCCTAATTCGTCTTGCCGATACCGCAATGTACGCTCAGAAAAAACGGTTACCCTCTACGGTTGGCGTTTTTTCTGACCAACTAGAAAAACAAATTCACCGCGAATTACTGTTAAAAGATGGTTTAAGCCAAGCAGTAGAAAAAGATCAGCTGCATTTGGTCTACCAACCCATCATAGACGCTAATGATTGCCAAATAGTCTCCTTTGAGGCGCTGCTGCGCTGGCGCTTGAATGATGAGATGATTCCGCCCGATGAGTTCATTAGCATTGCTGAGCAATATGGTTTGATCCGAAAAATTGGCCAATGGGTATTAGAGCAGGCTTGCCAAACCGCCAGCATTTGGGCACAGCGCCACCCCATCGCCATTTGCGTAAATGTATCGGTGGCTCAATTAGAAGATGATGACTTTGTAGACATTGTGGATGCCGCTCTGCAACACAGTCAATTAGCGCCTGAGTTGCTGCACATCGAAATGACCGAATCGGTATTTACCAGCGACATTGGTTTGTTGGCCGAGCAAATTAAAGCGCTGCAAGACAAAGGAGTAAAAGTATCGATTGACGATTTTGGTACTGGTTATTCTTCGCTTTCCATCATGCAAGATTTAGCGGTAAATATTGTTAAAATCGACCGCTCTTTTGTGGAGCGTATTGATACCAATGGCTATGCGATTATTACTGCGGTGATGCACATGGCCAGAGCCTTAAACTACTCGGTAGTGGCTGAAGGTATAGAAACCCAAAGCCAAATGAATATCCTGCGAAGCCTTGGGGTGGATTACCTGCAAGGCTACTACTTTGCTAAACCCTTACCTCTTGACCAAGTTGAACAATTAATTAGCGCTGAGCAAGCGCCTAAGTTGTTGGCTGAGTCTTAAGCTAGCCTAGTATCAATTGAAGATTGATTAGATGCACTTAGCACAATGGCGACCGACTTAGAGGTTGGCGTATCACTAAAATCCCCTTTGCTAGCTAGCGGCACCAAAGGGTTTGCCTCGGGAAAATAAGCCGCGGCATTGCCCTGAGGAATATCATAAGCAATCAACTTAAAACCACTCACCTTACGCTCTACTGTATCGGGCCAGAGCGTTTCTATATCCACCAATGCGCCTTCTGTAAAGCCTAAAGCTTGAATGTCTTTAGGGTTAATCAGTAGTACTTTACGTTCGTTATAAATGCCACGATAACGGTCTTCAAAACCATAAATGGTGGTGTTGTATTGGTCATGCGACCGCAAGGTTTGCAACACTAATACTTGGTCTTCACTTAATGCACGCACTTCGGCGGGTAAAACATCATCTGGCAGAGGATGACTAATAAACTGGGCTTTGGCGGTCGCGGTATTCCACTCTCTACACCGCGCACTGTTACCTAGGTAGAAACCACCAGGCTGCTGTATTCGTTGATTAAAGTGCTCAAAACCTGGAATGGTCTGCTCGATATAGTCACGAATCTTGTCATAGTCTTGTACACTAGCTAGCCAGTCGATAGGCGATGCGCCTAATACGGCGTTAGCAATGCCGGCAATAATCGCTGGCTCAGAGCGCATATCATCGGCACTTTCATCCACCAAACCGGCAGAGGCATGCACCATAGAGAATGAGTCTTCAACAGTTACTTTTTGTGGCCCCGCAGCTTGCATGTCGACATCAGTGCGGCCAAGGCAAGGTAGAATAAGTGAGTATTTCCCCGGTGTTACATGAGTACGATTAAGCTTGGTGGCAATGCTCACGGTAAGTTCACAGTTTGCTAACGCTTGCTCGCTTAGGCCGGTATCTGGCGCTGCAGCCACCAAATTACCACCTAAGCCAATAAATACTTTGCTCTGGCCCTTTAACATTGCTTCGATGGCCTGCACAACGTTGTGACCAGGTTTGCTTGGTGGGGCAAAGCCAAACACATCTTCAATACTTTTCAGAAATGCTGCGTTGGGCTTTTCGTTAATGCCCATGGTCCGGTCACCTTGCACATTTGAATGGCCACGCACCGGACAAACACCAGCCCCCTCTTTACCTATTTGGCCAAACAATAACTGCAAGTTGGTGATTTCGTTTATTGTTGCCACCGAGTGTTTATGCTGAGTAATTCCCATGGCCCAAGCGATAATGACTCGCTCCGACTGCTGATAAATATCAGCAACACTTTCTAGCTGCGCTTGGCTAAGCCCTGATTGCTGTTCAATATGCTGCCAAGAGCTTTGTTCCACCTCTATTAAGTATGCTTCTATTCCCTGCGAGTGCTGCTCAATAAACGCTTGGTTAAACACGCTATCACCATGGCGTAAAGCTTGTTGATGACGCTCTAACAGTATTTTTACTATGCCACGAACCGCCGCCATATCGCCGCCAAGTTTTGGCGTAAAATAGTGGCTCGTTGTTGGACTGGCCGCTCCACCTAGCATTTCTACCGGCTTTTGAGGATTGGCAAAGCGCTCTAAGCCGCGCTCTTTAAGATTATTAAAGGCCACCACTTTTGCACCACGTTGCGTGGCGTGAGCCAAGGTTTCGAGCATTCTAGGATGGTTAGTACCGGGGTTTTGCCCAAATAAAAAGATCGCATCGGCCAGTTCAAAGTCTTCAATGGTAACCGTGCCCTTGCCTATGCCAATACTGGCAGTAAGCGCATGACCACTGGCTTCGTGACACATATTGGAACAATCAGGAAAATTGTTGGTGCCATAACGGCGTACAAACAGCTGATATAAAAATGCCGCTTCGTTGCTAGCTGGCCCAGAGGTATAGAATTCGGCTTGGTCGGGGCTGACTAACTGATGTAGATGCTCGGCTATCAACTTAAAGGCATCATCCCAAGAGATGGCTTGATAATGGTCACTGCCCGGCGCAAAAACCACTGGCTCGGCTAAGCGCCCTTGGTACTCCAAAAAGTAGTCACTTTGCTTGGCTAGCCACTGCACGGAGTATTGGGCGAAAAAACTAGCGTCAACCCGCTTGGAAGACGCTTCCCAATTAACTGCTTTTGCGCCATTTTCACAAAAGCGAAAAGTGGCTTTGTGTCCCTTTTCACCCCACGCACAACCGGGGCAGTCAAAGCCATGGTCTTGATTGGTATTGAGCAAATTCTTGAGATTTTTAGCGACGTTTTCGCTTTTTACGAGATGCTTCGCGGTGCTAGCTAAGGCAGCCCAACCTCCCGCAGCACCTTGATAAGGTTTATGACTCATGCTGGGACCCACCCTCTTTACTTATTCGCCATGGAGCGTGATAAACATTAAATTGGCTGTCTTTAGTAAAGCCAATTAAGGTGATATTAAATTGTTTTGCTACCGATAATGCCAAGCTAGAAGGAGCTCCAACCGCCACCACTACCGGTATATTAGCAATCAGCGCTTTTTGCATTAACTCAAAACTCACTCGACCACTTAATACCAAAACGCTGCAAGCCGCCTGTTGAGACTCCAACAGCAATTGGCCTAACGCTTTATCTAATGCATTGTGCCTACCGATATCTTCGGCAACACTAAGGAACTTGCCATCAGCCCAAACACCTACACCATGCACCGCACCACTTTGCTTAAACAAGGGTTGATGTTCTTGCAGCAAGCTAGGCAACTGATAAATAAGTGATGCAGCTAGCCACTCTTCTTGCGTGTCTAATTCTGGCTGCTGGTTTAAAGCCAAGGCCTTAACAGAGCTCGCGCCACACAAACCACAACTCGAATAGCTGGCAAAATTACGCTCTAATGCCGCCCAGTCAAATTGTCGTTGCCGATTGAGTTGTATCTCTAGGTGATTGTAATCTTCAACTTGCGCAGCCGCAGCCCCTTGAGCAAAGCGAATATCGTCTATGTCGTTTAGTGACTCTATAATATTTTGGCTTTGCAAAAAGCCCAGAACCAAGACCACGTCGTTACCTGGTGTGCGCATGGTAAGGCTAAGTGGCCGCTGCTGATATTGGTTGGTGCGTTGGCAAAACCATTGCAAAGAAAGCTGCAAGGGCTCTTCTATCGCTAAACAATCATGCTGAACTTGCGTGGAATACGCAGCTTGAGCAGAAAAGCGCTGAATACCTGTATGCAAGCTAGCCTTAGCAGTAGCACTAAGTTCTTGCACTACTGCTAATCCAAGATTCGAATGTTGCTGCTTAGGCTTTAGCATTTCGCTCCTACTTAAAGGGGTAATACCAATCGTACTAAGTAACTGTTCATTCTATCTGGCTAAAATACTTGATAACTGCATTAGAATTTTTGATTGTAGAATAAGCACTTATCGAAAAATCCTGCTTTATTCTCAAGTATTTTTCTGCGTTATTTCTGGTCACTTACTTAGTGTAATTGGTATAACAACTCTCGGCAGTTATTGCCGAATATTCAGCCTAATCAAAAGCCTGGCGCAAGGCCAGAACTTTGCTTATAGATGTTCCAAACTGTGCTGTTTACACCGCCTCACTCAAGGTCGTTAAACTCGCACGATTAGCATAGGCTTGAACGGCGATATCACGTACTTCCACTGAAATCATGTCAACACTGGGCAATAACTCACATACAGCGCGGGCAATATCAGTGGCTAAGGCTTTCTTTTGTAGCTCACTACGGCCACTTAGAATTTGCACTTCGGTATGTACATACGGGGCTCGCTTACCACCTACTCGATAGTGGTTGGCTAACACTAAGCGCGCTTTTACATCACCAGGTGAAAACAGGCCACTAGCATCGGCCGCATCGTGTACCGCTTCCACCAAAACATCAAAATTGACTATGCGGGCTAAATCAGCTGGGCATTCTATTACGCAGTGTGGCATGGGGATTCCTTAATCTGTGTTGTATTCCATTAACTCAATCCTCGCCATTATTGGTCAGGGATCGCACATTTGATCAGACTGCTTGAATCGCTATAGCTTCTTGCCTAGAGTGGTTTCTCGCTATCAAAGATATGACAAATACTCTAGGAAGAGTAAGCCAATTCAGCTTAAGTCTATTAAAAAGGAAAATTATGACAGTAGAAACCATTCATAAAATTATTCTTCATCCTTTCATCCAAGAATCTTTACAGAGCCTTAAGCTAATGACCGGCCTTGATGGCCGCGCCGATGAACCATTTATCGATAATGTTAAAGACTTCCGCTTTAAAGGTTATGCCGTTTGTTCTGACATGCAAGGCCAGCTAGATGGCGTGGTGCTCATGCACCACTATCAAGAAACTGCCGTAGCAATTGGTCAAGCAGTGCAACAATCCTTAGTAGGAGAAGCAAGTAGCAGCGAAAGCTTAGATGACGACCTAGTTGCAGCCCTTGAAGAATGGGGCAATACCATTGTGGGTCGGGCTACCCATATTCTACAAAAACACAACTTGGGCTTCGAGTTTGCCAGCCCCCATGTTGCTCTTGATTTAGCCGACATGAGCCGTTACTTAGAAGGCGTACAGCAAATTGTTACTGTGCCAGTGCATGTAGAAGGTGTTGGCCGCTATTACTTTAACTTGTTAGTACGCGAGCTTAATCAACAAAACGACTACCAAGAAGCGGTTTTCAACTCTGACGCTTGTATTGTTGCTCCACCTACCACCGGTGAAACCTTAGCTAAAGATGCGCTAATTATGACAGTGGATGACAGCCCATTGATCCGTAAAGCCATGAAACGCATTCTTGCTGGCATTGGTTACAACAACGTTATTGAAGCAGATGACGGCGACAGCGCAGTAGCCGCATTAACCGAGCATAAACCCGAATTTGTGTTTATGGATGTGGTAATGAATCGCTTGAATGGCGACAAAGCACTGGGCCAAATGCGCCAGCTGGATAAACAAACACCCATCGTAATGCTCTCTTCGGTCACCGACAGCAATGTGGTTGACGCCTGCCAAGAGCAAGGCATTCAAGGGTTTATTTTCAAACCGTTAAATGCCGCAACCGGTGGTGAGTTATTGCAAGCCTACCTAAAGCGTTAATGCTTTAACCACTTAGTTAATCTATAAAGGGGAGACCTTAGTCTCCCCTTCATTGTTGTTACCACCAATCGTCGATGCGCTAGCTGCTGATTAAATACAGCTAAGCTCAGGTTAGGATTGCTTAGGTTTTCTGGTGACAATAAGCAGCGCCAAGGCAAAAATGAACAGCACAATTGTCACTGGCTCTGATACTGAAAAAGCCGCTGCGCTAAAACCACTAAGCGGAATAACTTCCACATATACATTATCGATAAGGTTACCCAACGAACCATTTACCATAGAGTCGAAACGGATCCGTGATAAGGAATCGCTTGCAACAAAGTCACCAGAAAAGTTTCGCCAAGAGCTAGCGTCATGATCATCAATAACTTGCTCAAATACCTCGCTGCCACTGCTATCTTGAATGCTCACAGTAAAGGCCTCTGGTTTGTTAGTGCGTGCTCGATAGTCCAAACCAAAACGATATTTCGCTCCAGCTTCGGTTATAAAATCTTGGTAAATATGGTAATTGCCGGGTTGGCAAGCCTTTTTGCCTTTGCCAGAACAGTGTGCGTTTAGCTCAATAAACTGTTGCCCATGTGCTGCTTGAATATTGAACAAGTTATCCCAAATTTCGATATTGTGTCCCTGCCAACCAACTACATCCTCGCTGGCAAAAAAGCTCCAGCCGCCATAACGAACATCATTTTGCTCAAAACTGCCGTTGCTAATAATTCCAGCTTGGCTTACCAAGGGTAAGCAGCATATAAACATCAATAGGGTTCTCATAAAGCCTCTCTTGCAAATTGCAAATAACACCATTTGATTGGGATACAGCAAGCAGCGGGCCAAGTTATAAAAATCAACATAAGCCATTGAATAGTAATGACTTAATAAACCATGGGTGCATTGGTGAATTGAAAATCCAGCTAAATAACAACGTGGAATCAATACGGTAGATATAGATCCATAAACACCTTTTCGACGTAAACTTAAGCAGTAACCTACCATTAGGGATAAAGCATTATCAGCCACTCAGATAACAATAAAGCCTCTAAAGTGCCCAGTTCGCGCATTGCCCGCTTAGGAAAGCTAGGGTCTTTAGCCTCGCGTGTAGCAGGAGGTATGCTAGCAGAAGGCGCCGCCCAATTAGCAGCAGGCAAACGTCCAAAACTAAATGAAATACTTCTTACCCCCAACAATGTAAAACGGGTGGCCGACCAGCTGGCAAAACTTCGTGGTGCTGCCATGAAGGTAGGCCAACTTATGTCGATGGATGCTGGAGAGATGCTTCCTAAAGAAGTGAGTGAGCTGTTAGCGCGTTTGCGCGCAGATGCCGACCCAATGCCAATTGGTCAGCTTAGCCAAGTGTTGCTCAATGAATGGGGGGAAAACTGGCAGCAACAATTTAAACAGTTTTCTTTACAGCCAATAGCTGCGGCTTCTATTGGACAAGTACACAGTGCTTACTTATCCGAACAACAAAGAGTCGCGATTAAAATTCAATACCCTGGCGTTAAAGGCAGCATCGACAGTGATGTTGACAACGTTGTAAGCCTGCTCAATATCAGCGGTATATTGCCCAAGCAGTTTGATTACCAGCAAATTCTTCAAGACGCCAAACTACAGCTTCACCAAGAAGCAGATTACCTTCAAGAAGCCGAATATCTGCGCCAATATCAAGCTAAACTCGCTAAGCATTCAGAATTTGAATTACCAGAGCTATTTGGCCACTTAAGTACCAGTAACATTCTCACCATGAGTCATCATGAAGGAGAAGCGATTGACCAATTACAGCAGCAACCTCAGGCATTACGTGACCAAGTCATGCATAACTTATTCAAATTATTGATGATGGAGCTGTTTGAGTTTGGCCTAATGCAAACCGATCCCAACTTTGCTAACTACCTGTATTCAACGCAATCAAATAAAATTGTTTTGTTAGATTTTGGCGCAACTCGGCAAATTCCCCAACACATTAGCCAGAGTTATCGCAAACTTCTAAGTAGCGCATTGGCACAGCCATTTACTCTAGATTTAAGCGCCTTAGAGCAACTCGGTTTTGTTAACTCAAACAGTACCGAGCGCCAAATAGCCACCCTAAACAGTATGCTGCAGATGGTGATACAACCGCTTAAGTACCCTGGCGACTACAACTTTGCAAACTCACCGCTAGCTAAAGAACTACGCGAAGCAGGCATGGCACTTAGTTATGAACATGACTACTGGCACACCCCGCCTATCGACGTGCTGTTAATCCACCGAAAAATTGGAGGCATGTATTTACTGGCAAGCCGACTAAACGCCAAAGTAAACTTACAGCAGCTGTTTGAGCCTTATCGGCTAGAGCACTAAGCCTTAACGCTCCGGTCAATAATCACAGCCTAATAGACATAGGCTTGGTCAAACTCATGCCCACTGGCAGCTAACCCCCAGCGCCCATCGACGCGCTGTTAATACACAGAAAAATTGGTGGCATGTATTTACTGGCAAGCAGGCTAAACGCCAAAGTAAACTTAAAGCAGTTGTTTGAGCCTTATCGGCTAGAGCACTAAGCTCTTGCGCTCAGTTCAATCATTACAGCCCCATAGCCGCAGGCTTCTTGAAGCTATGCCTACTAGCACCGATACCTTCCAGCCCCTATCGACGTGCCGTTAATACAGCGAATAATTGGTGGCATGTATTTACTGGCAAGCAGGCTAAACGCCAAAGTAAACTTACAGCAGCTATTTGAGCCTTATCGGCTAGCGCATTAATCCCTTGCGCTCAGTTCAATCATTACCGCTGCGTGGTCACTGGCTTGGCTGTCTACAGAGTAATCTGCGTGGGTGAGATGGCGGTCAAAACAGTGATAAGCCACTACCTCTGCCAACTGCTGTTGATAATCAGGAGAAAACTCTCCAGACAATAAAATGTAATCTAATACACTGCCTTGTCCGCCCCAGTAATGCGTTGCGGCGCGTGGCTGGTCTGTTTGGCTTAAAGTAAAGCTGTCATGCATTCGCCAGTGCTGTTCTATTTCATCATGCTGCACTAAAGGCAAGTCGAATACATGGCTAAGTGCACCTTGAGATAGGTCATCATTAAAGTCTCCCAGCATCATTACTGCCTCGAGCTTATGTTTACGACAACTTAAAATATCCTGCATCAATAGACTTACTTCTTGTGCTCGCAAGGTATCAGACTGCCAGCGGCCCATGTATTCATCAATATCACTAGGCTCACCCACTAGGTCTTCATCTAAGATCGGCCGCTTGGATTTGAGATGAACCACATAAGCTTTAATCCAGCCTATTTCTGGTAACTTAACTTTTGCAATCAAAGGAGCACGACTAAAAGTATTCAAGTGATTAGGATTATAAAGGCTGCCACTACGCAGCGGATACTTGCTAGCCAGCGCTAAACCCGGTTTGCGGTAAACATAGCTAGACTCGTCGAGGCTACTGGGTGTAGATAAAAAGTGCGGGTAGCCAAGGCTTTTACATTGCTCAGCCAACGCTTCTGCACTAAATACTTCCTGAAAAGCCATTACATCGGCATCAGCTAAGGCAATGATTCTGCTTAACCAAGCTTGCTTTTGCTGCCATTGTTGCGAGTCCAAAATATTGTCGAACTCATACGCCGCATAGGGAGCAGCTAAGTAATTAAGTAGATTCAAACTGAGAATTTTAATGCCTACTCCTTAGCTAAGCTCCTGTTTTATCTAGGGGCAGTTTATCTTTCGCGATTAAATCGTTTTAGGCGCGGCAAGGCGTGTGTAGCCTAGCATTCTAGGTAAATACGGCTTAACAAAGCATAAAACAATTTTAGCCGACCCCTTCGGCAGCAATTGTGGCTGCAAAAATCAGCTCGAAAGATAAGCAGCCCCTAGCACTGTGCTTGATTAACTCATCAGTGACAAGCTTATTTCACGGTTATGGTTATTTTCTCAGATAGAATTGGCGGAGAATGAGGGATGTGAGTCATATCACCTAACAGCAACTGTAAGGTATGCTCACCCGGTGTTAACTCAATAGTGGTTTCGGTTTGTCCGCCACCAAAATGTATATGTTGAGCATCGGCTGGAACGGGCATATCGAGCGCTGGAAGCTCAGCCACATCAATTAGTAGATGATGATGCCCGGTATTAGCTTTATCAATTCCTGCTGGCGCTACGCCCATCCCCTTTAGTCCAAAACTCACCGTAACTGGATTGCTCACCATCGCGCCGTTGGTAGGAGAAATGATATATACGCTAGCGCCCTCAGGGGCTTTAGTTTGCGCCCAAGTCAGCGGAGCAAAGAGCACAGCTGTAAGTAAAGCTAAATAAACAAACGACTTACCACGTGTTAAATTACCCATATTCATTACCCTAAGTTTTTAACAAGAGAGCTTTAAAGGTAGTAACGAAGCCTTTACTAAGCAATTTAGCTAAGCTGCAAACTCGAGTTAGCCAGAGCAAAAGTATTTGATTAATGCGCTAAGCAAACTTCAGGTTTGTGAAAGTATCTAGCGCGTTCAGTTAAGCTAAATAGCAAATGAGTACGTATTATTTTATGATTAAAAATCTAACTAGATGGGTAAGTTAGCAGTAGTAGGTGAAGATGTTAAAAGCGATCAGTGCACAATTTGTAATTAAAGTAGATGGTATTCGAGTAGAGGTAAGCAAGGGGCAAGTACCAGAGTATTTTATTCGAGAGATTAAGCTGGTACAGCGCAGCGCCCAAGCGATTAAAGGCAAAATCTACGGGATGCGCCGAGGTCGTCAAATAAACCTAGAGTGCTCGAAAGAGATTCCCGAGCACATTTTACAGCGCTTACGTAATGTTTGGCGCCCTAATCCAACACCGAGTAACGATGGCAGTTTAAAGCGCCGCTAAGCGACGTGCGAAATTACGCTACTTGCTTTCTACGAAGCCAAGCAAGAGACAGCAGAGCTAAACCAGCAAAGCCAATACTACCTCCACCAGACTCCGCTGCTGGTTGGCTGATGTTCACCAGCTCGTCTGCCAATTTTGAGGTGAAATCACAATCTATAGAGCTAGATTTATTAGCTCCCTCTTCAAACTCTAGCCTCATGATTTGAGTATATAAATGCCTCTCGCTAGGGCTCATTTTTGCACCCACACTGGAGTTAGCATTAGCCTGAGTCGTAGTAGCTGCATCAGCTTGATAAGCGATTTTAACCGAGTGAACCCCTTCGGGTATATCGACTGCTAGTTCAGCCTTACAATCTCCACTTAACTGATATTTAGAATGCTCATCAACACTTATGGATAAAGAACCAGAGCCACTATAGCTGCCAAGGAAAACATCCAAAGCCAACTGCCCAGGGCCTTCAATATCGCCTGTTAAATACTGGCGCACTTGCTCATTACCAGATTCGAAAGCAATTCCTTCATCAAGCAAACTGCTCCATTGCTGCAATCCACTAACATTCCACACATCAAACGGAGTATCGTATACAGCTAGCAATTCAGAAGGCATTTGCGGTAATACTAAGAGATCAATAGTGAGGGCTTCATCAGCCAAGCTAAACGTTAGCTTTGCTGCTGCGTGACTAGCTTCGTTAAGCAATACATCCAGCTTCAACTGACAACTCGCACTTGCTTCTAGCAGGCTACATTCATTTTTATCAACAATACTGAAGTGCTCAGAGCCCACGTCAAAATCGCTTAGCTCAATTGTCGAATCACTGGTATTTTTTAGGTTTATGCTTAAAGGCTGGCTTTGATAAGGATCTTGGATATGCCAGATTTCTTCTTTTGCAAAATCAAGAGGACCAAGCAACTCCAGTTGCGTCGCCTTAATCCAATCCAAGTAGCGCCCTATTCGGGTGAATAACCCCATGTAGTTATAGCCATGCGACACTAAACCAGCATATACCTCCTGACCATCAACAAACACAAATGCAGGCGTTCCACTATCGCCAGGGGCAGGTCCTTTAGTCTGCTTTCCTGAACAGATAAAGTCCTCATCTGCGATGGCATGCGGAACATCCGCAGCAATTTGGTTATTACAGGTATCGATATCTGCTATCGGGGATATAGCCCCTTGCAACTGATAAGCGGGCTGATAGCTTTCATAGGCTGTAGAACCCAAGCCTAGTATTTTTAAGTTCTCTCCTGCTTGTAACTGTAGATTTTCAGCTTCACTAATCAATCGAACCGCTGGATAGTTTTCGGGATAACTTGCCATTTGATAAACAGCAATATCTTTATCATAGCTGCCAGCCACATATTGAGGATGGATAACGCTTTTAGCGAGAGGGTAACAATTATTCTTTGCTGCAGCGCCACTGCCTCCCATACAAGCATAAGCACGTGTTGCAGGAGCAAGAGCTACACAGTGTGCAGCACTTACAATCAAACCCCGGCCGATATAAGCTCCGCCACATTGGTGAGTTTCAAGGCTTCCAAGCCCAGTAAAATATCGCAGCGAAACCACACTTGGCCAATCTTTATCGGCCTCTTGCTCTCCACCAACAACGGCATTTGCACTACCGACAAACAGGCTTAAAATTAGCCCAAACCAAATCCTTATACTCACTTTCCCATCCTTAGCTTTATAGTTTTTTAGCACCCTACATTTAATAATATAAAACTCAATAAAAGGTTGGTGAATTTGTGATCAAGCAAAATCTAAGAAGAACTACCAAAGTAAAAAACTACAGCACTAATATACATGCTGTAGTTCTTTAAGATTGAACTAATATGGACAAACAAGAGTCCAGAGAGACCTATTAACCAGTAACATCGATATTTGAAAAGCTAGTTAACGGAAACAAGAAGCGAGAAAGTAACTTTAGCTACGCGATACTATAGTCAGACTAATCACGCTTAGGCTTTACTCTAATACGATCGAAGCGACCTTGCCCACCTTTTCGATAAGCACCAAATATGGTGACCTTATCGCTAATACCGCTGTTAAAATCGACTTCAATTACTTCCCAATCACCATGGTAATCATCGTCCGCATAGGTTTGGATGGAGAACTCTTGAAATTTGTTAATGAGCTTTTGTTCTTCGGTGGCTTCGGTTGTTACTGTCACCCCTATTTTTCCGGAGCCTTTTAAAAATACCGCTAAGGTATATTCGGTATTGGGTCGCACAGTTACTTCTTGCTCAAAACGGCCACTTTCACCGGTTATTTTGGCAGACGATTCATCATCGCGCCCTTGGCCTGAAATAGCGGTTGAACCAGACTTCTTCCAGCCATACCAGCCCTGCTCAAAATCTGGGTTAAGCACCAAGACCTTGGCCACAGCGGCTTGGCTAATTACCAGTGAGCATACACACCCACAGAGTATCGATAGTACTCGTTTTAACATGTTCAATTTCCTTATTTTTTGTTTACCGTACTGTCTCTTTTCGATAGCAAACTGCAGCCTGTTATTGGTACTCCTAAGCCGCAAAATAAGTAATCTTATAACACAAATAAATCAGGTTAGTTTTACTCCAATCTTTGTTGGATTAATCCCTGCATTGGCCTTCCCATACCAACATTTGTAATACCAAACTACTTATTGATGATTTTCTCGGGAATTATTGTTTAAAAACAGAGACAAGCAGTGATTTTGTGAGCCAGCTCATACACTTATTACATAACCTGAACTCGGGATAAGGAAGTGACGAGAACTCTGTAAGCCAGTATTTAATCTAGCTCCCTGTTTCTGGGGAGATAGCTTTGCTTAGCTCAAGGCGAAGCCGTGCGCCAATAGCTAGCCTATTGCAAGTTGCTTCAATACCGAAATAAGTAGAATTGACCTAACTAGTCAATTTTCCCGAGCTCAGCTTATATATCAAACCGTTAGTTGGTCATTGCGGGAACAGGGATCTGTTGAGAGTGATAGTAGTGAGCAATTGTAGAAGTCAGCTTTCCAGAGTAATGAAGATAGTTAAGCAAGTGCTCTAGCTTTTCTCGCTGCTGATATAAGCTTGATTGACGGGAGATACCTATATACACCTTGCTATCGTAAGGCACTTCAAACTTAGCAATCTTAAATTTTCCAGCCCACAAGGAAGAGTTCAAGGCTTTATGGCGGCCAGTCTCGCCGGCTAAGCATACATCAACGCGTTTTCGTTCAAGCATTTTCAAGCATTCGCTTTGGTTGTTTAGCTTCACTTTATATAGTTTGTGGTCTTGATCGAAGCGCGCGAAATGCTTAGCCCCAAGCTTAATGCCTACCCGCATGGGATAAAGATCTGAATACTGGTTTAAGCTTCGTAGTTCACTTTTACGTATAACGAAATAATGACGAGCAGTGCTTAAGTAAGCGGGCTCTAAGAAGTAGATATCTTGTTCACGCTGCTCAGTTTTAATTAAACCTGCGGTTATGTCCACTTGGCCAAGCTGCAAACTGCGCAAACGCCTAGCAAAGGGTAAGTAGTAGTTAACACTTTCTACACGCGCTTCTTTAACCAACAAGTTCATAATGTCGTGGCTCAGTAGATGTTGCTTTGTAGAATAGGCTACTCGCCAAGTCGCTCTTGACTCAGCCGTTGCAGTATTTAGCAACAAGTAAAGCCCAAGCAACAATAAGACCCTCATTAGCAAAAAATCCCTTTTAGCTAGTATTAAGCCTATGATTCCTTTAAGGCTTTCTCAAAAAGTCGCAATCAGGCTACAGCAAAGCAAGGTCAAATTAAAAGCACCTAAACGTAAAATCTTTAAGGTGAGAATTGGAAATAATTGTTTACAGCTTAGACTTGGGTAGGCTTGCAGAAAGCTTAAATGCAAACTGCCTTGCCTGCTCTAAATCGCGCTTTAAGCGCGGTATATCTGCATCGTCTAAAAAACGCGTAAAAGCCTTTACCGCTATTCGTTCAAACGCAGGAATGGTATCGCGATCAAAATACTGCGATACGCCGATAGATTCCTTTAGCATACTCGCGCCTTCACTCACTAAACTATCACTACTCACTTCTGACGCAGTAGAAGCAGGAATATAGCCTAAGCCTTCAGCTATTTGGGCTTGTACTTCTGCTCTTGCCATATACTTTATAAACTCTTCAGCTTGGTACACCTTCTTGGTGTGCTGAGCAATCATAAACACATCGGTGGGAGCCACCTCATAGGTGGGTAAATCATACAGCACCGGAAATGGCATAAATCCAATATCGTCTTCCAACTTAGCTGGCCACTTGGTGGCTACAAAATTACCTAACAACAAAAATGCTATCCGTTCTCGGTAAAAAATGGGTAATACTTCATCCCATGCGTAATCATGATGATCAGCATTAAAGAAGCCGAGTTTGATTAACGAGGCCCATTGTTCATAGACTGGTGTTAATCGAGGATCATAAAAAGAGACTTCCCCTCGAAGTAATTGCTGGTGAAAGCTAAGGTCGTTTATTCTCAGGTTTAAATGATCAAACCAAGCTGCGGCTGGCCAATAGTTTTTGGTACCAATACCAATGGGGGTAATACCAGCTTGTTTAAGCTGTTCGCATTGACGAACAAAATCTTCCCAAAAACGTTGCGGGCCACCATGTTTTTCGATAAGTGATTTTCGATAAAAAATACCCCAGTGATAATAAGCAAAAGGCAAGGCATATACCTGCCCTTCTTCACTCACTCCACTTTGTAAATGGGCAAAACTATCAGCAAGTTTTAACTCTTGCCAAACATGATTAATTGGCCTTATCAGGCCCTTACGAGAAAACTGAAACAAGCGTTCAGAAGCTTGCCAGTGCAGCACATCGGGTGAGTTTTCTCCCCCTTTAAGCCACTTATCGATCTCGCTTTTATAGTCTTCATCACTGCGAATAATCGTTTGAATATGAATGCCAGTCTCTTGAGTAAAAGCCTCAAATACAAAATGAAAACTATCGCGTTGCTTGGGCGTTAACAGCAAAGACACTCTAAGCGGCTGGGCAACACAACTTAAACTTAAAGAGACAATTAGCAAGACTAGCCATTTGAGCGACATAAGGTTCCTTCACTATTCGTTTGCTAACCCTCTGGCTAGGTGTAGTTATAGTGTAGTCTCAATTAGATAATCTCGCGTTAGCGAGCTCCGGCTAATAAGTGACAAAAAAGCCAATAAAAACAAAAGCCAGTAGCTTTGTGAGCGATTAGGTATACTTAACTTAGCCTCAATCAGCGTGTTTTAAGAACCAATGACATTTAACCAACTGCCTCTCAACCCTAACTTACTTAAAAACCTTAGCGCTTTGGGCTATCAACAAGCTAGCGAGATTCAACAGCAAGCCATACCTCTGGCGTTGGCTGGTCATGATTTAATGGCTTGTGCCCAAACCGGCACCGGCAAAACCGCAGCATTTTGCTTGCCTATTTTGCAAGCCCTTAGCCAACAAGAGCGTACTCACCCTATCCAAGCCTTAATCATCACACCTACTCGTGAGTTGGCTCAGCAAGTGCACCAAAACCTAGAAAATTACGCCAAAGGCTGCGAACTTAATTGCGCATTGGTGTATGGCGGTGTGAGTATAGAAAAGCAGCAATTAGCTCTTAAGCAAGTCTGCAACATAGCGGTGGCGACTCCAGGCCGAATGTTAGATCACCTAAAGCGCGGCTCCTGTGACTTAAAACACTTACAACATTTGGTATTAGACGAAGCCGACCGCATGCTCGACCTTGGCTTTAAAGATGAATTAAGAGCCCTATTCAAGTATTTACCACAGCAGCGCCAAACCATGCTGTTCTCGGCTACCTTAGATGCAAGCATTTACCGCTTTGCTAAACCTTGGTTAAACCAAGCCAAACAACTAAATATTGCCGAAGCTCATAGCAAGGCAGTAAAAATAGAAGAACGCGTTTACAACGTGGACCAAGATAAAAAAGCCGCATTGCTTTGCCAGCTAGCTAAAAAGGCCAGTTGGCAGCAAGCCTTGGTATTTTGCCGCACCAAACAAGGCGTGGACAAACTGGTTAAACAACTGATTCAACAAGGTATAAGTGCCGCAGCTTTACATGGAGACTTAAGCCAAGCCGCCCGCGAACAAAATTTAGTTAAATTTAAGGCTTCCGAAATACGCCTCTTGGTCGCAACTGATGTAGCGGCTCGGGGGATAGATATCGAAAATATGCCCTGTGTTATCAACCTAGAGCTACCATACAAAAACGAAGACTATACCCACCGCATTGGCCGTACTGGTCGCGCTGGGCAAAGCGGCATTGCCATCACATTGTTGAGTGTTGACGACGAACACTTATTGCATGACTTAGAAGCCCAACTCGACCGCCGATTACCTCAGCAATGGTATCCTGGCTTTGAGCCCGATTTAAGCCAGCCCGCCCCCTCTAACAAACGTAATTCACGTTCAGTGCAAAAACGTAAAGCCCGACAACGCGCTTTAGGCAATAACAAGCGACACAAATAATTCATCGATAAACATTGCCTAATTGCCAACAATGGGCAAGGATCCAGTATTACTTAAATCGGAGCAAAACATGTCTACTTCAGAAACAAATCTATCAGCCTTTAGCCAAGCAGTAATTGCTGCAGGGGAGCTTTGGGTGCTTAGCGCCGATGATGAATTTGTAGTGGTGGATTCCATCGAATTTGAAGCCACCGACGTAATGCCGCTATTTTCTAAGCAAGCAAATGCGCAAGCCTTATGTATTGAAGATTGGGCGAGCTATCAGCCAGTAGCCGTTAAACTTGAAGAGTTTTTTGAAGAATGGTTACCAAGCCTTGATGAAGACAAAGTATTGGTGGCCATAGACTTAGATGAAAACTTAGTAGGTGAAGAAATCGAAGCCTTTACTTTAGCCAAGCAACTGGCCGAAGACGACGCCTAAGCGCAAACAAAAACGCCACTCTGCAGTGGCGTTCTCTTTTTATCACTAGGCACTTAACTGAGCTAGCTTAGCTGTTTCGCCATTAATCGTATTTAAGAAAATGAGCTGAAATCCGTTAAATACGAAGCCAACTGTTTTTGCTCATGATACTCGTCTATTCTGCGCCGAGTACGCGAACTATTTTTGGCTTTTTTAGCGTGTTTAATCTGAGCGGCTTTATCTTCTTCTTCCCACTCATCAATATCATCAAATCTTGAAAATCTCATCGCTGGTAACCTAATTTAACTAAAAATATAACAGGCTATATCGCGCGACAAAAAGTTAGCTAAGCTGAGCTTTTTTCGCCATTTAAATGTGCTAAAAAACCCTACTTTCGTCAATCTATTTCACAGCTAGCAAAAACCACCCAACAAAACAAATAACCATTAACAAACAATACCTTAAAGGCAAAATGAGTTATTTTCCTACCGAGTAAAACTTTCTTATCGTTACCATAAAAATTCTTTGTTTCAACGTGAACAAACTTACTGACATTATCGCGCGGCTTTGGATAAAGCACTGTCTATTAATCGTGTTTGTAGGTACGCCATGTTAAACAATTCTGCACAACAGTCCAGCTCAGGGATCCTTAGCCCATTGTTAGGCTTGGGCTTATTTGCGGTAGCCTCAGGCTACCTCATGAGCCTATTACCACTGGCCTTAACAGCCTTAGCGCTTCCACTGTCGTTAAGTGCATGGTTGGCTAGTGCGTATTACACAGGTTTGTTACTCGGCGCCTTACAAGCACAGCGCTTAATCGCAGCTATTGGCCATCGGATGGCCTTCATCCTTTGTTTGTTAGCATTGCTCACTACCGTTTTATTGATGTTCTTGCTTCCCTATGCGAGCGCTTGGCTAGCCCTGCGCTTAGTGGCTGGTGTGGCAACCGCAGGTATTTTTGTGGTGGTTGAATCCTGGCTTTTACTCGTGGATGACGACAAACAACGAGCCTCTCGCTTAGGCGTTTACATGCTGACTCTTTACGCTGGTAGTGCTGTTGGTCAGTTGTTAATTGAGCCAATCGGGACCGCGGGCTTAGTGCCCTTTTTAAGCATTGCGACTCTGCTGGCTTTAGCTATTTTGGCGCCTCTGTTTACGCGCACAGCCAAACCCCACCAGATTTTACATAGCGCTGTATCTATCAAGGAGCTTTCAAGCTTAAGTAAGCCAGCCTTTATCGGCTGTATTGTATCCGGTTTGGTGCTGGGCCCTATCTACGGTCTAATGCCCAGCTATTTAAGTAGCTCAACTCAGTGGAGCTACAAGGTAGGAGTGTTAATGGCAAGCTTAGTACTTGGTGGAATGTTGGTTCAACCCTTAAGTAGCTATTTATCGGCACGATTAAACAAAACCTTGCTACAAGCTTTCGCTGCAGCCATAGGCGTACTAGCAGCTTTGGCGATAGCCATGGCTAACTCTTGGCTTGCCTTGTCAGTAAGCTTATTTATATTAGGAGCGGCGGCATTTTCTATTTACCCTATCGCGATATCTCAAGCTTGTGTAAATGTGCCAGCGGAAAAAATTGTCGCCATCACCGAATTAATGCTAATTAGCTATAGCATCGGCTCAATAAGCGGCCCGTTGCTGGCAGAATCCGCTCAAAGCTTAGCGCTTAAACTGCCCTTGTATATTGCGTTGGTCTTGGCTAGTACCAGCATGTATATGTTAATTGTGGCCAGCAAAGAAAAAACGGGCCGAGGCCACCTACCACCTACACTTGGGGTTTGAACTTAACGATAATCCTGAGCGCAGTAGAGCTGGCCACTACCTGCCTCTTCATCAAGTATTACCGGGACTAACGCGCCCGGTAATACTGAATCTGGATGATTTGGCGCTTGCTCTCCGCCTAAGTCGGTCTGCAACCAACCAGGATCCATTAAGTTCATTAATACACCACTACCAGCTAAGCTAGGCAGCATGTCGCGCACATAACGATCTAAGGCAGCTTTGGAACAGCTATAAGCCATAAGCTGAGGTTGGTCGGCAATGCCAGAGGTAACATTAACTATACGCCCCTCACCTTGCTGCTTCATTTGCGGTAAAAAGGCGTCACATAGACTTGCTGGTGCAATGCAATTTACTTGAAAACTTAAGGCATAATCTGAGGCAGGAACCACGGCGTCATCTCGCCAAGGGGTCATAATTGCGGCATTGTTATATAACACTGTCAAAGATTGATGAGTTAATTGATTAACTTGAGTCACCAAACTGGCTACAGCTTGGTTATCAGACAGTTCCGCCTCAACTGCAACCGCGAAGCCTTGCTGGCGGATAATCTCATCTACCACTTTTTGCGATGCGCTCAAGCTTCGACTGTGCACAATTACTTTGGCACCTTTAGCTGCTAGTGCTTTGGCAATGCGTAATCCCACGCCTCGACTTGCCCCAGTCACTAAAGCCCATTTACCTGCTACTTGCATACTTTGCCCACCCTCAAATACCTTGAAATCAATTCACTTTCACAATGCTTAATATTACTCTTAGTGAGGCGCAATCCAGCTTTCAGCCTGAGTTAAATTGGCAAAAATTGAAGTACTTCAAAAGAGAGTGAAACTGAATGAAACAGTGAGATAGTTACTCGCAAAATAAACCAACAAGTACCGCGTTAACTCACAGAAAAAATCAGCCAAATAAAACTCTAATGCTGATAAACAAAACCACCATAAAGGTATTTTGTCGCTTCTGCTCCTAACACCAATACTTGGTCTCCAGGCTCTAAGGGGCAATTATCAAGTAAGCGAGCAAAGCTTAACCAAATGGCTGCTGACCCAAGATTACCAAATAGTTTTGCATCATTAATAATTTGCTGTTGCGGGTAGTTAAGTGCTTTGCTAAGTAGTTTATCGATATGGCCATTGGCTTGATGCGGCAAGATATAACGAAAATCACTGAGTTGATAACCCCGCGACAGCACTGCCTCTAAGCCTAATTCAAATAACTGTGAGCCAGTTTCCTTCACCTGAGTAATATTGTGATGAAAACGCGCCATATTGCCCTCACCAACAGTATTGGCCCCTGCATCTAAGTAAAAGCCAGGGGCTTTGTTATGACCAATTTGCCCTAGGTAAATATCTTTGATTAATCGCTCAGGCTTGCAAGCGGGGCCAACAATAACTCCACCACAACCATCCCCCATTTGCACAAAATTCACTAACTGTTGCTGGTCGACAAATTGCTTATCTAAATCGAAATATACCGAGCCAGTTTCACTGCCCACAATAGCCACTGGCGCTTGGTCTGCAGCACATAACGCACTAGCTAGCTGCAAACCATTGGCAAAACCAGTACAGGCTTGGCGAAGTTCGGCATAAGCGCCGTGGTATGCCAACCCATCGGCCAACCATGCTGCATTGGGCGGAACTTGGGTGTGCGGCGTACAGGTATGGCTTAATAAATACCCTAGTTGCTCAACCTGCAAATCCGCCTGCTGCAAGCACTGTTGTAGCACCTGCTTTGCCATATCCACGCCAGTTGGCGAAGCTTGACTGCGAGGCTGGGCAAAACTGCGGCTTAAAAACCGCCGCTCCACCCCTAAACGTTTGGCAATAATTTTGGCTTTACGTGCCATGCGCCAACCACATTGCTCTGCCATGTAGCCCAACAACTGTTCATTAGCGACTGGCTGATGTGGCACAAACCAGTTAGCAGCCAATAGGTTTAATGAATGGCTTGCAAATTTTACTGCCATTTTAGCTCCAATCTTTTTTCTAACTTATCCAAATCAACGCCTATAATTTCAAACTGATCGGCTTGCTGTTTGAGCAGCTGCATTAATGCACCAAGCACCCACAAACGCTCTTCTGCCATGTCACTCACACTTGCCCCAAGATGCTGAGCAAAGTGCTTGCTCACATACACATGCTTGGCTTCGTCTTTTTTAATTAAGCCACACAGCAGCGAAAAAGGATGACGACTGCCAATGCTGCCGCGCTCAATCAACTTCATGAGCTGGGTTACACAGGCATCTAAACTGGCAATTCTCACAAACTGCTGCTGTAAACTTAAGCTGCGGCCTAAGCCAGCATAAAATCGCTGGGCGGTACGGCGAACCTTATGCTGTTCTGCAAGCTCTGGCAGTTGAGAAAATACCGTTTGTAGCGCTTCATCATGCCACGCTTCATCGGCTTCTACTTCATTTAACGCTAATACTGAATCGGCACATTGTTGCTGGCTAAATTGCAATGCTTGCTGCTGAAACACCAACTGGGCTGATTGTTCGCCACACAATAATAGCGGCATAAGTATCGCGAGTGCCTCGGTATGTGCTGAAGAAAACTCTAATGGTGAGCCTGCATATTGCTTGCTCCAACTGGCAATAGGGTGCTGCAAGTTTAAGCTCGGAGTCGCTAGCTTGGTGGCAAAACAGTTGCCCATAGCATGTCGTTTCATGGCTGCTCCCCTAACTCTGCTGACAAACGGCTTTTAGCATGAGGTAAACACAAAGGCAGTATCAATAAGTCCACCAACAAGGCTAATAACAGAGTAAGCGCTGAGAGCAAACCCATTTGCTGAATAGGCAAAAAATCAGATAGATAAGCTAGGGCGAAACCAACCGTTAGCGCCCCAGAAGTGAGCAATAAAGCGGGAGTAATGCTAGCCATACCTTGCTGCAGTTGGGCACCACCACGAACCGGATCAACCTTAAGCAATATGTGCAAACTATCATCTACAATTATGCCTAGCATCATGCCCATTACCACCGCACTGCCTAAGCTTAAGTGTTGGCCAAAAAGTTGCCATAGAGCAAATACCCATAATAGCGGAATGGCGTTAGCCAGCAGTGCTAGCACCATTAGATATCCACTGCGTTTTAACACTAGTACCACCAAGGCCACTAACAAAAACGCCAAGCTAAAAGACAGCAACATTGCTTGGCCATTAGCTTGGTTAAACTTAGCAAAAATGAGGTTGCTGCTATAAGCCGGTGATAATTGGATTTGCTCAGCCGCCGCCCACTGTGCAACACGCTGCTCAAATTCAATAAGCTGGCGATTGCTTAAAGGCTGTAACCATACCGTGAGTAACTCTGCCTGTTTAGCTAGATCAAGCCCACTTTGCTGCACCGTAGACATACTCATAATTGCTGTTGGGTCTTGCGCAAACCAATCTAACCAATCATGTTTGCTATTTACTTGGCGAACTTCAGCTTGCTGATTTAAGTAGCCTTGCAATCGGCTTAATGGCTCTGAGCGAGCCAATGGATCATCGCTTTGTTCGCTGAGCTGATAACGCACACTATGTAAACCTAAAAACTGTTGCTGCAGTTTATCTCGGCTCAAAGAGAAGGCGTTCTCGGCTTTAAAGTAGTTCAAGGGGTCATCATCAAAGCGCAGCTGACTTACCGCCCCCCCCGCCACTAAGCTCACAACAAGTGCGGCCAGCAAAATAACGCGTCGATACTTAAGCAAAAGAGAAAAGTTAACGAATTTAGCGGGATGTTTTGTGTTTATATTTTCTGAACATGTAATGCCTTTTAGCCACCAAGGCAGCAGGGAGCAACAGGCCAAGCCATTAACTAACACTGAAAATGCCACCATTAAGCCAAAATCAGCAATCGGTGGTGAAGGGCTTAGATTCAATAATAAGAAACCTGCAGCGGTGGTTAACGCTCCCCAAAGCAAAGGCGAGAACTTGTGCTCTAAAGCGCCCAATATAGCCTGATAGCTATCATTGCTCTCTACTAACTGTTCTCGCCATGCAAAATATAAATGGCTGCAATAGGCCATGATGAGACTAATGATCACCAAGGGAATAAAAGCACTAATTGCCGCCAATTTTAAACCCAACCAACCACTTAGCCCCAAAGTAAGCAGCAAGCTAAATAGGGCGCAGCTGGCCATGGCAGCTAACCACCGCAGATTGCGAATAACCAAAGTAAATAGCAAGGTAAAACTGATGATCAGCGCAGGAGCAAACCAGCTCAAATCATGCTTCAATACTTTAAGATATTGCTGACTTAGCGCTAGCTCTCCAGCGTATTGATAAGAGATCCCTTCAGCTGCAAACTCTTGCAGCACAGTATCAAGCTGCGAGAAAAGCTCTGGTACAAGCTTCGCCTGTTCCGCAATATTTGGCGCTACATTTAAGCTAAGCAATACACTTAAGCCATCTTCGCTAACTAGCTGTTTTACTAGTGTGGGAGGTAAGGCCGATTGCAAGGCTAGATCGGTAGTTGGGCTAACAGCTTCGACTCCCTTAAGCAGCAGTAACTGCTGACTAATACTCTGAAGTAAAGCGAGTTGATTTGGGCTGGTCCAGCTTTGAGAGCCGATGAGCAAAACTTGAAGATTAGCAACAGCACCAAACTGCTGTTCAAATTTACTTAGAGCAATAAGCTCTGGATCATTCTTAGAGAAATAGGCTTGAATGCTGGGTTGCAAGTTGAGTTTGGGTAAGCCCATTAAGGCAACGATTAGCAGCAACAGCCAGCCAAATTTCACCCAAGCATGTTGCATGCTTAGGATAAACATTGAGGCCTTGGTTTGTTGCATAGTCCGCCTTTTATTAACTAAAAAAATACTGCCTTTTTAACTAGACCAAGCAACACGCAATTTATTTTCAATAAAAATGAATCAGTTACAAAAAAATCTATTCCCAGCGCGCGTCTTGCTCAGACATTTCAAACGCTATCGCCTCTCCTTTGGCCGTTAATTGCAGCACAGCCTTAGGAGAGCCATCGCTATTTAGCTTAAGCAAACCAATGCCGGAAGCATTAAGTAAGCGCTCACCACGTGCAGCATTTTCTGGTCGATGAGGCACAATGCGCATTCGTCTTCGACGAGTAAACCAGTTAAGTGGTGAGCGAGGTGAATATAGCCAGCGATTAATCCGATCTAAGGTATTAAGCAAGCCTTCGGGAAATTGGTTTTTTATGCCGCTGCTAGTGATTTGCCAAATATCGGGCCCCCCTTCTCTGCCACGCAGTTGAATTTGATAAGCAAAAGAGTAATGCACATCACCAGACAAAATCACAAAGTGCTGTGGCGTTTTCGGGTGACGAAATAAGTTTAATAACGCGTTTGCCGAACCTGGATGCGCCATCCAGTTTTCTGCATCTACCAGCAGTGGTTTTCCTGCCAAGGTAAATAGGCGCTGAATCACTTCAATAAGCTTTACCCCAAACATCGGAGCAGGGGAAACTAATATAACGGCATCTAGCCCAATCAATTGCTGCTGTAAATCGGTAAGGGCTTCCCAATCCATCAAACCCGACGGTGAATTAAGGTTACGCTCCGAGCGCCAGCGGTGAGTTCTAGTATCCAACACCAGTAACTTAGGTTCGGTATCCCAATGGTAATGCCACTGGGGGTAGCTAAGTAGTGTATCGATCAGCGCTATGTGTTGCTGACCACCAGGAGCCAACAAGCTCGCTTGTAGTTCGCCCATCAACTTCGCTGAAAAGTTGTCTGGTGCATTGCCCCAGCCTTGGCACAGAAAGTAGGCCGCTAAAGCGTTGCCAATAATACGTTTAGAAAACGGATGACCGTAGGCACTTTGCTCCCAAGCTGCGGTTAAATTCCAATCGTCGGTGACATCATGGTCATCAAACATCATTGCGCAAGGCAAATGCGCCATTAAGCGCTGCACTTTAGCTAAACCTGCAACAAAGCCTTCAAGGGTTTCGCGCTGCTTAACAAACTCGTCCAGTTGCTCCAAACCTAATGAGTCTGGCGGGCTCATATCCAGTTTCGACCAAGCGCTGGGTGACCACACTAACAAGTACATGGCAAGCATTTCGGCTAAAGAGATTAAATGATTGTTAGCATGATCAGAGGTGAAAATAGGTTTCTTTACCGCGCTAAATAAGGCTTTATTGGCTGCCAGTTCTACTCCCTCTTTAGGCAATAGCTCTTGGCGAGACAAATAATGCCCTTGAGCATGAAGCTGTTCACTAGCGGCTAGTTTACTGTCTTGAAAAGGCTCATTCGCCAAACCTAAACGGGCAACTAACTGGTGAATAGCGACTAGCATGGGAGTAGCAACGTCGTCGGCATATACTTGATCGCCACTTAGCATTAGCAAACTTGGCCAGTTATCTAACCCTTGTTCCGCTAGCCAAGCATCTGCTCTTACCAAACCATCGCCACTAGCAAAGTGCGGTTTACGGCATGAGCCATGTAGCATTTGCTTTACCTTATTAGGAACCACAAAGCCTGGTAAATTGTGCGGTGGATACACCAATTCAGGTGCCCAATCTCGCCACGTTAAAGGCTCCGATTCACCAGCTTTAATAAGACCTAAATCGTAGCTAACCCAAGTATCGACGGGCAAAGCCGATTTAAGCTCTAGATCTATTAAGTAATAATAAAGATGCTCACCAGCACAAATGCATTGGCTAGTTTGCATGATTTGCTGATGATCAAACAACTGTGGCGGCTTGCCCTTCGCTTGCAAGGTAAGTTGTAGTTCTACAGCTTGCGAGGTGGCAATCCACATGCTCAGCTTAGTAGTGCTGATTTGTCTTAAGATTGGGCCGGCTAATACCAGTGCTAAATTTTCTTCACTCATATCAAAAGTATACAAGCGCTTAGAGAAAAGACCATTACGCTTTATTTAGATATTTTATTGGTTTCCAAGTGAGCATATTAAGGCTAGCTTTAAAACCAACAAGGAAAACAAGTTTTGAGGCATTATGGCAGCGTATTTGTTGGGACAAGTTAACATTAAAGACCCTACTCTTTGGCAACAATATGTTAAGGCTGTGGGCGAGTCGTTAACTCCTTATAAAGCCAAGGTATTGCTACGCGGTCAATGGCATAAGCAACTGGTGGGTTCTAGCCAATTTGAGCAAAGCGTGGTGATCGAATTTGACAGTGTTGAACAACTAGAGAGTTGGTACCATTCGCCTACTTATCAATCGCTTGTACCTCTGCGCGATAGAGCCGCAGAGGTACATATTAGTAGTTACAGCAACTAAGGTTTAGGCAAACATATCCGACAGTGAAGCTATGTCATTAGACTTTTTAGCAAGCTCGCTACTACTGCTTTTAAGTTCACTCGCATGATGTTTGGTTTCTTGACTGAGTTGGCTGATTTTAGCTACATTTTCCGAAATATTGGCACTCACCACAGACTGTTGCTCGGCAGCCACAGATATAGTGGCAGAAACGTCATGCACCTCATTCATCATGTTAGAAATGTCAGCCACCAATTCTGAACTACGACTTGCGGTTAGCAAGCACTGCTCAGCTTGGCCACTACTCTGCGTCATTCTGTCTTCCCAAGATGCTAAGCTATTTTGCATTTTATCCACCGATTGCTCGATTAAACTTGTGGCTTGATGGGTGCGATTAGAGAGCGCCCTTACCTCATCGGCAACCACCGAAAAACCTCTGCCCTTCTCCCCCGCTCTTGCCGCTTCAATGGCTGCATTTAAAGCTAGCAGGTTAGTTTGATAAGCAATGCCTTGGATTTCTTCCATCACCTTAGCAATACCATCGGCATCATCGGTTAGCTCTTTGGCTAAGTTTGCCGCTTGTTTTACATCCTCAGACAAGGTTTCTACCTGCTGACGCGTTTCACTCATATTGATTTGAGTTTGCTCGCAGTGTTTTTGAGTTTCACCCACTTTATCAGTAGCGGTTACCGTGGAATTACTGATCTCTGACGCGGTCATCGACATTTGATGAATGGCCGCAGATAACTGCTCTAATTCTACAGTTTCAATATCGACAGCCTTACTGGTGGTGATAGAAATGGTAGCGAGCTCTTTGGAAAGGATCTGTAAACGCTTGGTTGAATCTGCCGTGCGACCAAGTATGGTTTTAATTCTTGCTTCCAATAAACCAATATGGAAACGAGCGACATCGAACAGTTCGGTGCCTTCATAGATATAACGGCTAGGGCTATCAAACGACTGCTTAAGCTTATTGAGCTTCCATGGCGTTGTGACTAACTCATTAAAATTAAGAAAAAATAAACTGGCCACAAACAGCAATTCTAGCAAAGCATAACGACTGTCTATATTCATAGACACCCAAAGTAAGCCCATCAGCAAAATAATGGCAGACGCCCATACCCTTGTTACCCTGCCACTCCATAGTGGTTCAATATGTTTACCATTATTTAGCTTATGGTAAATCATCTCTGCTCGCTGTTTGTGTTCTGAATTTGGCGACACTCTCACCGATTGGTAACCAATATGCTGGCCTTCCTCATAGAGCGGCGTAACGTAAGCATCTACCCAATAATAGCGACCGTCTTTGCAGCGGTTCTTTACCATGCCTCGCCACGCTTCACCCGCTTTAAGCTTCTTCCATAAATCGGCAAAAGCGGCCTTGGGCATATCTGGGTGGCGAACAATATTGTGGTGTTGCCCCAACAACTCTTCATATGAGTAACCGGCCACCTCACAAAAGGCCTCGTTTGCATAAGTGATATCACCTTGAAGGTCAGTTGTTGAGACCAGTTGCAGCGATTTATCAAAAGTAACTTCTTGATTAAGTGTTGCCATAGCACTATTACCAAAATTAACTATAGATAATATAAATAATAGCTGTATTACTTAATCCTAGCGCTAAAAAGCCAGCATTAACTCACCTTTAAGTAACATATAGATCAATTAGACATTTGCATTCAATAACTTAAAAACCACAAAAATCTTTAGAAAAATTGCCGAACAAGCCGCTAAAGCCAAACAAGACTGCTGTCTTCGAGTAAAGTGGCCAATAATCAAACAAAGTTAAAAAATATTGTATAACTACCACTTTATGGTTGCTTATCTGGTTTAAGTAAAAACTCTGATTAATCAGCGGAATATAAGCGATCGATTGAAGAAACAGCCAAAATGAAATCCTTTTCAATCACAAAACTAAGATATTTACTTGATGAATACCTCAATTTATTCACTTTAAAGACTATTTTTTATTCGAGCGGCGTTATGGTCGCGCAACAAATGACCAATAAGAGTCATTTAACATTGGCTAACAGCTTGATATGCCTATGGCTATCACAATATAAACTCGAATAAGGAAATGACATGAACAAGGTAGTACTCCTTGGTTTGTTAACGGCCTCCCTTTCTGCTCAAGCAGAATGGGAGTTCCGTGGCACGCCAAATGGCTGGCAAACCACCGCCATGGATCAGGTATCTAGTACAGAATTTCAAACCTGCCAAACCTTTGGCAATAACGACCCACGTTTTAAAATTGACCGTTGGGGCAATTGGCAAGAAGCCTACCCTAACCAAGACTACCGCGTATCGGCCGGTAGCCACCAGATTACTTTTTACAGCGACAGCAAAAATATCGACGTAGTATCGGTAGCAAACTGTGATAGTAACCAAGCGCCAACTGCTGTTATCTCACCAGCAAATGCGCAAACTGTAGATGCTGGCACTAGCATCACCTTCTCGGCCAGTGGCTCTAGCGACAGCGATGGAAGCATTGCTAGCTACTCGTGGAGCACTGGTGAAACCACTGAAACAATTAGTGTTACCTTTACCCAGAGCGACACCGTTACCTTACAAGTAACCGACAACCAAGGTGCAGTGAGCAATACCGCCAGTGTAGACATTACCGTTGCAGGCGAAGAGCCGCCGGTATGGTGTTTCCGCGGCACGCCAAATGGTTGGGGCCAAACAGCAATGGTACGCGACGCGGCCAGCGGCTTATACACACTGACTCAAGCCTTTACGGGAGAAGAAAGCCCAGCACGCTTTAAAGTTGCCGCTTGTTCAGATAACGGTAGCTGGGGTGAAAACTACCCTAACCAAGATTTCCAAGTAGATGACAATACTAACTACAACATCAGTTTTGATGCTTCAAGCAAAGCCATCACCGCTGACGTAGTGATTATTGAAACTAAGCCTGAGTTAACGGTAAGCCCTAACAGCAGCGATTTTAGCACCGACACACTAGCGGTAACATTAAGCTACAAAGGTGAAAACGTTACTGATAGCACCTACCAACTAAGCACTACTGGTGGCACCCAAGGTGTAAGCTTTAACAATGGCGACATCATCAATATTGGTGGCGAGCTGGCTGTGGGTGAATCCCTTGAGTTACAAGTATTTGTAGCCAATGCTCAAGGTTCGGTTAGTCAAACTTATACCTACAACAAGATTGCAGCGCCTGAAACTGGCTTTACCGTTTATCTAAACACGCCAGCAGAATGGACGCCGTCTATTCACCACTGGGATGCACTTCCAGCTGGTTCTGAGCCAGATACTGGCTGGCCTGGTGATGCAATGACTGCTCTAGGTGAAAACTGGCATGAGTTTAAGTTTGAGAACAGCGATTCAAGCAAACTAATCTTTAGCAACCAAGGCAATAGCCAAACGGAAGATCTATTCCGCGATAAAGATGGCTGTTACACCATTAGCACTCAGAGTTGGACAGATACCTGTGACTTACCAAGCAATGATGCCAACGTAAGCATAGATCCTGCAGTAAGCACTTTCTGGACTAACGAAGTAAGCATTACCTTAGGTGCTACTGGTGATGATGTTACCGGTGGTTTATACACTACCGATGGTAGCGATCCGGTAAACGGTATTGCGTATAGTGATGGCGAAACCATTTCGGTAGGCAGCAACTTAGCCATTGGTGAGTCTCTACAACTATGTTTATATGCAGAGAACGCTAACAGCAACGCTAACAAATGTTTCACTATTACTAAAGTTGAGCAGCCTACAGCATCTGATTTCACATGGGACAACGCCAACGTTTACTTCGTTATTACCGACCGTTTTAACGATGGTAACTCAAGCAATAACAACTCTTATGGTCGCCCAAGTGTTGATGCCACAGGCAAAAACATTGGTACTTTCCATGGTGGTGATATTGCCGGCTTAACCGCTAAATTGGATGAAGGCTACTTCACCGATCTTGGTATTAACGCCATTTGGTTAACTGCACCTTACGAACAAGCTCATGGCTTTGTAGGCGGCGGCAGCGACGGAGACTTTGCTCACTACGCTTACCACGGTTACTACGTGCAAGATTACACCAACCTTGATGCCAATATGGGAACACCTGCAGAGTTTAAAGCCTTTGTAGATAAAGCGCATAGCCAAGGCATTCGTGTTGTTATGGATGTGGTAATGAACCACGCAGGTTACAACACCCTAAAAGACATGGATGAGTTTAACTACGGCTCTGATACTGCCGGTCCAAATTGGACACCAAGCAATGGTCAAAACTGGTTCGGCTACCATGATTTCATCAACTACGATGGCGATGAGAACCTATGGTTGAACTGGTGGGGTAAAGATTGGATACGTGTAGGTTTACCTGGCTACGACGGTTGTGGCGGTGACGACTTAACGAAGTGTTTAGCCTTCTTGCCAGACTTTAAAACCGAGTCAACTCAACAAGTGGGTATTCCTCCGTTCTTAGCCAACAAATCTACCTTTGGTCAAGGCTACCTAAGTAACTACCAAGCCCAAGGTACTAAGCGTGTTCGCGATTGGATTACTGAGTGGTTAGTGCAATATGTACGTGACTACGGTATTGATGGTTTCCGTGTAGATACCGCTAAACACGTAACTAACGACCACTGGGCTTACTTAATCAGCGAGTCAAAAGCTGCATTAAGCGAGTGGCGTGCTAACAACCCAGATGCACCGGGTGCAGATTGGAACGATGAGTTTTGGGCAACTGCTGAAGTATTTGGCCATGGCTTTAACCAGTCTAACTACCATACCGATGGTGGCTTCGATTCTGTGATTAACTTTAGTTTCAAAAACACAGTTAATGGCATGATTTCTAGCACCGACACCATGCTAAGTGAGTTTGCAAACTACGCTAGTCAAGTTAACAGCTCTAGCGATTGGAACTCACTAAGCTACATCTCTAGCCACGATACTGGCGCGGTGTTCTACAACGGCGACGACAACCGCCAGAAACGTGCGGGTACTGCATTGTTGCTACTACCTGGTGGTGTGCAAGTGTTCTACGGTGATGAACTTGGCCGAGTAAATGGCGATGGTGGCTCAGATGCCGACCAAGGCAGCCGTTCAAGTATTGATTGGAACAAAGCGGGTAACAGCGTTCACCAACACTGGCAAAAAGTGGGTCAATTCCGTCGTGACAACCCAGCAGTAGGTGCCGGCCAACACATTGCTGTTAGTCAGTCTAACGGCAAAGCTTTTGCACGTACTTGGACTAACCCAGTATCGGGTGAAAGCAACAATGTTGTTGTAGTGGTAGATGGCTCAGGCACAGTGTCTGTAAATGTTGCTGGCTACTTCGACAACGGCAGCAGCGTGCGCAACGCTTACACTGGCTCTATTGCCACCGTAAGTAATGGCACTGTTAGCTTTGATGCGGGCAGCGAAGGGCTGATCTTAATCGAAGCAATGTAATCCAATAGCCTTTTATATCCTTTGCCGCTCAAGCAATTGAGCGGCCTTTTTGTTTCTGCGGCTGGGTATAATATGCTCATCAATCAAAGCTAGCCTCTTAAAAGCACTCAATACGTTTCCATAAAAAATTAACTGCTTTACCAAATCAACATCATTATGGACAAAAATGACCATAATAATTGGAGAGTTCGCCACTGTTTCTTCAAATCAGATCCTCGTAAGATGCGCCTATCTAAACAAGCTTAGCGAGGACTAACCCCATGTCTCACCCAATTATTAACGATTTAAATAGCCGCTACACCGCTAAAAAATATGATGCATCAAAGCGTATTTCAGCCGAAGACATGACGGTAATTAAAGAAGCCATTCGTTTATCGGCTTCTTCAATTAACTCTCAGCCTTGGAAGTTTATTGTTATAGAAAGCGACGCTGCTAAGCAGCGCTTCCACGATAGTTTTGCCAACATGCATCAGTTTAATCAACCACATGCAAAAGAAGCGTCTCATATCATTTTGTTTGCTCACAATCCCAACTTCACCAAAGATGATTACCGTAAAGTTGTAGACGTAGAAGTAAGCTCTGGTCACTTGCCCGCCGACATGTATGATGCCATGCTTAATGGAGGATTCAGCTTTGCCGAAGCCAATACTGATGAAACCGGCTTTAACGGCAATTGGACCAAGGCACAAACTTACATTGCGTTAGGCAACACCTTGCATGTTTTGGCGCGTTTAGGCATAGCTTCAACCCCAATGGAGGGCGTGGACTCGGCGCTAATTGGCGAGATATTCGAGCAAGAGCTTGATGGCCATGTTTGCCACTTTGCCTTAGCGCTGGGCTACCACCTAGACGGCGAAGACTACAACTACGGCTTACCAAAGGCACGCCTGCCAGAACAAGATGTAATTACCGTTTTATAATGTTTGGCTGGGGAAGCACAAAGCGTGCTTCCCCAATTTGACAGACACTAAGCTTTACCACTACATTTGCCCTCTCAAGCTAAACAGTATTTATAGTAAATGCTGTTTAGCCATCAATAGCGACACATTTAGAGGACATCTCATGCCAAGAGCAAGCGCACGCCACATTCTGGTAGATACCGAGCAACAATGTTTAGATCTAAAAGCACAAATTGAAGGCGGAGCCGCATTTACCGATATCGCCAAGCAGCATTCTAACTGCCCATCTGGCGCAAATGGCGGCGAGTTAGGTGAGTTTAATAAAGGCGATATGGTGCCAGAGTTTGATACAGTGGTGTTTAATGAAGCGCTAAATACTGTGCATGGCCCTGTGAAAACGCAGTTTGGTTATCACTTGCTAGAAGTCACTAGCCGTAGTTAATGTGCGCTAGTTAGGCACTGTAAGTTAGTGCCTAACTTTATTACTTCCAACCTTGCTGCCAATGGCTGCGATCTTTTAACTCTCGCCAATCAATCTCAAAATCTTGCTGGTTGTAAACCGCTTGAATCACGCAGCGCTGCACCGTTTGTAAGTCATCAAACTCTAGCTCTGTCACAATAAAGTGTTTTTGCTTGTTCACTACCGCTTGTTTAGTCCATTTACTATTCAGTAAGCGTTTCGGATTTATTTGATTTTTCATACTCGGTCCCACCATTCCTTACATCTCCGGCTCCAATCCAATATTAATGCTTACTAGGCAGGTGATGATTTAGATCATCAAGGGGTGACTTTTCAGTTTTCAAGCACTGCAACTAAAGCCTCATTTGCTGATATACTTAGTCCAACTAAGTTTTATCGTGAGAGCCACCATGTTAGATAATTTAAACATTCCAGAAGGCATCGAAAAAGAGCCTGAACTTCCAGTTCCATCAATGGAAGAGCAAAAGCTTATTGTAGCGGAGCTAAAGCGCCTAGAAGAAGCCGGTGAATTGACCCCAGAAATTCTAGAAGAATTTATGACAGGTAAGCGCAAGCCTGAATAAAACACATCTAAGGTAGAGCATTGCTCTACCTTTATTATTTACTTACCAATGGCGTAATTTGCCAAATGGAACTCTAAAACCAAAGGAAGCGATCCAATTATCCGGGGTAACCACAGTCTCGGCGGTTAGTGCAAATCCAATATACCTACTGTTAAAGTACTTGGAAATTCGAACAGGAATGCCATAGCTATCACTTTCTAAGGTTTTCCAATTTTCACCATCGTAATGGTCGGTAGACACTGAGAGTTTAGCTAGTCCCGTTTCGACTAAAAACTCATACTTGCCTGGATAAAAAAACTTACCAATCATTAATCGAGTAGAACTGTAATTTTCTCCACCATCTTTTCGTTCACATATTAATTGACAGCCTTCATCATTACCGCCCAACACTCCTAAAGAAATAGTGTAATTAGAATGACTATAGTAAAGATCTGCAGCCACACTACTGCCAGGTCGTCCTAATGAAAACCCGGGCTCTAACCAAAGGTAATGCTGTTGCTCTACTGCGCTTTGTTCTTCTGCTTGTAGAGGATTTATTGCTACGCAAGACAATAAAGCCAAAAAACTTATTTTTTTCATCTCTTCCCTTAGCTGTACAACTAATCCTTTATTGGATTTTTATTAGCAAACTTGCAGGCGCATTAAATCATATAAAAAACATATGCATACAAAATAATATTGAGTTTGTGAACCAGCTATTGACAAATCAAACCATATGATAAAACTAAAAAATCCAGCAACATGGGCGTTGCTGGATTTTTGTTAATAGCATTAATTATGCCTTTGCTTGGACCTATGAGGAACTAAGGACTTAGCTCACCTTGTTAAAGCTTAATTGCATTCCAAACTTACACCCGGTTGCTTATAACTTAAGGCAAAACCTAACTTACCTAAGCGGCCTTTTTTCGAGCCGCAAACCAGCTGCTGTAGCGTTTTATCACTGTTATTGTCCCAGGCCGCCTTTTGCCCTAGCTGTTTAGCGGTTCTGCCGCTACTGGCAATAGCTTGTTCTGGGGCATACGCTAGCATTTGCTTAGCAACTTCTTCTATTTTGCTTAAATAGTATGCCTGCTCAAATAAGCGCTGTTCATCTACAGAGATGCTTTTAGCTAGCTCATAACCCCAATGAAACTCTAGAAAGTTAATCGCTTCGGCCTGCTTTTTCACCCAGCTAATATCACGCGCGAAATAAACTAGAGCTCTAAAAGCTTGGTTGGCTAAAGAATCCTGCCCGAGTGTAGTCGGCATGTTTAAATAAGAAATAGCTTCGCCAGTGGCGGTAAACTGCCAACTATTGTTAGTTTGTGCCAAGCGCTGCCAAAACAGCGACATAGCTTGCTCGATGGAATCACTCTCGCTCGCTGACCAATTTTCTTGAATTTTAATCAGCACCGGCATTTGTGCCCCACCATTCTCCATATCGATAAAAGTCGAGAAGGTATGGTGGCCATCGGTTAAATATAAGTGACCATCGGGTCCTACAATGGCGGTTTTCATCTCTGCAGCTTCGCTACCAATTGCCAAGGGGCAGTTAAAGCTTCCCGGCTTTAATGGAGAAGACTGCTCGCTCCACTTAACCTTTTTTTCACCAGCACCGTAAGACTCACAAATTTCTTCATACATCTTTTTGGGCTCAGCTTGGTAGCGGCCAAGTTTATAATTTACTTGGTCATAACCAATCAAAGCTTGGGTTGGGCGTAAATCTCCAACCTTTGCCCAACGAAGCTCACCCTTAGCAAAGGTTAAAGGGCTAGCATTAAGGTCACTGTTTATTGCACTTAAGTAATCAATATTTTCTGCTTGGGCAGAAAACCCTATTAGGCCAGCGGAAATACACAGCCCCAGAGCCGAGGTTTTAACTCTTTTTAAAGCTTTAAAAATCACTACACTTCCTCATTAAAACTGTTGAATTAATCCACGGAGCCACGCCATTGGCGCCCCGTGGCTAATGCTTATTTATTGATTAAGGCTAGCTCTACATCTTGCTGCGCAATCATCCACCAGCGTCCACCATATTGGCTGTCGTAGCCAACTAGGGGTTGGTCACTACAGCTGGTAATACGTGCCGGAGGGTTAGTTAAGTAGTCTTCATCCCATGGCAAATCGAGCACACACTCAGATGCCGCTACCGCTTGCCATTCACCGTCGGCTTTCCAAGCAAGGTTTAAGTTCTCTGCCTGTGCCAAGTTCTCGGTGGTGAACTCAATGCCATATGGATCAGCAATGATCTGTTCTACATCCCAAGCCTGAGTTGCATAACTTGGTAAATCGACCACTGGTTGCTTAGCCGTTCCATCGGGTTGCGAGCCGGGCTGGCCGGCTATGGTGCGAATATCAACTTCACCGCCGTAGGCATTTTGATAAACCCCACCATGCACTTGGGTACCACTCACTAGCAACACGTCAGAAACTGTAGCGGCCTCTTTCGGCATCCAACTCAAAGTGAGGTGTTTTTTCATGTCGATGGTGGTGGCAGGTAGCACTACATGGCCAGTTTCTGCGCCAGACTCATCAGGTTGAATTGAATCGTAATTAGGCACTACTCGGTTATTACCATTTAAATTTACATCCCAAGAAGAATGTTTGGTAAATAAGAACTGGTAGCTTAAACGCATCATGTCGTTCATGCTTTCGGCACGGTTAAAGCCTGCCGTATACCCCATGGTTCGTTCGGTGGTGTCTACCCGGTTAAAGGTATTGTTTGTGCCGCCTAACAGCTTGGCCGTACTTTGGTCATCAGCCACACAGGAAGCGGTTTTGTATTCAACAATATGGTTAAGAGTTGGGCGCTGATCATCGGGTATCGAGTTTGGATAGATCAATGACTCACAACGATTAGAGCTGCGGCTAAAGCTGTCCATTAAGGTCCAATTAGGCTCAAGCAATTCTTTAGGGCCATCACTGTTGGCCTTAATGGTATGAGGCGCCGAATAAGCGCGGTAATCGACTCTAGAACCATCAAAATGTAACATTGCGGCGTTGGCATCGTAATGCTCCGAGCCATTGCTCATGCTATCCATTTTGTGTTGAATCACATCTTGAATCAGCTCGCGTTCGCCATAACGGTATTCATAACCCTTGTAAGAAGCATTGCCACTGACAATTTGGGTATAAGATGGCATACGGTAATTACCACCACTAGGGGTAGATGCCAACGGTTCGGCATTGCGCCCACCAGGATCATTAGAACCTAATACCCGTGCATGCACTTGCGAGCGCTGATACATGTGCTCGTGTCCTTGCACCCAAATTACATCTTTTTCGGCAAATAACTCTCGGATCTCTTTATGAATATCAAACAGGCGATTGTCATCTTTAGTGCCCTGTACAATTTGCTCACGAGTTTGCCCATACTTAGCGCCAATTAAGCCGTCATGGCTAGCAATGACTACATGTTCAAACTCACCTTCATGCTCTGCAACTACATCTTTAATCCAACCAAAGGCAATCGGTAGGTTGTAATATGCAAGGCCAATTACCAATACGTTTTCACGAATAATGTAATAGTTAAGCCACTCGGCACTAGGCATGTGAACAGCGTCTTCAGGAATGTAGTGACGCATGTTTTCAATCCATTCTACCGTGTAAGCCCAGCTGGTTTCGTGATTGCCCATTACTGGCAAAAACTCCATGCCAGCTTCACGGTACTTCTCAGCAACCTCTCGCCACTCTGCCCATTCTTTGGTTGAACCGTGATTGGTTAAATCACCTACCGGAATAACCAAATCAACGCCATGTGCTTGGTGCTTAGCTAACACTGCTTCCATGGGGTGTTGCGCAACTTCCCAACCATTGCCTTGGGTATCAGGTAGCAGACCAATAGACAGCGGTGCCGGTACAATTGGGCTTGAAGTATCTTGGTCATTATTACTATCACTGTTACAAGCACTAAGTAGTACGCTCACTGCCGCAGCGCACAAAGTAGCGCGAAACACTGATTTAGTTGAATTTGGCATTAGATAATGTCCCCATATCGCCAGTTGTCTAGTTGATTTGGCGGAGGATACTGAATTCAAAATATGACATTAAGATTTCATTTTTATTAATTAAAGCAATTACTAAAATTAAGTGCTAGCCGTAATATTTATTTAATAATTGACCTCTATAACGCTGCCTTATTGTTATTAAAACCTCTTGTTAAAGGCTAATTACATGACCTTTCGCCAATTACTTTTAGTTACTTTTAGCGCAGGCCTAGCACTTACCGTCCAAGCCAAAGAGCTACCACCTCAAGCTGCAGAAATGATGTTTGAACTTAACGAAGCAGCAGCATGCATGGCAGCCGCAAAACACTTAAAAAACCACGCACGGGTGGCGGTACATCAACAAGATTACCAAGCTTTAGTGGCCGAATATCAAGTACCTAGTGAGCTAGCCAACTCTGTAAGGCAGTTAAACCATCGTCAATACTTAAACTTTAGTGAGCGTTACGACCAACGTTATCCAGACTTAGATAAGCATAAAGCCCTAACCTCTGCTTATACCCACCGCTGCTACTTTATGAATGAACATGAAACTCGCCGGGCCGCAGCCTTACATGCATTAAGCAACAACGATTAAGCTAACAGCCTGCCTAAGGTACTAATTTGCTTTAGGCTTTTTCTAGCTATGCCGCATTTAGCGCAATTTCTGCTCCTCAATTAATTGCCAAGTGCTTACACTTAAATAACTCAGTTATGCCCAAGCCAAATAGGCTGTAATATTTGACTAAGTGCTAAGGTCTAAATACTAGAACCAAACCACCAACAGATTTCATCAGCCACCAGTAATGTGGCGAAAGGATGCCGATGAGAAACATAGTCACTAGCCTAACTCTAATAGTTCTCAGCTTTTCGAGCCTTGCCAATTCAAGTTTTAGCTATCAGCTAAGTCTCAGTCAGCCCGACGGCAGCCCCGCTGCCAATGTGGTGGTTTATCTGGAGCCACAAGGCCATCAACTCAAGCAGATAAACCAGCAAACAGTGGTTATTGGCCAACGAGATAAAGCCTTTGTTCCCTATATCAGCGTTGCGCAACGTGGCAGCCAAGTCGATTTTAATAATGACGACAACATTACTCACCACATCTATTCTGCTGCCGGTGATAATAAGTTTTCATTTCAAATCAAGTCGGGGGAGACCCACCGCAAACATGACTTCGACCACAGCGGCGTGGTACCTATGGGCTGTAATATCCATGATTGGATGGGCGCATATTTGTTATTGGTTGATACGCCTTTGTTTAACAAAACCGATGCCCAAGGAATGGTTAAATTTACTGATGTGCCAGCGGGAGACTACCAACTGGTTGTGTGGCATCCAGAGCTTAAAACAGCTAACCAGCAACTTAGCCAAAAGCTAAACATTAATAACGATGGTAAGCTAGCACTTAGCTTGCCCAACGCTTTAGAAGATGAAGAACTAGAACAGCAAAATCCGGATGATTTTGATTTTCTCTCAGAGTACTAATTGGCAGGAGCGCCGATGAAAAGCATAAAGACCAAAATACTACTGCTGATAGTATCGCTATTGTTACTGCTTCAAGCGATCTCATTTTGGTCTACCTATGACTCCTTAAGGCTGAAAGAAAAATTAGCCATCGACTCGCAGCTAAGCAAAGCTAACGCTCTATTTCAAAGTGAGTTTAATCGCCGAGGATTTTACCTAAGCAGCTTTGCCGAAACCGTCACCAACGATTACGGATTAAAAAGTGTATTTGGTGAAGACAAACGCAGCGTAGCGATTGCCCTGCACAATCATGGTAAGCGCATCAATGCAGACCTCTCCATGGTAGTTACGCCTTCAGGCATGATTGAACTGCAATTGGTAAATAGCCAACAAGCAAATCAAAACCCTAAAGTAGTAAGAGGTGAACAACAAGGCCAAACTTTTGCCTTTATGCCGGCCTTACAACAAAACCAACTGCCTCCTTATTACGCTATTGGCAACCAACTTTACCAACTACACCTTTCAGCGATAAAAAGTGGTCCAGCGATTATTGGTTGGGTCGGTTTTGGTTACGAAATTGGCCCCTCCTTGGCAGAAAGCTTTTTAAGCCAAACCGGCTTGCAAACCGACTTTATCCTAGAGCAACAGCAAACATGGTCTTTGTTGGGCTCAAGTAATCCCGATGCCAATGTTGCTAGCGCTAAAGCCTTACTAAGCCAAACCGACAGTGATGTGATTGCTCTGCACCAACAATTTAGCGTAGCGGGTGAAGGTGCTTTTTATGTCGTGCTGCATAGCTCTAGAGACAACCTAGTGGCAGTGATTCAGCAAAGTTGGGTGCAAATTTTACTGCTAACGGCACTCACGCTGTTCTGTTCGATGATAGCGGCTTACCTGATTGCTGATGACATTACCCGGCCAATTAAACTGCTGGTGAAACAAGCTAAGCGGCTAGCCGCTGGTGATTATCAAACACCGGTATCGATAAACGACAGAACCGAGCTTGGCCAACTAGCCAGCGAATTTAATAACATGCAAGAACAGGTGCTCAGTCGTGAACAGGCCATTAACCATCGCTTAAACCACGATCCTCTTACCGAGTTACCCAATCGCAACTGGCTGGCCAATAAACTTACTCAACTTACAGCAGACAGCAAACAGTCCTTTGCTATGTTCCACTTAAACATTTGTCGCCTAAAACAAGTGAACGATACCTTAGGCCACCAAGCTGGCGACCAGCTGATTAAAGAAGCGGGCAAACGCCTAAGCGCACTAAAAAGTGAACACTACCTGTGCCACATCGGTGCCGACGAATTTATTGTATTACTGCCAAATGTAACCCGAGACAACGTACAACAACATTTGCAGCTTATTAGTATGCAAATGCACGAAGGCTGTAATTTTCAAGATATGCATCTACAGCTGCAAACGCATGTGGGTGTAGCCTTATTTCCAGAGCATGGCCAAAACCCGCAGGAGTTACTACAAAAAGCAGATGCGGCCTTAAATCACTGTCGAGAAGCGCGCAGCCATTGTTACATCTACGACCCAAGTGCCGATACCAATACCGTTGAACGTTTAAGCCTAATTAACGATCTTAAAAAGGCCATTCAAAATAACCAGCTCACCCTGCACTACCAGCCAAAGTTTAGCTTTGCCGCTAACAGAATCACCCATGTAGAAGCCTTAGTACGTTGGCAACACCCAGAGTTAGGCATGGTTCCACCCGATGCATTTATCGAAATTGCTGAACATACTGGGCAAATTAACCCGCTCACTCGCTGGGTCTTTCTAGAAGCCTTATCGCAAAGCTTGGCTTGGAAAGTTAAAGGTGTCGACGTCAACATAGCGATAAACATCTCTGGCGAAAACCTAAAAGACGATAGCTTTTATAGCTTCATTTGCCAGAATATCGAAAACAAACAACTAGCAGCGGAATCCTTCACGTTAGAAGTCACAGAGAGCGCGTTAGTTGACGACCCTGAAACGGCGATAGCCTTGCTGGCTCGTTTTAAAAAACGTGGCTTTAAATTGTCTATTGATGACTACGGCACCGGTTACTCGTCCCTTGCTCAGTTAAAACGCCTACCGGTGCATGAGCTCAAAATTGATAAATCTTTTGTACAAAAGCTCGCCATTGATGCCGACGATGCCATTATTGTGAAGTCGACCATTGAGCTAGCGCACAACATGGGCTTAAGTGTAGTAGCAGAGGGTATTGAAGATATCGAGAGCTTGCGTTGGCTGGAAAAAGCCAAGTGCAATTTAGCTCAAGGCTACTTTATTAGTCGCCCAAAACCCGCTAAAGAATTGTATGAATTACTCGCTCAGGAGAGCATCGAGTTTGCCGAATAAGGGAATTATTTTCAGCATCTGTTTGATGCTAACAGCTACGCTAAACACCACCAAGGCTGCGGAATATAGCGCCAGAGGGATCCTCGATTTACGCGCTAGCCATGTAGATAGTAGTGACAGCTATGTAAAAGGTGGCCATGGTAAATTTGGCTACTCTGATGGAAGCCAACTTTCTGTTGCTCAAGCAGGCTTAGATTTAAGCGCTCACTGGGATAACGGCTTCTCTGGCAAACTGGTTTTAAATGGCTGGCTCGATCATGAAGATAGTGCGCTAGGCTTTACTGAGGCTTTTTTTAGTTATAAAGGTCTACCCTCAGAGAGTGGCCTTCGCTGGTCGGGCCGAGCGGGCATTATGTATCCGAGTATTTCCTTAGAAAACACCGCCACCGCCTGGGCAACGCCTTATACTTTAAACGCCTCCACGCTTAACACTTGGGTTGGAGAAGAAATTCGCACCACCGGCATCGAAGCCAAACTAGAGCGCTTAGGTAAATTCTCTAACTCCCAACACAACTTGTCACTAAGCGGCATGCTGTTTGTGGCCAACGACCCAGCTGGAGCCTTATTAGCTTGGCACGGCTGGACCAGTAGCTCGAGACAAACCCTATGGGGGGGAACTCGCCCGTTCCCCGAACCATTGCAACCCGCATTAGCCGATCAAACCCGCCGTTCAAACCCATTTAAAGAAATAGATCATCGCCCCGGCTTTCATACTAACTTGGACTGGAGCATCAGACGCCATGCCCTGTTTAGAGTGGGATACTACGATAACCTGGCTAAACCTTACTTAATTGATGGTGGCGACTACGCGTGGCGAACCCGCTTTGCTCACTTAGGTGGAAAATGGCGGATAAACAAGCAGTGGCAACTATTGTGGCAATACATGAACGGCTCAACCTTGATGCAATCGCTCGATCGCCAAGATGCTGTAAAGATGGACTTTGCCAATGGTTTTGCCATGCTCACCCACAACTTTAAAAAGAAGCACCGAGTGAGCCTGCGGGCAGAAGCCTTTGAAAACATCGACCGCGACAACACTCCCTTGGATGACAATAACGAGCGCGGTAAAGGCCTTACCTTCGCCTACCAATATAGGTTAAACAAAAACTGGTTTATAGGTGGCGAATACCAATGGCTAAGCAGCCAACGGCCGCAGCGCGCCTTGCACGGGCTAGAAGCAGACACCAACGAACAACTATTCCAGTTAGCTGCCCGTTATTTCTTTAGTGCTATTTAGCCAGAGCAACTACGCACTTCTCACTGATTATCAAAAATAAATTGAAAGTGATTTAATCGCAGCTGTGTTTTTCCTATAGCTAAACTCTACTACACTGAGTTATCTGGATTTTCGCCCTAATGGAGCCACCAATGAAAGCTGTAGCCTACCAACAAGCGCTAGCAATTAGTGAAGACTTATCACTGCAAGATATTGAGCTGCCAAAGCCTAACGCCAGTGGCAAAGACTTATTAATAAAAGTTGAAGCCATCTCTGTAAACCCTGTTGATACTAAAATTCGCGCCAATGTCTCCGCCGAACAAGGCCAATGGAAAGTAATCGGTTGGGATGCAGTAGGCACTGTGGAGCAAGTTGGCGACCAAGCCCAGCTTTTCAAGGTAGGTGACAAAGTCTGGTATGCCGGTGACTTAACTCGCGCTGGCAGCAATGCAGAATACCAGCTGGTAGATGAGCGCATAGTTAGCTTAGCGCCAACTAGCATTCCAGCAGCAAATGCGGCCGCCTTGCCTCTCACTGCACTAACCGCGTGGGAAATGCTATTCGACCGCTTGCAAGTGAGCAAAACTGAGCCAAAGTCTATTTTAATCATTGGTGCCGCTGGCGGCGTAGGCTCAATCATGGTTCAACTGGTAAAACAGCTCACCAAGCTTAAGGTTATTGCCACCGCCTCTCGTCCCGAAACCCAGGCTTGGTTAAAAGAATTGGGGGCCGACCAAATTATTAATCACCGCAATCCTTTAAGTGAAGAGTTAGCCGAGCAAAACAACATCGACTACGTGGTGAGCTTAAACAATACCGACGAACATATGGCCGAGATTGTTAAGGTTATTAAGCCACAAGGAAAGTTTGGGTTAATTGATGACCCAGCTGAGTTAGATGTAAAACTGCTCAAGCTAAAAAGTATCTCGCTACATTGGGAGTTTATGTACACCCGCTCGATGTTCCAAACCGAGGACATGATTAAACAGCATGAGTTACTCAGCGAAGTGGCCACGCTCATTGATCAAGGGAAGATTAAAAGTACCTTAGGTGAACACTTTGGCCAAATAAATGCCGACAACCTCAAACAAGCTCACGCCTTTATCGAGTCGCAAAAAGCTAAAGGAAAAATTGTGTTGGAAGGGTTTTAGCCAATTCAACACCCAAGCTAGATGAACACCCTAGGTTTTTCATCTAGCTTGTTTTCCATTTATCACTTCTATACAAACAACGACTTTACACTTCTTTACCCTAGCTTTACCTAACTAAAGACTGGCCTTTTTATACTTGTTACCAAAGGATGAGTAAGGCCGAATCATGCGTAAAACAACTGCAACTATAATGCTGCTCTTAGCCGCCATTACCGGATTATGGCTACAAGCAGAACCCAACCTGTTTTCTTCAGATAACTTCTTTCAATGGCGTTCAGCGCTCATTCAGTACAGCGGCATGTTAGCCGTGGGCTTAATGAGTATTACCATGCTTTTGGCCTTACGCTTACCTTTTATCGAATGGCTGACCAAGGGCTTAGACAAATCCTACCGTTTGCACAAACACCTCGGCATCGCCTCGGTATTAGTAGCAGTGGTGCATTGGCTACTGGCGATTATTCCTAAGCAACTTGTAAGAGCGGGAATACTAGACAAACCCGTTAGAGGCACTGGTCCCAATAATTCCGATTCGCTATATGCGCTGGTGCGCCCTTTACGCGGACTGGCTGAACAAGTAGGCGAAGTAGCCTTTTACAGCTTTGTAGTGCTAGCAATTGTCGCTTTAGTGGGGGTGATTAGGTACAAAGGGTTTCGTTACTCGCACAAACTCATGTCGCTAGCATTTTTAGCCATTGCCTTTCACTCAGTGATTTTAATCAAACATAGCTATTGGCCTTACCCCATAACGTATGCCTGTTTAGCGTTAATTTGGGTGGGCAGTGTTGCTGCGGTATATAGTTTGTTTGGCCGTATTGGTAAAACTAAGCAGCACACCGCCACAGTGGCTAACTTTAGATTTCTACCCCAAGATAAAGTTGTTGATTTACGCCTAAGCGTGCCCAACTGGCATGGTCACAATAGTGGGCAATTTGCGTTTATTGGTTTTCCGGGTGAGGAACCACACCCCTTTACCATTGCATCAACTAATACCGGCACTGGTCACGTGCGCTTCCTGATAAAAGAGCTAGGTGATTTTACCGCCAACCTAAAAAGCCGCCTTAACATCGGCCAAGAGCTAAAAGTAGAAGGCCCCTACGGTAATTTTGATTTTGATGATTCGGCACCGCAATTATGGATTGCCGGAGGCATAGGTATAGCGGCTTTCACGGCCATTTTACAACAACGTCAAACCATGAATAATCCGCCTAAGGCGACCCTGTATTACTGCAGTGAAACCTTAGAACCCAAGTTAATTGAAGAGCTACAGCAGCTCTCTTCGAGCAGTCAGGTGGAGTTAAGAATTATCGACAACAGCCGCCAAGATTTATTAAGCGCAGAGCAATTGGTAAACGAAGTTGAAGACTTAATGCAACGTAAGATTTGGTTTTGTGGACCCGTTGCATTCTCTAGTAACTTACAACAACAACTGGCTCACTTCGGCTACCCACTTAAGCATTTTCACAGCGAACTGTTTGAACTACGCTAAGGCAACAATTTACAGCGTGATTACAGAAAGCTAGCTAAGCATTACCGAAGTAGCCCATCAACTGGGTTATAAACACCAAGCCAACTTTAGCCGAGCGATTAAAGACAAGCTAGGAGTAAGCCCTAAGGCACTTTGGGTTTTGGCCAAAAAGCCCAACCCCTAGCTTTGCTAATTTGCTTTAAAACCAAAAGCTGTATAAATAACCTGCGCCAATGGCCATACCAATAATTACCAGTAAGAACGCTGCAATCATCTGATTTTTAAAGATGGATTTAAGCAATATCACTTCGGTCAAACTTGCCCCAGCGCTGCCTATAATCAGCGCCATTACCGCCCCTAAACTCATGCCTTTTGCCGCTAAAGCGGCACTTAAAGGAATTACCGCTTCAGCACGAATGTACAAAGGAATACCAATAACAGCCGCTACAGGCACCGCTAATGGGTTATCTTTGCTAGCAAATTGGGCAATCAACTCACTTGGCATAAAGCCATAAATCAACGAGCCAACTGCAATACCGCCAATTAAGTAAGGCAATACCTTTTTAAAATCCAGCCAAGTACTGTCCCAAATTTTCAACCACTTGTTGCGCTCTACCGCGGGCTTGCCTGAACAAGAAGAACCACATTTTTTGGCTTCTGGCTCAAGATAAGACTCTGCTTTTACGTACTTTTCAAACCCTAGCTTCTCTAACAAATACCCAGCAACTACCGATACCCCCATGGCAATGGCAAAGTAAAACACACTCACTTTCCAGCCAAAAGTTACCGCAAACAAACCAATAATTATCGGGTTAAGCAATGGGCTGGCAAACAGGAATACCATCATGGTGCCAAATCCCGCTCTAGCGCGTAATAAGCCCTTTAAAAAAGGAATGGTTGAACAAGAGCAAAACGGTGTTATTGCTCCCAAAAAGCCCGCCACGATATAACCCGAACCATTTTTAGCACTCAAAATACGTTGGATTTTTTGTGGCGGTATATACAGCTGCAATACCCCAACCAAGTAGCTAATAGCTAAAAACAACAAGGTTAACTCTACCGCTAGAAAGCCAAACATATTTAAGGCCTGCCAAGCCATTTCACTATTTATGTTAAACATTAAATTAATTCCAAATTTCTAGATTATTCGAAATATATACTTGAGCATTGGAAAAAACAAGATATTTCTAGTAATATCGAAATATACGTTTGAAGAGAACCCTCTATGAATACTGAAAGCATCGCTAAAGCCCTAAAAGAACTGGGCCACCCTACTCGCCTAAGCATTTACCGTAGTGTTGTAAGGGCGGGCTACAGCGGTATCGCAGTAGGCGGATTACAAGAAAAGTTGGCCATTCCAGGCTCAACCTTGTCGCATCACATATCCAGCTTGGTATCTGCAGGCTTGCTTAGCCAGCGCAGGGAAGGACGAACACTGTATTGCGTTGCTGAGTTTGAATGCCTGCAAACGGTAATTAGTTTTTTACAAGACGAATGCTGTGCCGACGAACAAACTGCCAATAACTGATTAAGAAACTTTAACACCAAGAGTTTGAACTACACTTAGTCCATTCAAGCACTCTGTTCACTCTATGTTAAAACCCTTGGTATTTGCGCTAATTGTTGCTCACTTTACCCTTAGTCAGGCGGTAGCTTCGAGCTCGCCGATTAGGTTTATTACTGTAAATGAACCACCCGCCAGCTACCTAGATGAAGATGGCCAAATTCAAGGCTATGTGGTTGATATTGTTTATTCTCTAGCGAAACGTTTAAACATTGATGCCAAGCTAGAAATGGTACCTGAAGCACGCGCATTAAAAACTGCTTACCATAACCACAACATCATGGTGTTTTCCTTTAGCCGTAACGCTGAGCGCGATCAAAAGCTCAATTGGATTGGACCGGTTCTTATTAAAACATGGGGTTTGTATGGCTTAAAAAGCAATCCAAACACCTATGAAAAGCTAACCGATTACCCAACTATTGGCGTGGCAAACGGTGATATTCGCCACGAATGGCTTGCCCAAAAAGGATTAAGCAACTTATCGGTAAACAGTAGCCATAAGCTAAACATCCAATTGTTAGCTAGAAAACGAATTAGCACTATTGCTTATGAGAGTGCCGGTTTACAGATTGTTGCCAGTGAACTTGGCTTAGACCCCAGTAGCTTTATTTTACTTAGAGAGCTCAAACAGCAAGCTGTGTATATTGCGATGTCTAAGCAGTTTAACAACGCAGAGCAATGGCAACAGGCTTTTAAGGACATGCAAGCGGAAGGAGTACTGCAGCAGATAGCCACAAAGTGGCGCCAAAAAATCAAACATGAACACAATATAAATGCCCAACTCAACAACGGTATTCTAATGCTTAAATAATAGTGAATACCCAATACGGCATCAGCTGCAGCCTTTTATACTTGCTTAAATATCATTCAAAATTTATTTGCTAAATGTGATTTATCCCAGCACTCAAACCAATACCAGCAGCAAACATTCCAGCCTTACCCCTCTTTTATTGATTCTTTTACCAAAAAAATGTGATTAGTGACAACATAATCAATTACCAATGAAACTCACTAAAGCCTTGCTTCAGCAGATTTCTGGAATCGCGCAATAAGCTCAACTACGTTCCTTAATTAACTCAACAATCATTACGGAAGTGAGTAGTCGTAGTTATTTGAGCTTTACCAAGGTTGAAAACTATAACAAACAGCCTTGATAACGGTAGGTTGCGCGCTGGCTTCAAGCTGGTGTTCATTCCACTCACAACAAAAGGGAATAACATGACTAACAAGCTAATATTTTCATTATGTCTACTAGGAACCAGCCAAGCATTTGCGCATGGTTTAATCGTAGATCCACCATCACGAAATGCGCTGTGTGGCTTAACAGAAAAACCTGATCAAGCTAGCAGCGCTCATTGTATTGACGCTTTTGAAAATGACCCACAAGGTGGCTATAAGTTTATGAGTGTACTCACTCATACCGAAGGCCGCGCAGTGGTTTCGCCGCTGCCCAACAATGTATGTGGTTTTGACAGCGAAACATGGCAGGGTACAGCAACTCCATGGGATGTAGCCACAAGCTGGCCAGGGCAAGCTGCTCAAGCAGGCCCTTTAGACATAACGTGGAACATTCAATGGGGAAACCACTTCTCTGATACCCGTGAATTTCATTACTGGATAACTAAACCTGGCTTTGTATTTGACCCAAGCAAAGCTTTAACATGGGATGATTTTGAGGCAGAGCCCTTCTGTGTTTTGCCCTACGATGATAGCCAACCTAATGCCAATCCAGCGGTAGTCGCAAATAAAGAGGCGGTGACCTTTACCACCACTTGTACCCTGCCTGAGCGTAGTGGTCACCAAGTGATCTATGGCGAATGGGGCCGCAACTCTTGGACCTATGAGCGCTTCCATGGCTGTATTGATTTAGCTTACTCCGAAGATACCTTGGGAACGCCAATAGCCACTCCACAACAAGTTTCCACTCCCCAAGATACGCCCGTTAGCATAACCTTAAGTGGCAGCGATACCGGTGGAGAAATTACAAGCTATCAAATACTTAGTCAGCCAATCAATGGTACTTTAAGCGGTACGCCGCCCACTTTAAGCTACACACCAGCAGAGGGTTTTGTTGGCACCGACAACTTTAGCTTTAGCGTAACCGACAACGAAGCACTAGAATCCACCCCAGCGCTAGTGAGTATTGACGTTAAGTCCACCGCCAACACCGCGCCTATAGCCAGCTTTGATGCAAGCAGCCAAGGCTTGACTGCCAGCTTCGACGCTAGCGGCTCTAGCGATGCAGAAAACGATACCCTTAGTTATCAATGGGACTTTGGTGATGGTTATACAGCCACTGGCGTGACTGCTAATCACGAATATGAAGCAGCCGGTAGCTACGCAGTTGTGCTCACTGTGTCAGATGGCTTGTTAGAAACCAGCAGTAACCAAGAGCTGGTAATTACTGCACTACCGCCAAGCCAAGCAGGTTGTGAGTACGTAATTGTTGACCAATGGGGATCAGGCTTTAACGCAGAAGTTCGCATTATCAACACTGGTGAGCAAGCGATTAACGGTTGGCAAGTAACTTGGGCCTATAGCGATGGCAGTAGCATTACCCAACTTTGGAATGGCGTGCTTTCTGGTGACGGTCCTTACACAGTAAGCAACGCAGCTTGGAATGCCAAAGTAGAACCTGGCGAGACTGTCAGTTTTGGTTTCCAAGGCAGTAGCAATGGAAGCTCAGAAGTACCTGTATTAACGGGAGATATCTGCCAATAGACCAATACTTTTAAACGACAAAGCCAGCATAGTGCTGGCTTTGGTTTTGACGTTTACAGATAAGGAAAACTTTAGTTGCCAACACCACCAACATTGGCGGCATCGTTGGCTGTCACCACTGGCCACTTCTCAAAACTCGCTAGATGCTTCTGCACCGCTGCTTGAGCTGGACCAAATGCCCACATTTTTTCACCCATCCACTTAATATACATTCCTGACTCTTCAGCGGCTCGCTCATAAGGGTCACGACGTAGGTTAAATAACAGAGGCGCGTTTAGCTCTTCTTTTGGTCCACTCCAGCCTTGGTTTTGCACAACGAAGTGTGCTTTCCAATCACCTACCCTCACAGCCTGTAACTTGTCTCGTTCATAGTAGATGATATGTTCGCGATTCGACGGTTTGTTCTCAATTAACATATCTAGCTGATTGTAACCGTCTAAATGGGCTTTGAAGCCCTCAAAGCCTTCTAACATTTGCTGTTTTAAATCCTCTGGCCCACCAGCTGCGCTAACCAATGTAGGCAACCAATCCATTCCATCAAACATGCCATTATGGACTTTTCCCGCTGGAATCTTGCCTGGCCAACTCACCAATAGCGGCGCTCTAACTCCCCCCTCCCAAGTGGTACCTTTTTCCCCATGGTAAGGGGTCATTCCACCATCGGGCCAAGTCATAATTTCTGGACCATTATCGGCGGTAAACATCACAATGGTATTATCAGCAACGCCTAGTTCTTCGAGTTTTGCGAGCATTTCACCAACGTGATCGTCTAAGTCTTTCATCACTACTTCTTGCAAGCCCCAGCCATTTTGACCCAGCATTGCTTCATATTCTGGTGAAAGGTGTGTCCAAACATGACCTCGAGACGGGCAATACCAAGTAAAAAATGGTTCATCTGCTTTCACAGCTCGCTCAATAAAATCAATGGCATGTTTGTTTACTTCATCGTCGAGAGTCTGCATACGCTTTTTAGTTAACGGGCCATCATCTTCTATGGTTTGATTACCTTTCCCATCTGACTTAGCGTAAATAACATTGCGCGGAGCAAACTGCTCAAAAGCAGGATCTTTTGGCCAATCTGGATCTTCGGTATATTCCATCGCATTAAGGTGATACAACCAGCCCCAGTACTCATCAAAACCGTGCATGGTAGGCAAAAACTCATCACGATCACCCAAATGATTTTTGCCAAATTGCCCGGTGCGATAGCCCATGGTTTTTAGCAGCTCTGGCAGCGTAGGAGTATCCGGGTTTAACCCAACCGGCCCACCAGGTAAACCCACCGAATGTAAACCAGTGCGCACAGGAAACTGCCCGGTAAGAAAGGCTGAGCGCCCAGCAGTACAAGAAGGTTGAGCATAGTAATCGGTGAGCAACATGCCTTTTTCGGCAATACTATCAATATTCGGCGTTTCACTGCTCATTACGCCGCGGTGGTAGGCACTTAAATTTGAGATTCCTACATCGTCGGTAAAAATAACAAAAATATTAGGTTTATCTGGCTTGGCGTAAGCTAAAGACATAAAGCCTAAACCAAGTATTAACGCCAAAGTAGCCAAAATCCTTTTCATAGTTAGTCCTTAATATTGTGTCGCTTAATGAGCGTCGCGCTCAGCCTAAAATGCCAACAACCCAAACAGCAGCAAATACCTAGAGAGGCAACCGCTCTAGCTAATGTAGAGTTAATGATTTTTTACTCGGTAGTTACTGTAAAGGTAGGAAAGATTCGCTTTACGTCAACTTAGTAGGTGCAAACAAAAGAGGAAAGCTACTTATTAGAACAATAAATGTCTTCGAATAGGGCGAAGACCAATGAAATAATCGCTGTGCGTGCTTTAGTTAAGCGCTCCAGCAAACCTAGTAGCGGACAAACTCCCTTATTCAAAAGCTAAGTTTTTGTAATAAAACTGCTTATCCCGCTCACTAATTTCACGTAATACTTTACAGGGGTTACCCACTGCCACCACGTTAGCGGGAATATCTTTGGTCACCACACTGCCCGCCCCTATAACGCTATTTTCTCCAATCGAAATCCCCGGCAATACCACCGAATTAGCACCAATCCACACATTACTGGCAATATGAATAGCCACATTAAATTGAGCAGCCTGCTTTCTCGGTTCTGGGTTTATTGGGTGACCGGCTGTTGCCAAGGTGACATTCGGGCCAATCATGGTGTAGTCACCAATGTAGATATGCGTATCGTCTACTAAGGTGAGGTTAAAATTGGCATAAACCTTATTACCTAAGTGAGTATGCTTTCCCCAGTTGGCCTGCAATGGCGGCTCTATCATGCAATCTTCGCCCACTTCAGCAAAAATTTGTTTAAGTAACTTAGCACGTCGTTCTATTTCGGAAGGCCGACTATGGTTGTAATCGTAAATCACTTCTTGGCATTGGGTTTGCTCTGCAAAAGTAGCGTCATCAAAATAGTAAATTTGTTGCGAATGTTTTTTATCTACTTGCGCCATATTACAACTACCTTTCAGCTTGAAATGAATACCTGTCTACGAGCAGCACTGTAGCAATATACAAGGCCGTAAACTTAGCGCGAGTTCAAAATAAAACAGCCTGCTTAACCCGGCAAGGCCTCCGCTAAATCTAATAAGGAGGTGATAGTAACGGTGGGTGCTAGCTCCCAGGGGTCAAACACCACAGTTGGCGACCGTTGTACCCATGCAGCCTGCCAACCTGACGAAACCGCACCAGTAACATCAAAGGAATTAGAAGAAACCAACCAAGTATCCTTGGCTTGGCTTTGAGTTTTATTAAGAAAATGCTGGTAAACCGCTGGATCAGGTTTGAAACTTTTTACCTCATCAACACTAACCACTGCACTAAAAAATGGCCGGATCTCAGCAGTTTCTAGTAACAGTTCAACTGCAGCTTGCTGACCGTTAGAGAAAGCATAAAGCCTAAAACCCGCGTGTTGTAAGCCTGCTAAGGCTTGTTTTGCATCGGGATGAGCGGGCAATACTTTGTAAATAGCCAACAAACTCTGCTTTTGTTGCCCAGTGAGTGGCACCTGAAACACTTGGCAGCAATAGTCCAAGGCTTGCGCGGTACACAAGGCAAAGTTTTGGTAGTTTTGCATTAAGCCTCGGCGAAACGAATACTCTAATTGCTTATCTCGCCAAGCTTGTGAAAAAGGCGCGGCCTGCTCGCCCATATATTCGCGCAGTTTATTTAGAACACCTTGGGTGTCGATAAGGGTGCCATAAACATCAAAAGCCAGTGTTGTTGCCATCAAACTCACTCCCCTCAAAATTGCAGAATAACAAAACAAAGCCATAGTGTTTTGAACCCATCAACAAAAATCGCCAATTGTTTTATGTTTAACGGGGGTCTGTTGATCTTTGGCCGCTAAAATTTTGTTCGAGTAAACCTGTTTAAGAACTTCGATAACATGGGGGTTAACTTCAATACATCGGCGCTGGGCTATGCATTGATGAAAAGGAAATAGCCAAGATCCGCGCCAGATAAACGTAAACCCAGAGCCCCTGCCCTGGGTTTGGTTAAATCAATTAGTAAGTTCGCTTAATAAGCTAACGTTGCGCGCCAAAAACTTGAGTCCAATAAATGCCATAACTGCTGCTGGCATTTTCGGCCTTTGCGGCGCCTAACTCGGTGTAGTTCGCATTCATGATATTGGCGCAATGGCCACTGCTTTCAAGCCAACCATTCATTGCAGCCTCTACCGAGCGCTGCCCAGCGGCAATGTTTTCTCCCACATAGGACCAACTGTAACCCTGAGCACTAGCTCGAGTAGCAGAGCTTGAGCCATCTAAGCCTGTGTGAGAAAAGAAGTCATAGTTAGCCATGTTGTTAGAGTGTTCTTCAGCGGCCAATTGCAAAGACAGGTTCGAGCTTAAAGGCGCAACGGCTGGGTAAAATGTACTGCCACAATTACGGCCTTCACCGCGAGCTTCATTAACTAAGCGCAGCATACTGGCTTGTAATGAATTATCTACCGGTTCACTAGGGTCTGGATCAACCGGCTCATTGGGCTCTGGTTCTGTTGGTTCTGTTGGCTCAACTGGGTTGACCGGAGTCACCTCTTCATCCGACTGAGGTTCTGGCGAATCGCTTGAGCCTCCGCAGCCACTAAGTGCAAGTAACAACAACCAAGACAAAGGTAATACTTTAGAGAAATACATCTACAAACCTATAAGATGAGGAAGCGAACATCGCCAAAAAACTGAACAGCTCTATTCGCTAAAGCTTAATTAAAACCATGCTTTACGCTCATTTGAACGGAAAACCACTAAATTTGTAGTATCTTCATAACAAGTTACAAGTGCACTAAATGCACACTAAATAGATAGTACAAATCCATAAATAACATGCACTTAGACTAACACCTGCAGAGATGATTAATCAAAGAATTATCATTAACAGTACCTGCCGCACCAAGTTTATCCGCTAACTAAGTGAGCTTATATCTACCTCAAACAAAGGGTGGGGTTTGTTTAAAACAAAGTTCTGCCAAACCTGTTGATACACTTCTCGCTGATTTGGAAAAGGCACCAAGTCACAGGCTTCTTGCAAGCTACACCAGCGAAATTCACTATGCTCATGGTTCAACACTACCGCCTGCTCAGCCGGGCAAAACACCACAAATACCGGAATAATTTGCATCACGTTTACATTAGCTTCAAAAAACTGCTCAAGAATTTGGCCGTTATATAGCTGTTTCACCTCAATTTGGGTTTCTTCGTTAAACTCTCGAATTATCGCCTGCCAGGCTTTTTCATCCCCTTCAATATGCCCCGCTACATGGCACCAATAATTGCCCTTGGTTCGCTTCATAAGCAACATTTTGGTTTCACCGTCGATTTGCGACAAAGCCACGCCAGCCACTATCGAAGTATTCAAAGGGATCATGGTAATTTCCTATGGTAAAAGAAAAACTAAGCAGCCAAACACTCGCCAGATTAAACTGAATATCAAGCAGATACGTAAACTAATTTATTCGCCACCAATATTGGAAAGCAAAAATGCGACTAGGGCTGTTTATTTTCGATAACGATTGTAGAGTGCAAGACAACCCTGCACTTAAACAACTCGCGGGGCAAGTTGACCAGCTCATTTGCGTTTACATAAACCAAACCACTAGCCCCTTTGTGCAACACTTCAGTCAAACCAAGGTAAGCTTGGCCAAACAGGCCTACTTAAACCAGACCTTAAGTGAACTCAATCTTAGCTTAAATCAACTTGGCCAACAGTTGTTTATCGAACATGGTCATTTTGAGCAGCAAGTCGCCCTTTACATTCAACACTATCGCATCACCGATATTGGCAGAAGTGTGCACCCAGGCAGTGACGAAGCCAAGCAATGGCTTGCCCTGCAGCTTGCCTATCCGCAGATCCGCTTTCACTCCGCCAGCAGCAACAGCTTATTTGAGCAACAGCAATTACCTTTTGATTTAAGCAACTTACCAACAAGCTTCACGCCCTTTCGTAAGCAAGTAGAAGAGCTTGCGATAGCAGAGCCCTTACCCACCTTATATCAGCTACCTAAAGTGCCAAGTAACTTAAGCCCTGCACCGCTAATTAAACTGCAAGAACATCATTCAAGCGATTTTCAAGCAGGTGAGCAAGCAGCTTGTAATCATCTTGAGCATTACTTTTCAACCACTGCTGCAAGCCACTACAAACAAACCCGTAACGCCCTAAGCGGCGAGCTGTTCTCAACTGGCTTTTCGCCGTTTCTCGCCCATGGCGCTGTTAGCCCTAAGCAAGTTTTACAGGCTTTACGTAATTACGAGGCAAATCACGGCGCTAATGAATCCAGCTATTGGATTTACTTTGAACTGCTTTGGCGCGAGTACTTTTATTGGTATGCCCGCGCGCATAGCAGCAAGCTGTTTAGTTTTTCTGGGGTTAACGGCAAAACCTTACATACCAGCTTTTACGCCCAGCGCTTTAAGCAATGGTGCGAGGGCAATACGGCCTACCCTTTGGTAAATGCGCTAATGCATCAACTAAACAGCAGCGGATGGATGTCGAATCGAGGCCGACAAGCTGTCGCTAGCTGCCTAGTAAACGAACTGCAAGTAGACTGGCGCTATGGCGCGGCCTACTTTGAACAACGCTTGATTGATTACGATGTGGCTAGTAACTGGGGGAATTGGCAATACATTGCAGGAGTAGGTGCAGACCCACTTGGTGGTCGCCACTTCGACATCGATAAACAAAGCAAAATGTTTGACCCAAATAAGCAATTTATTAAACGTTGGCAGGGAGAGCTAGGCAGTTTACCAAGCGACCATACCAACATGGTTGACTGGCCAGTTTAGCCACCGACATAAAACTAACAAAAATAGTTCATCTATGGTTCATCTAAACTCTCTAGTGTTTAGAGTTTTCTATCTAAACGGAGTTAGTAAAGATGAATTTTCGCAAGGAATGGTTAGCCCTTCTTCCCCTTAGTGTTGCTTTAGTTGCCTGTAATGACGACGACAGTACCCCAAGCCCTCAGCCACTTAGCATTAACGTACTGCATATCAACGATCACCACTCTCATTTACAAGCTGATAGCGGTATAGACTTAAACCTAGCGGGCGAAGCAACTCGAGTTTCGGTAGGCGGTTTTCCAAAAGTTGTTGCGAAAATCAATGAACTGGCCGCAAGTAAAGACAATGTATTAAAACTGCACGCGGGTGACGCAATTACCGGCGATCTTTACTACACCCTATTTAAAGGCGAAGCCGATGCAGCCTTAATGAACGAAGTGTGTTTTGACGCTTTCGCTTTAGGTAATCACGAATTTGATGGCGGCGATGCTGGCTTAAAAACCTTCTTAGAGTTTTTATATAGCCCAACTTGCCAAACCCAAGTATTGGCTGCCAACGTAGAGCCTGAAGTTGGTGTATCGCCGCTTGCACCAACTACCCGTTGGGATTACTTCCAGCCATACATGATTAAGTCATTTGGCGATGCCAAGGTGGGTATAATCGGTATCGACATTGCCACTAAAACTAAAAACTCTTCAAGCCCTGATGCCACCACTCAGTTTCATGATGAAACCAGCACGGCGCAAATGTACATCGATGAGCTAAAAGAAAAAGGCGTTAACAACATCATTTTGTTAACTCACTATCAGTACAAAAACGACCTAGAACTAGCCGCAAAACTTACCGATGTAGATGTGATCATTGGTGGTGACTCACACACCCTATTAGGTGACTTTGAAGATCTAGGCCTAAACAGTGCAGGTGATTACCCAACCATGGTAAGCAACTTAGATGGCGACCCAGTATGTGTTGCCCAAGCTTGGCAATACTCAGCTGTAGTGGGTGATTTAGCTGTTACCTTCGATGGCAACGGCCAGTTAGAAAGCTGTGCAGGTACCCCTCACCTATTGCTAGCAGACAGCTTTATGCGCAAAGACACTAACGGTGACCGCGTTGAGCTTACCGGTGCAACTCGCACTGCAGTTACCGACGCGGTAGCCGCCAACCCTAACTTATCGATTGTTACAGCCGACGCTAATGCTACAGATTTACTAGCTGTTTATGCCGAAGAAGTGGACGTGCTAAAACAATCAGTAGTAGGCGACGTGGCACAAAACCTATGCTTTGAGCGCATTCCGGGCCAAGGCCGTAGCACCTTGTGTGATGTATCGGCCACCAGCGCTAATGGTTCAGATATTTCAAACCTTGTAGCTCAAGCCTTTTTGGAGCAAGCCATACGTGGCGACGTAGCCATTCAAAATGCCGGCGGCGTACGTAACGACGTACCACAAGGCGATTACACCATTGGCGATGCCTACACCTTACTGCCTTTCGCGAATACCTTGGTTTACTTGGAAATGACTGGTGCAGAAATTAAAACGGTACTTAACGAAGCTGTAGATTACTCGCTAGATCCAGAAGGCTCTACTGGCGCTTACCCTTACGCTGCTGGTTTACGTTACAAGGTGGATATGTCACAAGCTGCTGGCTCTCGTTTATACGACGTAGAAGTTAAAGCGAAAGGCACCACCGATTGGATAGCCTTGGCCGATAGTGACAGCTTCACAGTGGTAACCAACAACTACATTGCTGGCGGCCGTGATGGATACTTTAGCTTTGCCGACATCTCTGCTGATGAGAGTAAATTTGAAGATAGCTTCCTAGACTACGCGCAATCATTTGTTGATTACGTAGAACGTAATGGAACCATCGACAAGCTGCCGCTAGAAAGCTACAGCACCCAAATGTTCTACGATACCGATGGCAACCTGCAAAACTAAGGCTTAACCAAACTAAATTTAAAAGCCCGCTACTTAGCGGGCTTTTTATTACCTTAGCGGCTTAACACTACAATAAACCAACGCTGGCTCTAGCCCTTAACAACAATCGCTAGCAACAAGCCACTAAGTACTCAGCTAAATAATCCATCAATACACGGATTTTTTTGTTGTGCTGAACATCCCTATGACACACCAAATACACCGGTAAAGCCGGTAGTTCAAAGCCCAATTCAATTTCGATTAAACCGGCCGCCTCAGCCAAACGTTTGTGGGTAACCGTTATGCCTGCGTGTTGCTTGGCCAGCTCAAGCTGCAGGGGCAAAAAGTCGGTTCGCAGCAAAAATTGTTCGTTTTTGATGTTCATGCCTAACTGGCGCGCACCCACTTCAAACTGCGGATCGCGGTCATAACCCAGCACCCTATGGCTAAATAAACTGCTTTGATCCTTTGGCACACCGTGTTTTGCCAAATACTCTGAACTGGCGTAAAAGCCTAAAGGGATATCAGACACTTTGCGGCATAACAAATCTAACTGCGTAGGCGGAAACATTCTAATCGCCACATCGGCATCACGTTTATCTAGGTTGCTGGCGCTGTTGCTCACTTCAATTTCTAAGGAAACCTCTGAGTAGGTTTCCATAAAACGAGGCATTATTTGAGGCAGGTAATACAAAGCCACTAGTTCGTTAGCAGCTAGGCGCACTCTGCCAGTTAAGGTTTGGGTTTGACCCGCAGCTAAGCGCTGCAGCCGCTCGGCACTACTTTGCATGTTCTGACACTCTTCCAACATGCTTTGACCAAACAAAGTAAGGCTTAAACCTTGAGTACTACGGTCGAATAAGGGCTGGCCAAGTTGCTGCTCCATTGCCTGCAGCTGCCTGCTTAAAGTGGGCTGCGATACCCTGAGGAGTTGTGCAGCCTTACTCAAACTCCCTTGCTGAGCAATACCAAGAAAGTACTGCCACCATTGCCAGTTATCGCTATTCATATATGCATATCCATTAGCAGATTTATGCCATTCACTATCTGATTATGAATTGTACAATTTAATTATCAAGACAAAAAAAGGAAACAGGCATCATGAAAACAGCACTAATACTGGGTATAAATGGCAACTTTGGCTTAGAGATGGCTTTAGCTTTAAGCAAGGCTGGTTGGTCGATTAAAGCGCTAGTTAGAGACCCGAATAAAGTTCCCTCATCCGTAGAGGCGAAACTGATTGTGGGCGATGCATTTAAGCAACAACAAGTAATGGCCGCTGCTCAGGGCGTAGATTTAATCGTTTACGCTTTAAACCCGCCTTATCACCGCTGGCAACAACAAGCCTTGTCACTGTTAGAGCCTTGCTTACAAGTGGCGGAGCAACTTGGCTTACCCGTTTTGTTTCCCGGTAACGTGTACAACTTTAACCCACAAGCCAGTTTGATTGACGAAAATCAAGCAATGCACCCGCCCAGTGAGAAAGGGCAAATACGGGTAAAAATGGAGCAACGTTTAAAACAAGCCAGTGAGAATGGCGCAAAAGTTACCATTGTTCGAGCCGGCGATTTTATTGGCCCACACACCCATTTAAGCTGGGTGAGCACCATGGTTAAACATAAAAAAGATCGCTACCAAGTTGCCTTTCCTCACAACCAAGAACATGTTCACTTTTGGTCTTACTTGCCCGACTTATGCGCCAATACCGTCCAGCTGCTAGAACAAAGCCAAGCAGACTTTGAAGTTTGGCACGACCCAGGCCTAGCACTCAGCCGAAAAGACTGGCAACAGGCCTTTGCTAGTAATGGCACCAATATAAAAAGCACAAACCTCGCGTGGTGGGGATTTTCGATAATTGCACCTTTTGTGCCGATGCTAAAAGAAGTATTGAAGATGCGTTATCTCTGGCAGCAACCGGTTATTTTAGATGGCAATAAAATGCGCCAAGCCTTGCAAAAAAGCTATCAAAGCACCCCGCTTAGCCAATTTTTACAACAACTTAAACTTAACTAGGCTCGATAAACTTGAGCGCAAACTTAGCTGCTCAAGCATATTAGGCGCTAATCACAGCTCTCTTGTTGTTGCACCTGATGTTGACGATTTTGCGGGTTAAAACTAAATAAATAACAGCCACCACTAGCCGCCCTTAAACGGATATTGTCGCCATCAATATCGCCAATACCGTTACGGCTATTATCTCCCCAGTTGCGCCCCCACAAAGGCTGGCCATTTACTTCAAACTTATATTGGTAACGGCCTTTTTGCAGCTTTAGCTTAACTTGCCAAAGGCCGTTTTCACTTAAAGCCATTGGTAAACTGCCATCCCAGCCATTCATATCCCCACGCAAATACAAGCTGTTTAAGGCAATGGCGCTTGGCACTAGCACTGTGGTAGGTGCAACTACCTTACCAGGGTAACCCGCCACCAAGCTTGCTTGTTGTTCTCCCAGATAGAGCACCGTTACACTCTCTGCCGGTAGTTGTTCCAGTTGATAGCTAGCCGCGCCTGCCAAAGCCTCTCGGCGCTTTTGCTCTGGCTCTCCCAAAACAGGCGATAAGCGATAATCTTGATGAGTACTTAAAGCGCTTACTTGCGCCATATTAAGCTGTGCTCGACTCGGGGTTTTATTGGTATTAATAAGCACCACCAGCGCCTGCTGCTGGGTCGCTAAGGCATAGGCAAACACCTTGTCGCTATGGGTATCTAAAAAATGCAACGAAGCGTCACTAATAAAGGGGTGCTCGCGGCGTATCTTAAGTAGGCGTCGATATTGATTTAACAAGGAGTTTGGCAAAGCTAACTGCCGCTCTACATCTTGCCAATTAAACAAGCCACGCAGCTGCGCATCAGGTTGGTGCTCTCCCAACATACCTAGCTCATTACCATAAAAAATGAACGGCGTAGCGCTACTTAGTAACTGTAAAGTCGCGGCTTGCAACGCTTGATTCTCATTGCCCTTATATACAGTCATCGGTCTAGAAAGGTAACTGTCGTGGTTACTTAAAAATGCCGCCGTTTGATAACCAGACGGATAATCTTGAGTTTGCTGCAGATGTAAGTTGCGCAAGCCTTGATCATTACCGCGTTTAATCGCACCGGGAATTTGCCAAGCAAAGGCAAAATCAAAGCCCATATGAATTTGATCGTGGCCATTACCAAAGTACTTCGACACAATTTCGGAAGGTCGCCAAGTTTCGGCGATTAGCACTTTGCCTTGCTCATAGCTGTCGGCAATGGCTCGATACTCGCGCAATATTTGGAAGGTTTCAGGCCGGTCAGCCTGTTTGCCTGGGCCGTCTTCAATTAAATAAGGAGCGCCGTCAATTCTGGCACCATCAAAACCGAAATCGAACCAATATTTTAATACTTCCTCCAGTGCTTGGCGTACTTGAGGGTTATGCAAGTTTAAATCGGCAATTTCGCTGCTTTGAAAATAGCTATAAAAATAGCTATTGCCATGAGCTTTCCAAACATCTTGCCAACTGCCTCCCCCCCATGCGGCTTGCCACTGAGTAGAGGGTTGTTTATCCCACACATACCAATCGCGCTTGTCGCCGCCATTAGCAGAGTTAATAAACCAAGGATGTTTTATCGAGGTATAAGCCGGTACAAAATCAAACAGCACTTTTACCCCGCGGCTATGGGCCAAGTCTATCAATTGCTTAAGATCAGCCTTATCACCAAACACTGGATTAACTTGGTAATAATCCACCACGTCATAGCCATGAATATTATCTAAGGGATCTTCAGAACTTCGCGCACTAAGGTAAAAAGGCGAAAGCAAAATGGCATCTACTTCCAGATCCTTCCCCGCATTGGCCTGGCCATCATTTAGATAGTCGAAGCGCTGAATAATGCCCTGAATGTCACCAACCTCATGCTGCTGGTGAGAGGCCGCAAAAGACTTAAGCCAGATATGATAAAAACTGGCCGAGCGATACCAGTCTTTCGCTTCAGCAGAATATAAGCCCTGACTGAACAGCAAACCTAGCAAGATAAAAAACAAACGTAACACCAGCCATTCCCCCACCGTAAAAACAATTAGCATAGCTTCATCTTCCGATAGTTTGGGTGAGCAAACGCTTTATTTTGAGCAAAGCCAGCAGCAATCCATAAGCAAGGTTCAAGGTGGTGAAGCAGAAACTCCATTTGCCAGCACATATATAATGAGGATCTTATTGAAGTCCCAGCTTAGGCCCAAGTAGCTAAACGCTCTGCGGCTTAGCTCCTTACTGAGTCCTAGCAAGCTTTTGGACATAAACGAGTTTGGCTTTACGGAACATAATCTACCCATCAGATAACTTTTGGTATCCCAAAATGCAATCAAGCACCGCTGAACACTGTGCCTGATTTGGAAGTAATTGGACATTTCTGTGTATGAAGGTATTAAGCGAACAGCTCATTTTATTCAACCATAGCGATAACTTATGCGTTGAATGGCCGTATCTGCGAGAACAGTTCGAACTAAGCTACCATCAGAGACAGGCTTGTTCTACAATTTTGTCAGTATGTGTTCATGGATGGGGGGTGTATGCGTCTACATGGGCGATGGAGGATACGGAAATTTAGTGACTCACTACTAATTGTACAGGTTTTTGAGTCTTGGAATGAATTAGCCTTTCTGCAGTTCAGTAAAGAGCTAGAAGAACAAATTAATACAATGAACGTACAGAAGTGGGCATACATTGGCGATGCAAGAGATTGGGGCTTAGCGGTACCTGACTCACAAACACCGCTAGAAGAGCTATATTTAGGGGTTAAAGGCTTGGTATGTAATGTCTCTGTTGTATCTACATCACTACAGCAAACAGTGATGGAAAAAATGAAAAGCCCAGAAAATTCTACAGTTGCCCCGCACTATTTTGCATCATCAATTACTGAAACACTGGATATCCTAGAAAGGCACGATATTTATGTCGATAGAGACGCTGTTGATGAATGGTTTGAACAAGGAAGATCCGCATAGTGACAAAAAACAAGATCTGAGTCGTTGGCGTAGAATCCAAATGTGGAAGTCCGCGAAAAATGTTAATAGCTGAACGATTCTGGGAGTTTTCTGCCACGACCTCTCTGCTGGTAACCATGAACAAAAGTACTGTAATTTCAGTGGCACGATTTGCCACTGAGTAATTGCGTTAACACCGAATGGTGCATAAACGAGTTACAACAGCCCCCCAAAAACACACAGCAACTTACAAGATAAGTGGCTAGCTCTAATAAATAGAAAGCCCGCTACTTAGCGGGCTTTTTGTTGTTTATAGCTCAGGGTATCGGCTAGCCGTTTAAAGTAACGGTATCAGGGAACCAGTGCGACCACACCATCCAGAATAAGCCGTTATGAGTAGGTAACTGTTCTCCTTCTCCATCTACCAAGTAGGCAAAGTCATGTTCGCTATTGTATTTAATGCTTAAGGTTTGGCCGTTCACTTCAAAGGTTTCACCAGCAAAAGTACGCGCGTCATCAATGCTAAAAGCAAACTGGAAGTCTCCACCATCGTAACCATAAATCAGCTCTTTTTGATTGTATCGTTTATCGTCTAGGCGCAGTGTAGGAAACGCAGCTTCATCTTCTCTCGTTTTATCAAATTGAACATCTAAAGCATCTTGGAAAGCGGTATTGATCATCTTGTCTAGTAAACGGTCATAGTGGTAAATAAACACCTGACCATTAGGGTATAACTCACGAGCTGCAGCCCACGACATTAAAGTATTTGGAACTTGTTTTGGTTTGTGGTCGGTAAACTCTGACTCCATAGTAATTTGCTGAAGAAAAACATCGTTTTTGGTGTCTTTAAAAATCAGATTGTTATGTGTTTGAATCGATACGTTTAAGTCAGACTCGCCTAAACCGTAGTCGGCTTCAATCACTACCGGCAAGTTAGATAAGCCACAAAAAGTCATGGTGTAATCGGTGCCGTCTACGTTCCAACCTGCAATATGGGGGATTTGTAGATGCTCACGTGGGAACATGCGCACGTCGTCACCAACTTGCACCACATACATTACTTGGTCATCAGGTAACACAGTATCGGCGTAACTTACGTCGTAATATTCAGCGTTATGCTGCTTTGAAGGAAACACTGTTTGAGTTGCATAGTTGCTGCACCAAATACCCAGCGCAACTAGGCCTGAACACACCGTCATTATTGAACGTGGCCAAATTTGGGCTCTACGATTAAGCACAACTAAACCGATCATCATGAGTATATTGATTACTGCCACCAATACTCGATGCTCTAGCAGCCAAACGACTACAGCCCTGTCGGTGCCAAACTTTTGCCCCGGTTCGGTTACCCCTACTGCCGAGCCGACGCTGACAATAACAATCAATAAGGCCAAGCTATAAAAAAGTGCTTTTAAGGTTGTTCTATTCATGTTGTTTACCCTTCTTTAAACATCACTGGCACAACGCCGTAAATTTATTGCCAATATAGCGAGTCAAATTTACTGCTTGTTACCTCGAGTGATTGCCTTAGCAATAGACTGGGCTACAAAAACTTGAGTTACGCGTTTACTGGCTTAACTAATTTTCATAGCTAGCTTATCGCCACCGGTAAATAAGAGTAACAGGGCACAGAGCAACCTATAGTTTCAACAAATGGAACAATGGATGGATTTTTAGTGATGTATATAAGCTTAATTATGAAACTAGCCGTTTGATTACAAAGCTCATTAAACGTGGAATAGTTCTGTAAGAGGAATGGGCGACGTACCCAATAGAACAATTGCAGCGACGAAATACCTAAACCTAGCGCCAAACAAACTACGCCAACTCCCTGAACACAATAGGAATGGCGCAATTATTTGGCTGTTACCTAACGCTCAAGCTAAGGTATTTAAACTAAAGTCGTTTCTATGAGAATTGTTTTATCGGTTAACGGTTCTTATAGTTACCCTAGATCTTTTAACGCCAATACTTGCCAGCATTTTTATGCTGTTCGCAAATAATCAGTTAAGGAACAGTAATGACTACAGAATTTATACCACCAAAAGTTTGGACTATGGACAGCGAAAGTGGTGGTCAGTGGGCAAGCATTAATCGACCCGATTCAGGCGCACGGCATGAGAAAAGCCTAGCTGTGGGCGCCAACCCTTTGCAGTTGCACTCGTTAGCGACGCCTAACGGGCAAAAAGTAACGATTATGCTGGAAGAATTGCTGGCATTAGGCGTTAAAGAGGCAGAGTACGACGCCTACTTAATTAACATTGGTGAAGGCGACCAATTTTCCTCTGGCTTTGTGGACATAAACCCTAATTCTAAAATTCCGGCTTTAAGCGACCATTCCGGTGAGACACCTATTCGGGTATTTGAGTCGGGCGCTATTTTGCTCTACTTGGCCGAAAAGTTTGGCCACCTGCTGCCTAAAGACCTAGCCACTCGTACCGAAACCATGAATTGGCTATTTTGGTTGCAAGGTTCTGCTCCGTATCTAGGTGGCGGCTTTGGACATTTTTATGCGTACGCGCCAGAAAAATACGAGTACCCCATTAATCGCTTCACCATGGAAACCAAACGTCAGCTCGACGTATTGGATAAACGCCTCGCCAATAATCAGTATTTAGGTGGCAGCGAATATAGCATCGCTGATATTGCTACCTGGCCTTGGTATGGCAACGTTGTGCTTAACACGGTGTATGAAGCGGCAGAGTTTTTAGACGCAGCAAGCTACACCAACGTAATGCGCTGGGCTAAAGAGATAGAGCAACGCCCTGCAGTGCAACGTGGCCGTATTGTTAATCGAGTATGGGGCGAAGAATGGGAGCAATTAGCCGAGCGCCACAGCGCCGCAGATATTGATGCGGTATTAAGTAAAAAGCCTTAAGCTCAATTACCCAATAAAAAAGCACCCAAGGGTGCTTTTTCTGTTACCGAGATAAAACTGGCTTAATAATCTAGCGCCCATGCAAGAGCACTCGCATTGCCAATTAGGCTTTACGCTTACGAGAAACACCCAATCCGCATAAAGCCAAACCTAGCATCAATATTGAAGCAGGCTCTGGAACTGTTGCAGGTTCAACAATTGATACTTCTGAGCCGAAGCCAGCAACATTGGTTGGCGCATATGTACCAAAACGCTGGCTACCGTCAGAGAAAATAGCTAAGGCCGTCGCGCCAAAAAACTGATCGCCATTCAAACCAACTGCATCGGGATCACTTAAGAAATCAGTATCGACACCAAAGGTAAAAAACTCACCCGCGTCAAAATCAGTAAACGAGATGGTTAAAATGCTCGAGCCATTCAAGGCATTGTTAGTTGGGAAAATATGACCTACAGAAGAAGAGGCTCCTAATGTAAGTGGGCTGCTGCTCAAACCAGGGCTCGTATCGGTTGAGTCAAAGAAAGCACCAATTGGGCTTAAGTCCCAAGTTATCGAGGTGATTTTCTCACCCTCTGTAGAATCATTAAAAAACTGAAAAGCATTGTTGCTAGAAAAGGTGGTCCCCTCAATGATCAATCCGCTTGAAATTGGGGTGGCTTGTGCTGCAGCGCTAAATAAAAGCACGCTGATTAAACTGATTAACTTTTTCAAAGTCTGTCCTTAAGTTTTGAAAGTGGAAGTTAGTTGACTAAATTGTCACTCTGGCATCCATAAGCACAAATTAGACCAGTCCAGTAACCAGTTGATATTTATAAAAATATTTTATTACGAAGATTACATTCAGTTCCAGGATGTAAAATAAACTGACAGTTATATCAAATATAATCACTTTAAGTTCATAAGCTTAACTAAATTACTTAGGCCTAAGTCGCTAAAACAGGCTATTTGTTTGCAACAGCTTACTAACTACAAGTTTTCGCTATTTACCTAAAGTATTAAAGCCCAGTGCACTTGGGTAAACTTGCTGCAAAATAGCCTATTTAACAACAAAATCTAGCTTGTCATATTCAACTAAGCACTTCAGGCCTTTAGGGCATCAATATGCGCAGGCCCTATTGGCCGCACACCAGAAGGATTTAAAGCCTTAATCGAATAATATCCGCGAGTAATATGGTCGATATTCACCGTCTCAGCCACACCAGGAATGGCTAATATTCGCTGCATGTACGCTGATAACTTGGGGTAATCGGCAACTTGTTTGCGATTAGTTTTAAATAAACCGTAATAGGCGACATCGAAACGTATTAACGTTACAAAGGTGCGAATATCGGCTTCGGTAAGCGTATCCCCAACTAAGTATTGCTGCTTTGCTAGCCTTTGTTCCAGCTCTTCTAATACTTCAAATACCCCCTTTACCGCCTCTTCGTAAGCAGCTTGCGACTGAGTAAAGCCTGCTTTATATACGCCGTTATTAAACTGGTGATAAATTCGCGTATTTAGGGCATCAATCTCTTCACTATGCTGCTCTGGATAAAGGCGAATTTTAGAAGGTACTATCTGCTCAAAGGCGCTATCGAACATGCGCAGAATGTCAGCACTTTCGTTATTCACTATTACATTTTTCTGCGTGTCCCAGAGCACAGGCACGGTAGCTCTTCCGGTAAAGTTGGGATCAGCCTGAGTATAAATTTGGTGTAGGTAATTCGCAGAGAACAACGGGTCTTGCTCGGCCCCTTGGTAGCCGCCAAAACGCCAACCTTGCGGGCTTAAACTAGGGTTCAGCACCGTAACAGGGATCAACGCTTCTAAGCCTTTTAGCTTACGTGCAATCAGCGTGCGCGATGCCCAAGGGCAAATTAAGGCCACGTATAATCTGTAGCGCCCAGCTTCTGCTTTAAAACCACCCTCGCCAGTTGGGCCAGGGCTGCCATCAGCGGTTACCCAATGGCGGAATCCGGAAGTTTGCCTTACAAAACGCCCTTGTTCATCCGCCTTCTGCAAAGGCTGCCAGTCTTCCGTCCATACTCCATTTACTAACATAAGTGACTCCTGTTTAAACTTGATGAAAAACAAATGAGCGCATGGATAATGCGCCAAGATCAAAACCTTCGCTTACCATGCTTAGGTAATCGTTATTGTTAGCTGCGCCGGCAACCACAATAGCCGGTATATAGTGCTCTAAACTTGGGTTAGCCATGCGCATTAAACCGCCCATGACTGCTGGGTTGACTAAGTCAGAAAAATTTCGTTGCGCTAAGCGTTTAGCAAAAAACGCATCAAACTCTTCTGCCCAGTCATAAGGTTGAGAGGTGTGCTTTAGCGCTGCTAGATTATGTACAACATTGCCCGAGCCAATAATCATCACGCCTTCGCGACGCAACTCTGACAAGCTCCGGCCTAGGGCGAAGTGCCAACTCAAGCTTTGTGATACATCGATAGAGAGCTGAAATACCGGAACATCTGCTGCTGGATACATCCATTTCAATACCGACCATGCACCATGATCAAGCCCCCAGCTACTATCGGTTTGCAGCTGCTGTTCACTTAACAGCTCAGTGAGCTGCTGCGCCAACAAGGGGTTACCAATGGCAGGATAGCGCTCGGCAAATAAAGCCTCTGGAAAGCCATAAAAATCGTGAATGGTTTTAGGCTTGACGGAACTATCAACTAGGCTTACTCCGGGTGTCATCCAGTGAGCAGAAATCATCAATATTGCCTGTGGCCTAGTTAACGCTTGCCCAAGCTGCGACCAACTTTGGGTAAAGCGATTCTCCTCTAGGGCATTCATAGGATTGCCATGGCCAATAAACACCACCGGCATGGGCTGCGTTGTCGCATTAGCGCCAAGAATATCTAAGCATTGCAGAGTAGCCATCTCGCCTCTTTCTCCCTTCGGCCCCGTGCCATTTGGCTTGAGCAAAGCGTTAAACGGTAATGCAGCAATTATCAGCCTAAGAGATTCACCTCACAATGGAGAAGATATAGAATAACTATCCCCAATTTGTTCTTAATAGGTAATTAGCATGGACTTGATTGACGGCTTAAAGGCATTTGTTGCTACAGCGCAAACCGGTTCATTTACCGAAGCAGCAAAACGCTTAGGCGTATCCAACCGGCTCACCTCAAAATACGTAGCAGAATTAGAAACCAAGCTTGGCGCTCGCCTGTTGCAACGCACTACAAGAAAAGTGGGGCTTACGCCTTCGGGTCAGCAGCTACTTAATCGGGCCCCCGCCCTGTTGGACGAGTTTGATGATTTGCTGGCAGGCATCAACGAGGAAGCAACAAGCTTACACGGTACATTGCGCATAGCTGCGCCAGTAACTCTTGGCGAAATCTACATCCAAGGTTTAGTGAGCCGTTTCGCCGCTATCCATCCTGAGCTAAGTATCGACTTGCGCTTAAGCGATCAGCATGTAGATCTGGCAAGCGATGGTTTCGACCTCGCTTTTCGCGTTGGCACTCCCGACGTTTCTACTTTAAAAGCACGCAAGCTATTTGAATTTACCAGCCACTTGGTGGCCTCACCCGGCTACTTAACACTTAAAGGCACTCCGCTTAGCCCCGATGACTTAGATACTCACACTTGCATCATCGACACCAATAGGCGCAATGCCAATCGTTGGGTCTTTCGGCAAAACGGCCAAGAATATGCCTTTCATCCATCTAGAAACTTGATGGTGAATAGTGCCAATGTTGCTCGAGATTGGGCAGCAGAGGGCTGCGGTGTGGCACTGTGTCCAAACTTTGTTTTACATAAACAGTTGAGTGAAGGAAAACTGGTGCAGCTTTTAGATAATTACGACCTGCCAATGCATCCGCTTTATGCCGTTTACTTAGAAGGTAATGTGCTGCCTCGTAAGGTAAGGGCGCTGATAGATTTTGCGCTTGAAGATGTGCAGAACAACGATATTGTCACCCTCCCCGCGGCTTAGCGCAGAGAGAGTAATGATTTTAGATTAACTAAACCAATGGCGAGTGCGATTGGCAAACCATACCAAAGAGAGCATTACTGGCACTTCAACCAATACACCAACTACGGTGGCTAGCGCAGCACCAGAGTGCAAACCAAATAGCGATATGGCAACCGCTACTGCTAGCTCAAAAAAGTTAGAGGTGCCAATCATGCAAGCTGGGGCAGCAATGTTATGTGGCAAACGCATGCGCTTGGCTAACCAATAAGCCAGCGCAAAAATGCCATAGGTTTGAATAAGCAAAGGAATAGCGATAAGAACAATGGCTTCAGGCTTGGCTAATATTGTTTCCGATTGAAAGCCAAACAACAACACTACAGTGGCCAGCAAACCAATAATCGACCAAGGCTTCATAGTGGCCAAAAACTGATTTAACCTTGAATGGTCATTCTTTTTATCTAGCTTTTTACGGGTAATCGCCCCTGCTATAAGTGGCACTAATACGTACAATACCACCGACATTAACAAGGTATTCCAAGGTACCGTTATATCACTCACCCCAAGCAAAAAGCCGGCGATAGGCGCAAAGGCAAAGATCATAATTACGTCGTTAATCGAAACCTGCACTAAGGTATAATTAGCGTCGCCTTTGGTTAGCTGGCTCCACACAAATACCATCGCGGTACAGGGTGCTACACCAAGCAAGATCATGCCTGCGATATATTCAGTCGCGGTGCTTGGGTCTACCCAATCGGCGAAGATACCTTTAAAAAACAACCAACCTAGCAACGCCATGCTAAAGGGTTTAATCAGCCAATTAATCACAATGGTAAGCAGCAAACCTTTTGGTTTTTTACCCACATCTTTAATCGATGAGAAATCAATTTGCACCATCATCGGGTAAATCATTAGCCAAATAAGTAAGGCAATCACCAAATTAACATGTGCAAACTCAAGGCCAGCCACTACCGCAAATACCTCGGGCACTAGGCTGCCCGCAGCAATGCCAACAACAATGGCTAAACCTACCCATACTGTTAAATATCGTTCAAATAATCCCATTTTGTTACCTTCTTCCCCAGCTAGCTGTGAGGGTGAGTTCTGTGATCAATCCACTAGCAAAGCTGTTGTTTATTCGCTTCAAAGCGCGCTAACTCTGCTTGGTAGTAGTCTTTGTTATTGGCTTGAGTCTCGCGCAACACCCGTTCGGCCCAGCTTGGTAATTCAGGGTGTAATTGGTAATACACCCACTTACCGCGCCGCTGATCGAGCAATACTTGGCATTTGCGTAACTGCGCTAAATGGCGAGAAGTCTTTGGTTGATCAAGCTGCAAGGCTTGCATCAAATCACAGACACAAGCCTCACCAGCCTCGGCAATAATCATTAAGGCTTTTAGGCGAACATCATCAGCGAGGCATTTATAAAATAATTGAGGGTTCATCGTTCACATGCATTTATTTACATATGTGGTATTTTGCATGTGTTTATTTTTTTGTCAACGTTAAAACAAAAAAAACCGAGCCTAATGGCTCGGTGAAAACAACTAAAGTTGTGCTTAAGGAGTTGGAGTTAACTACCCAATTGATGGGCAGTTAATATTGCCGACAGTACCGATTGAGCGGTAACAGGGAACGGCATGTTGTGAATGGTTTCGCCCTCTGCGCACGATGCTTCGGCTACATTAAGCAACTTATCGCGATCAATCTCTTTAACTCCCATATCGTGCAGGTTAGTAGGCAAACCAATTGATTTACAGAACGCGATCACCTGATTAATTTCCTCTAAAGGTGCATTCTCCAACACCAATTGAGTGAGCGTACCAAAAGCAACCTTTTCACCGTGTAGTAAATGGTGACACTCTTCAAGCTTGGTTAATCCATTATGAATAGCGTGCGCTGCAGCTAAGCCTGAGCTTTCAAAGCCAATGCCACTTAAATAGGTATTGGCTTCAATAATGTTTTCTACGGCTTTAGTGCTTACCTTGTTCTCTACGGCCACTTTGGCTTTCAGGCCATCGGCCATTAGAGTTTCAAAACACAACTTAGCCAAAGCCTGTGCAGCGCGGGTTGGTGCGCCGCCTGCCATGGTTGTTTTACCCGAGGTCATATTGGCGCGCGCTTCAAACCAGGTAGACAAGGCATCGCCCATGCCGGCAACAATTAAGCGCACTGGTGCTGCGGCAATAATAGCGGTATCCATAATCACCATATTGGGATTAGAAGGAAATAGTAAGTACTCGCTAAACTCACCTTCTGGGGTGTAAATAACCGCTAAAGCACTGGTCGGTGCGTCGGTAGAAGCAATGGTTGGCACAATCACCACTGGCAGCTTCGAATAATAAGCAACAGCCTTAGCGGTATCTAGCGTTTTGCCGCCACCTATACCAATAATCACGTCCGCTTTTACCGAATCAGTTTTGTCGATTAAACGGTTAATTTCTTCTCGTGAACACTCGCCATTAAAAGTATCAAATTCAACAAGCTGTTCGTTAAAACTCGCTTCAACAGTGCCTTTGGTTAAGCCCATTACAAAATCATCGGCAATCACCAATGGCTGCATACCATAAGTAGCAACATACTCACCAATGTTAGCTAATGCTCCTTCGCCCTGAATGTATTTGCTGGGTGAAATAATAATCTTGTCCATGTTCATCTCCCTACTTCGATAATGATTCAAATACTTTTTCAACAGCGAATGCACCAGGGTCTTTTACCCCATTTAAGGTGTCGCTGTTTAAATAAGACGAGCGCCCAGCGTTTGCTTTAGTCATCGTTAGCGTGCTCTCTGCCCCTGCTTTTGCCGCCAGTACTCCAGCAGTAAAACCATCTTTCTTCCAGGCTTCAAAAGCCGGGAATAAAGCATCGATCATGGTTCTATCGCCTACTGCAGCGCCGCCGTAATGCATCATTCTGGCTAAGCCAGCTTGCAGGGCCGCTACTAAATCATCATTGCCAGCTAACTCTCGACCAGCCGCGGTAAAGAAGATAGACAGCAATACACCCGATGAGCCGCCCATTACCGTAGTTAACTGTTGGCCAATCACCGTCATCAGCAGCGCAGGCTCGTTTAAAGGCAATTGATTAGCGTCTAATTCGGCAAGCACCTTACGTGCGCCAGAGGCAAAGGTTGAACCGGTATCTCCATCGCCCACAATGGCATCGAGGTGGTTTAGTGCACTTTCGCTATCAATGATGGTGTTACACACAGTGCGTAAAGCGCTGGCCACTTCATCATTTTGCGAAGCGGCAAATTTAACGGTCGAAGACTGCGACTCACAGGCTGTTGTCACTAAAGGCTGCTTAGTGCTAACGCCAGGCCATGCACTTGTTTGGCTATCAGCAAACAAGGCGGCACGTTTAAGCTCGTCGAGCTTTAACATTGAGATAGAGAAGCCTTTCATATCGATGGCGGTCATCAGCGGTGCCGGGCCAATAAAGTATTCGGCGTTTTCACCCAGTGCAGACTCAACGACATCTTTTGCTACTACGTTCATCTCAATAGGAGATAGGCCGCCTAAGTTGTTAATCAGCACAGCGTGGCTATCGCTAGGGCACGCAGTTAGTAGCTTATCCGACATTATGCGCACCAACTCTTTACACTGGCTTAGGTCAATAGTTTCTATGCCTGCTTCACCATGAATCCCCAAACCTAACTCAGCTTTACCTTTTGCAATGCGCTCTTCAGTGTTATCACTGGGTAAGGTGCAACTCTGTAAGGCAATGCCAATGCTTGCCGTTGCATCAATGGTGTCTTGTGCCGCTTTGGTTACGGCGGCTAGATCTTCGCCTTGCTCGGCGACATAACCGGCAACTTTATGCACAAATAAAGTGCCTGCAATACCACGAGGTTTAGGGTTATCCGGAATGGAGATGTCATCGCTTACAATTACCATCTCTACCTTGCAGCCCATTTCTTTGGCCTTCTCGCAAGCAAGCCCAAAGTTAAGTCGATCGCCAGTATAATTCTTAATAATCACCAAGCAGCCAGCATCGCCGGTAACATGCAATATTGCATTAAGCACTGCGTCTACACTTGGGGCGGCAAACAAATCACCACACACCGCTGCAGTTAACATGCCCTTGCCAACAAAACCGGCATGTGCAGGTTCGTGGCCCGAGCCACCGCCACATATAATTGCCACTTTGTCTTTACGCCAATCTGATCGGGCAATAACTTTAATGTCATTGCCAAAATCTAAGCGGCTAAGGTTATTGTGTTGTTGGGTATATAAGGCTCCATCAATCGAGTCATTTACCCACGATTCTCTGTCATTAATCACTAAATCGGCCATGTAAAAAAACCTCCGTTATTTACTGCTAGTTACTAACTTCTTTAATGCCTTTGCTAGTGCCTTGTTGTTTAATCCGCGTTTCCCCTTGTGCTTACACTGTGCAACAAAGCATGTGTAGCAAAGCCCGCCTCGTTGGCTTTTATAGCCATGAACACAAAATGGAAACGTTTACATATAAAAGCAAGAAAACACTGTATTTAGCTTTTAAGGCATAGTGGAGCAAGTAATAAAGAAGCCGCTGCAAAAACGCCACAACGGCTAAGCAGTGCGTGAATAACAGTGACAACTCTATAACAGCTACATTTGGGGTTTAAAAACCAGCCAATTGGCAGTGCAACATTTCTGATGTTAATGTGTTCCTCTATAAAAAATAAATCAAGAGAACAAGTGTAAACGTTTACAAAAATGAGATGTGCGGCATAATTTAGTCGGTAAATAACTGCAAATAATGAAATGATTAGCTGAGGCTAACTAAGCGAGATAGTCGGCCACAGTTGGCACAAAGCTAAGTTTTAGTTAGCGCTATGCAGAGCTAAGTACTTCGCTGCTTCGTTTGCCAATCAGGGGCTATCCAAGTGCATGCCGTAGAAGGAGCAAGCGGTGGTTTTCCTAAAACAGAGTCCGCTATTTTCTCCGCCACCATAATGGTAGGGGCGTTAAGATTACCATTAGGAATAGTAGGAAATACTGAGGAATCAATCACCCGTAAGCCAGTAATGCCTTTTACTTGGCACTGGCTATTTACCACGGCCATTGGGTCATCATCACCGCCCATTTTACAACTGCACGAAGGGTGATAAGCACTTTCTACATTTTGCCTTACCCACGCATCTATCGCTTCATCCCTGTTAATATTAGCGCCGGGTTGAATCTCTTCGCCGCGATAATCATCCATGGCTGGCTGCGCCAAAATCTCTCGACTTAAACGAATACAGTCACGCCAGTCTTGCTTGTCTTGCTCGGTGCTAATGTAGTTAAACTGAATATTAGGTTTGGCATGAGGATCGGCCGAGCTAATCCACACTCGCCCTCTGCTTTGGGGTTTATTAGGCCCAACATGAACCTGAAAACCATGTCCACTAAAAGCAGCTTGGCCGTCGTAACGCATCGCGGCGGGTAAAAAGTGATATTGAATATTCGGCCATTTAAGTCCAGCCCGCGAGCGAATAAACGCGCAAGATTCAAAATGATTAGTTGCGCCTAAACCGTCTTTTCGCAATAGCCAACGCGCGCCAATCAAGCCTTTGCTAATTAGCCCTAACTTACTGTTAAGGGTTATCGGCTGGCGACAGGCATATTGAAAATACACTTCTAAGTGATCTTGCAGGTTTTCCCCCACACCTGGCAAATCTTGCACCAGCTCAACACCTGCATCTTTTAAAACGGCTTTCGGCCCAATGCCCGATAGCTGCAATAACTGCGGCGAACTTATAGAGCCTGCAGCCAGCAGCACTTCTTTGTTGATAAACAGCTTTTCTACTTGACCGGCTCGCTCAATTTCTACCCCAATAGCATGTTGGTCTTTAGTTAATACCTTGCGAGTAAGCACGCCCTTTAACAAGGTGAGGTTGCTGCGCTTAAGAGCACGGCGTAAGTAAGCGTTTGATGTTGAAGCGCGCACGCCTTTGTCTACGGTCATATGCATGGGACCAAAACCCTCTTGCTGGTAACCGTTGTAATCACTGGTTGTTGGGTAACCCGCTTGCTGGCCAGCATCGATAAAGGCTTGGTAAAGCGGGTTCAAGCTCATATTATTACCGCCACAGGTAGCCAGTGGGCCATCGCCCCCTCGGTAATCATCAGCGCCTTGTATCCACGACTCAGCCCGGCGAAAATAGGGCAAGCACTCTTGATAACTCCACCCCTGTGAGCCCTGCTCTGCCCATTCATCAAAGTCGCAAGCATGACCACGCACATACACCATGCCATTAATCGAAGAACTGCCACCAAGCACTCGCCCTCTTGGGCAATGCAAACGGCGATTATCGATACCCGGCTCTGGCTGGCTTTCAAACTGCCATGCATACTTTTTGCTATTCATGGGGTAAGACAAAGCGGTAGGCATTTGAATAAATATACTTTTGTCGCTGCCGCCCGCCTCAAGCAATAAAACCCTATGTTTACCGCAAGAACTTAAGCGGTCGGCTAATACACAACCCGCCGAGCCTGCGCCAACAATAATGTAATCGTAATTGGTGTTCATCTTATTCCCTGTTTGGCCAAACTAGCCTAAGCAATTGTTAGTGCTGAATGGCTTATTCGTAAGGGCTTTCTAAGTCACCTAACTCAATCATTACACTTTTGTTTTGGGTGTAGTGATTAAGCGTTTCTATGCCATTTTCTCGGCCAATGCCCGACTGTTTATAACCGCCTACGGGTATTTCTGCTGGAGAGCCGCCCCAGGTATTTACCCAGCAAATGCCGGCTTCTATTTGCGCAATAACTCGATGAGCACGCGATAAGTTTTGGGTGAACAAACCCGCGGCTAAGCCATATTGGGTAGCATTGGCACGCTTAACCACTTCATCTTCGTCACTAAAACGGAGAATCGACATTACTGGGCCAAAAATTTCATGCTTAACTTGCGGCATATCGTCGCTACAATCGGCAAAAATGGTGGGTTGCACAAAGTAACCTTTATCTAAGCCATTGCCCGTTTCACGCTGGCCACCACATAGTAAACGTGCGCCAGAAGCTTTTGCTGCTTCAATAAAACCCAGCACCTTCTCTAAATGATCACGTGAGATAAGCGCGCCAATTTGTGTCTCCGTATCACTTGGGTCACCCACTTTTAGCTTGCGTGTTCGATGGGTAATTTGCGCTACAAACTCATCGTAAATTGCATCATGCACAAACACCCGCGTACCGTGAGTACACACCTCTCCTTGGGTATAAAAGTTAGCTAGCATGGCTGCCGACACCGCGTTATTTAGCTTGGCATCGTCAAATACGATGAGAGGTGACTTACCACCCAGCTCCATAGTGATGTCTTTGAGCGTACCAGCAGCATCGGCCATTACCTTCTTACCGGTGCCAGATTCACCAGTAAACGAAACCTTGGCGATATCAGGATGACGCGACAGCATTTGCCCAACTCGGTAATCACCTTGCACCACGTTAAATACACCTTCAGGCACGCCAGCCTCGCTAAAGATCTCTGCCAATTTGAGTACAGACAAAGGGGTTTCTTCCGAAGGTTTAAACACCATGGCGTTGCCTGCCGCTAAGGCAGGGGCAGATTTCCACATGGCAATTTGAATGGGGTAGTTCCACGCGCCTATTCCGGCACATACACCTAAGGGTTCGCGGCGCGTATAAAAAAACTGACCGTGGCCTAAGTCTTGTTGCTGGCCTTGGATAGCAGCCGCCAAACCCGCGTAATACTCAATCACATCGGCACCAGTAACAATGTCTACTGCTATTGCTTCTTGAATGGGCTTGCCAGTGTCTTTCACTTCTAGCTCTGCCAGCTCGTCGTTACGTTCGCGTAATATGGCCACCGCTCGCATCATAATGCGGCCTCGCTCAGCGCCACTCATAGCCGCCCACAATTTAAAGCCTTGCTGCGCAGAGGCCACAGCGCGATCAACATCCTCGACAGAGGCCTGAGTAATTTCGGCTAACGTTTCGCCAGTGGCAGGGTTAGTCGTGATAAATGTATCCGCCGAAGAGCCTTCAAAGGCTTCACCATGGATATAAAGAGACTTCATTGTCATCAAAATGCCTTAGTCCTTAGCTGTTGTTGCTTAGTTAAAACTTAGCCTAAATAGGGAGCGAGTTGTTTTTCTAGGTAATCTGCTACCAGCTTTTGCGCATAATCAGCAGAAATACCCTCGGGATTAAGTGCCCCGCGCAGCCAAATACCGTCGATAAGTGCTGCTATGCCTTGGGCAACAAAAGCGGCTTGTTCGGCAGGTAAAATGTGTTTGAGTTCAAAACGAAGGTGCGACAATAAGCGGCGCTCATTCACGCGTTGCAAGCGATGTAAATCTTGGTCGTGCATAGCCTGCGCCCAAAATGCTAGCCAGGTTTTAACTACCTTGCCTTCTACTTGGTAGCCATCAAAATTGGCAGCAACAATCGCCTTAACCCTCGCTATTACATCGTTGGGCTCAACAGCTTGCAGATGCGCAATGGAAGCGGCAGATAACTTACGTAACACAGTACGCATAGTTTCTTCTAATAAGCCGTGTTTACCACCAAAATAATGATGAATAATGCCCGAAGACACACCTGCTTTTTTACTAATTAAAGTCACGCTTGCGCCCGACAAACCTACTTCGTTTATCACCGCCATAGTAGCTTCTACCAGCTGCGGTTTACGTATTTCAGGCATCCCTACCTTTGGCATAAGTGTCACTCAAATTTTATTAATTGAACATCCAATTAAAAATAAACTACAGCAATTCGAGGGTAAGTCAAAGATTAGACAATTTGATTTAAGTTCAACCTTCAATAAGCAATTGTTAAATTTAAGTTTTAGACCTCTTACTTTGTTGACACTTAATACCAATTACAACAGAATTACCACTAATGATTTATTTGTGATTAATGGATTAACCAATGAGCGATGACATTCTAATTTGCTTCAATAAAAGCAACTGCAGTAAACCGCCATGTGATACAAATGATAAAGAAGCTTTGTTGGCTTTTAGAAAAGATAACCCACATATCTTAAGTAATACCATTCCTCATGGAACGCCATTTGTAGTAAGACAAATGAAGCCAACGCAAGACCGTAAGCCTTGGCAACAGCTCTACCCTCAAAAGGCACGCCAGCTAAGAGAGCTCCGCTTACTTCCCCGCCAGCAACGAGTAAACATTGCAGACATGCTTAATCAGTTCGGCTCAGACTTAGTGACTGCAATGGCCGAATTTAACCAAGAGCATATCGCTCCTTTAGTATTTCACGATAAAATTGATCCAAGAAAAACAGGCAATCAAGCTGGGTACTCAGGAGCAGCTGCGACCGTGATTGAACAGAGGTTTAATACTTTTGGGGCAACGGCTGAGCGATATCAGAAAGCTTTAGAAGCAGTACGCAGAGGAAAGCTAGCTAAGCTCAGTAAAATCGAAATGACCAAGCTAGAGCAAGCCGCAAAAAGCATGCACGCGGAACTGACGAGAAAGTTTCACCGAGAGATCAACAAATACGCGAGTAAAGCCAGCTCTAGAGGTAACGCTTGGACCAGTGCTCAACGTGGCATAAATCAGGCTAAAAGCGCTCGTAGCTTCCAACCAATAAAGCTTTCCACCACCAAAGAATTTAACTTGATAAAAGGTTTTGCCAGCAAAACAAGCATGTTAGGTTATGGAGCATTAGCCATTGATGCTGGCGTTCGTGGTGCTGGTGTATATGACCAATACAAAGCAGGAGCAAACTGGCAGAAATCAGCAGCAGTTGAAACTGCAGCCTTCGGCTCTGCTGCTGCTGCTGGAATGGCTGTTGGTTCCGTTGTAACTTCAACACTTTTAGGTATCGCACTATTCTCAACACCAGTAGGTTGGGTTGTAGCAGTAGGAATTGGGGTAACAGCGGGATACGGTGCAGCTGTAACAGGTGACACTGTTGGCCGTTTCTTTGCAGAAAGTGCCTACAAACTGGGCTCGAGCATATAATGAATTCATTAAATTTTGAAGATTACCTTGCTATTGTCGGTTTTGTTATTTTTCTAAACTGGGGAATAGCAACAATAGTCTTTAGAAAAATATCTGTTAACCACTTGGACAACGAACTATTAAAGGAAGGTTTTGGCCCAGCTGAATGGGATAAAGGCTTCGGAACACGAATAATGACATACGCCTTAGTCATCGTTAAAAAAGAAGTAAAAAGCACGCCGATTGTCGATAAGAACGCAGTTAAAAGACATGCCAGAGCAAAAGATATTAAACTGGCTTGGTACTACAATATATCTTCTGTGATATTTTTCATTTCTATTTTTTCTATATATTTTTTAATAGGATAGTAGAGCACGTCAAAGCTCTATGAAATGATTAGCCTAGTGGAAGTGCTTAATAGTATCGTGGCAGTGGGACTACCAATCACTTTTCTAACCTTCTCGATATCGCTCCTCTTATTTGGTCGCATATCGCTAAAACACTTCGATAAGCAGATAAAAAAAGTGCATGGTGACATACCAGAATGGGATAAAGGCTTTGGTACCCGTTTACCCATGTATGCCTTAACCGTAGTAAGTAAGCGAGTTGGCAACATACAACTTTACGACGAAAAACTAGTACAACGTTCAATAAGAACTATAGACAAAGTGTTAGCTGTTATTCTTTTAACCTCATCAGTCGCCATATTATTCATTGGCCTAACCCATTACCTCATGTTTGGCTAACTTTATTCGAATCAAAGAAATAGCTAACCGAAATAATAGGTTAGCTATTCCCTTCTTCTATACAGACTATCTCGAACACCGTTTCCGCAGTGAGTTCTCAAATTGGGTAAAAAAAAGTGGACCACAAAAAAGTTCAAAACGAATAACGTTATCTTTAATGGTTGATCAAATTGCTTTCACCTAAGTCCCTAACCTAACAACAGCTATATTCCACTTACTTTGTCCGCTTGTTACTTTTAGCACTTCTGCCTGAGCTTTTCCCACTGCGGCTTCCTCGCCCTTTCGATTTACCTTTGTAATCCGCAACAGGGTTTGGCTCAAAATTGCCATACACATCGTCGTCATCGCTAGGCGGTTCTGGCTGTTTTTGAGTAGGAGCAAAGCGCGGGATAACATCCAATGTAAACTGGCGGCCAATCAGTCGTTCTATTGCCTTTAGCTGTTTAGACTCATCTTCACTAAACAATGAAATCGCCAAGCCAGAGGCTCCAGCACGCCCGGTGCGGCCAATACGATGCACGTAGTCCTCTGCAACATAAGGTAAATCAACATTAATCACACATGGCAGTTGGCTAACATCAATGCCTCGCGAAGCGATATCGGTAGCCACCAGCACTTTTATGCTGCCACCTTTAAAGCCCTCTAAGGCATTGGTTCGCGCATGTTGGGTGCGGTTTGCATGAATAGAAGCAGCCGTAATCCCCACATTCGCTAACTGAGAGACCAAAGCATCGGCACCGCGTTTAGTGCGACTAAACACCAGCACTTGCGGCCATTTATGCTTTTTAAGCAGGTGGATTAACAAGGCGTTTTTACGTGCTTTATCTACCGGATGAATACGTTGTTTAACCGTATCAACGGTGCGATTTACTGCGGTTACTTCAATAAGCTTGGGGTTATTAAGCATGCCCCTGGCTAGTGCCTTAATCGCTTGAGAAAAGGTGGCAGAGAACAGTAAAGTTTGGCGCTGTTTAGGCAGTAAGCTTTGAATACTGCGAATATCGTCGATAAAGCCTAAATCCAACATCCGGTCTGCTTCATCAAGCACTAAAATCTCAAGCTGCTCAAACTTAACAGCCTGTTGTTTATAAAGATCAAGCAATCTACCCGGCGTCGCCACCAGCACGTCTACTCCATCTCGCAGCTGAGCGATTTGCGGCTCAATCCTCACCCCACCAAATACCGCAGCAGTACAAATGTTCATATTGCTGCTGTAGTTTTTAACACTTTCGGCAACTTGTGCAGCCAGCTCTCGAGTTGGGGTAATCACTAATGCCCGCACCGCTAAGGCCTGCGGCTTGTTCCCACCCGCTAACAGCTGCACCATTGGCAAGGTAAAAGCGGCCGTTTTACCGGTTCCAGTTTGTGCTGCCGCCATTACATCACGCTGGCTTAACACAGCTGGAATCGCTTCAAGCTGTATAGATGATGGCGTGGCATAACCCTGCTCTGCAACGGCTTTTAGCAAAGCATCACACAAACCTAACGCACTAAACGACATAAACAAGCCTTATAAAACAAGGTGCTTTAATAAAAGCACTGTAATACTGGGAGTAAATACTCACCAGCTAAGCGGCTTAGTGTAACCGCCAAGGCCGTAAATACCACGCTAAAACCGTCGCCTTTATCGCAAGTAAATATAAAAACATCACTCCCACTGTTATCAACGCCAGCCACTTCTCAGTAATGATCCAACCTACTATTTTCAAAAACCTCATTAATTGATTTTCTATTGATAATACAGCAGTATAAATACTCTAATTGATAGAGAGCGGTTTAGAGTATGACAGTAAATTTCGCTAGCAAAATTCTCGGTACTAGGCCCTACCCAGCTAAGCCAGATCTTAATGCCGACCTAAAGAAATTTGAGAGCGATCGAGGCCGCATTATTAACAGCGCAGCGGTTCGGCGATTGCAGCAAAAGACCCAAGTTTTCCCCTTAGAGCGCAACGCCGCAGTGCGCAGTCGCCTTACTCACTCTTTAGAAGTACAGCAAGTGGGTCGCTATATTTCTCAGCTCATTTGCGAAGCCTTAGTTGATGAACAAAACAGCTACCAACTTAAAGGCTTAGAGCGCCAGTTAGAAAGCATTGTTGAAATGTCCTGTTTAATGCACGACATAGGCAACCCGCCTTTTGGTCACTTTGGCGAAGAAGCCTTAATTGATTGGCTAAGTGAAAACCTCAACCACCTCTACCAAAGCTCTCAAGCAACAGAACTAGATGAAGACCAGAACGAAAAACCGAAACAAAATCTGCCAAAAGCGATTCATCGAGATTTAGTCAGCTTCGAGGGCAACGCTCAAGGCATAAGGCTTATTCACTCCTTATTAAAGCTAAACCTCACCTACTCGCAAGCCTCTGGCATACTCAAATACACTCGCTGTGGAACAGAAGCCAAGCCAGATAAAAGCGCACCGTTTAGTTACTTAAAAAAGAAAGTGGGTTATTACCTTAGCGAGCAAAACTACATTCAAGACATTCGCTACAGCCTAAATATAGAGCAATACTGCCGCTCGCCGTTTTCTTACATTATGGAAGCGGCGGATGATGTGTCTTACGGCATTGCCGATTTAGAAGACGCCATAGAAAAAGGCGTGCTGAGCATTAAAGAACTAAAGCACGCCCTATTAGACACTTTTGCCAAGCTAAGCAGTGAACATGGCTGCAGCAAACCAAAAGAAATGGACACCATTCTCGACTTTGCTCACCAAAGTAAAAAACCACAGCTAAGTGATGAAGAAAGAGACGCAATGTTTTTTGTTTACCTGCGCGTAGCAGTAAACCAACGCTTACCTGAACATGCCAAAAACCAGTTTATAGAAAACTTAGAAGCGGTTTATCAAGGCAACTTAAACCGCGCACTTATCGAAGATGGCAGCGTAAACCACCTGATTGTAGAAACCTTTAAAAGTGTTGCGCTAGAGCGTTGCTTTTGCCACCCAGAGGTAGAAGCCCGCGAGCTACAAGGCTACCAAATTATCTCTGGCTTAATGGCCTGTTACCAACCGCTACTTGCGCTAAGCCAAGGCCAGTTTGAATACTTAGTAGATAACACAAAACCCAAAGAAAAAAGCTCTGCTTATATACAGCGCCTATTCAAAAAGCTGCCATCTAAGCATTTGGCGGCCTATCAAAAGGCTATGAGCGAAGCACCAGTAAGTGATGCGTTTGGCAGTGAGCAATGCCGCGAGTTTTACTACCGCACACGGCTGATTATTGACTATATCAGCGGCATGACCGATCAATACGCCTACGACGAGTTTAGAGCGTTTAATGTGATAAGTGATTTTTAGATAAGGGAGTTAAAGGGAGCAGATATTTAAAGTTACTCTGACTCCTTTTATTTCCTTTATAACATAACCTAAAGAACAGGGCGTCCCACGAGACCCGGGATCTAAAGGGCTGATGTTTAAAGGGCATAGAATATTAACGCATTTTTCAGTTGGCGCTTAAAAAGAGCAAACGTAGTCTGTGATAACTTGGAGCTCTTTAAATAACTGTACTAAATAAAAAGACTTTATTATCATCGCAGCAATTTAAATTAAAACTTACACAATTACAAAAGGATTTCCATGAATGACATTGAGCTTCCATTAAATGGAGAACACCGAAATTTCAATAAGCCTAACGAAGTCACTTCACCTGAAATTAAAAAATTACATAAAATAGCCAAAAAATTTAATCTTGAGATAGAAGAAAGTGATGAAATTGACACCAGGTTTGAGCAGAATGAAATTTCATACGTCATAAATACAGATGGAGATTTAGTCTCATTAAAAATCTTTATGATCGACACTGAAACCAGCACCTCATTTTTAAATAATCTTGAGCTTAAAAACCTATCACACTTATATATGAGAGGTTTCACCATTGACTCAATATGTGAATTAAATAAATTCAAAAAATTAAAGAAACTGGAATTTGAAAGTTGCATTTTTTTAGAGTCGAAAGAGAAGCTTACAACAACTTGCCTTGAGTATCTAAGTGTAATTGAAACCAACCTGACCAATTTATCCTTTATAGAAAATCTGGAAAAGATTGAGAGAGTGCTCTGTTGTCACTCTCCTATATCTTGTTTTAAATGGCTAGAAAAATTATCAAACATAGTAGAATTAAATATAGGAGGCTCTGATTTAAAAACTTTAAATCAATTACCTACCCTACCCAACCTTAAGCAACTAGTATTCTGGACAACACAAGTAAAAAATCTTAAAGGCATTGATAGATTTCAGAAACTAGAGCGTGTTTATTTCACAAACAACAATATAATCAGTCTAATAGAGTTAACATGTTTATCTAATCTTAAAGTCATCTACGCTAGAGATTGCAAAATAACTCAAATCCCCCTAGAAGTACTATTATTAAACTTACCTATTTGTCTTAACGGTATAGATGATGACACGGGTAATGGTATTTATTTGGAAGATAACCCCCTTCATTTCCCTCCGATTGAAATCATTTCAAGGGGTAATGAATCGATGCAAAGTTATTATAACTCTTTGCAAGGTGAAACAGGAAAGCTCAACGAAGCTAAGTTAATCTTAGTTGGCGAAGGGGCTGCTGGTAAAACATCTTTAATAAAACGTTTTATAGATGATGAATATGACGAAAACGAAAATAAGACAGATGGTATTTCTATTCGCCCATGGGTAATCTCTTCAAATGATAAGACTAAAGAGACAATAAAAGTGCACTGTTGGGATTTCGGTGGGCAAGAAATAATGAGAGCCACTCATCAGTTGTTTTTATCTGAACGCTGTTTATATCTAGTAGTTTTAAACATTCGAAAAGATGATAATCCAGAACATTGGATAAAACAAGTAATGGCAGTAAGTAGCAAATCACCTATCTTAATAATTTTGAATAAATCTGATCAACAGTTTGATGATAATTTGACTCGCCAAGTATTGTTAGAAAAGTATCCTAATATTTGTGGCTTTCACAAAGTTAGCTGTAAAAGTAATTACGGCATTAAAAAACTAAAAGAAGAGTTAATTAAACAAATATCTAAGCTAGAAATGAGAAATTTTATACTAGCCCAAAATTGGTTGAAAGTAAGACAGGATATTGAACAGATAAAAACAAACTCAGATCACATTCAGTTTCAAAAGTTCATAGAAATTTGTGAAAAAAATGGGATTTCTAACCCTGATTCACAAAGCGTGTTGCTGACATTGTTAAATGACCTAGGTCAAGTAATTCATTTTAAAGGATTAGAAGAGCTTAACACACAAGTTTTGAACCCTACATGGATTACAGAAGGTATTTATACTCTAATCAATTCAGATACCCTTGCTAAACAGCACGGTATTATTTCTAAACAAGAAGCCGAATCGCTACTTAGATCAGAGTTTGATTGTGGAAGATATAAAGGAAAGTCAGCATTTTTAATGAAGGTAATGGAACAATTCGAATTGTGTTACAAAATTCATGTAGTTGGTCCTTCTAAAGACCCAAAATACTTAATCCCCGATTTATTACCTACAGAGTTAAAACCAAACCCTAAATTAAATAGTGGAATAAATTTTATATATAAGTATCAAGGTTATTTACCACCCGAGTTAATGGCGAGATTCATCGTTAAAACCCACCAGTTGCAAACGCCTAAAAATAGTTGGCGTTACGGAGTACTGCTTCAAAGTGAAGAGTTTGATAGTCAAGCAATAGTTACATTAGATAGGGAGGAAAAAGAAATACGAATAAAGGTAGAAAGTGGAGAGCAACGAGGCTTCCTAGCGGTAATTAGAAATTACTTTTTCGAAATCCACAAATCTTACAAGACTAAAAACATTGGATTAGAGGAGTATTTAGTTCTTACATGCGAACATTCTTTGAGACAAAGCTATATAGCTTATAGTCGCCTTGTTAAGCTTGAAAAGCGGATACTGCAAAACAAAGATAATGATATTCAATACGATGATAAATTAGATGTCGAGTATTCAGTTTCAAGCCTTTTAGATGGTGTAGAGTCAGCTGAGAGTAGGCATAAAAAATATAAGTATTCAAATGGAGGAGGAGAAACAATTGTGAATAATCATATTAACATGACAGCAAGCCCGACGATAAGCCAGTCTGTAGCTCAGGATAACCAACAGCAAAATAGCCAAGAAGTTTCTATTAGTATTCAAATACAGACTTTTGCTAGCCAATTAAAAAATTGGGGAGAAGAACTTATAGAGGATTTAGGTGATTCAAGTGAAATTAAAGAGAGTCCTGAACTAGTTAAATTATTACCGCGTGCAACCAAAGAGCTGCATCGAGCAAATGATGCAATTGAAGGAATACAATCTGTAAAAGATACAAAGCAAGCGATTAGCTCAATTGACAAATTCGTTAAAATTCAAAGTTTTATTCAAGACTGTATAACAGGAAGTAACAAATTTGGAAAACTCATACAAAAAGCAGGAGAAGGAGTTGGTAAACTTCAACATTTAGGTAAGGAGTATAACAAAATTGCTAATAAGTTTGGGTTTCAGGTAGTACCTACAGTTTTACTAGGCGAGCCTGACTAAGACAGGGGGATAGTGCTAAGCCTCTACCTATTATACGTGGTGCTAAATTGTTATTATGTTTTCATTTTCGTCCTCACGTTAAGCCCTGCCACTCTCCTTATTTTATTTGCCTTTCGGCTAGCTCGTTCGGCTAATACCTGTGCTATACATAGGATGTTGGCAGTAGCCGAGTTACGCTGTTGTTGTCGGTTTGGAACGCGTTAAGGTTAACGCGTTCCGGCACTCGAAGTACTAACTGAATACGCCGCAATACCCGTTTAGCGTTCCCACGTACCAAGCTATAATCTCTCACTCGCTGTAAGCCCTTGGGCAATACAGGCTGCAAGATAAGCTTTAAGAACGTTAAGGTATAAAAGGGGGCAGAGTCTGAGGGCTCCCCACTAATAATAAATAGAAGGGGTCAGAGTAACTTTAAATTCAACTGCTTAAGTTCTATAACTATTCGAACAAAAAAGCGAAGCACCAATGCTTCGCTTTCTATCATAACACACTGAAAAGGTTTCAATTTTTACTCTTGATACGCTTCCATTGGAAGGCAAGCACAGAATAAATTTCTATCCCCATATACATCATCAATGCGGTTTACTGTAGGCCAGAATTTGTTTTGCTTAACTGCGTCACATGGGAACACGGCTAGCTCTCGGCTGTAGTTGTGAGTCCACTGAGCATCGGTAATATCATCTAGAGTGTGCGGGGCAAATACTAGCGGGTTGTCTTGCAAGGTCCACTCGCCGGTTTCTACTTTGGCGATCTCGGCACGTATCGATAACATGGCATCAATAAAGCGGTCGATTTCGGCTAGTGATTCCGACTCGGTAGGCTCAACCATTAAGGTGCCCGCTACTGGAAAGCTCATGGTTGGCGCGTGGAAGCCGTAGTCATTTAAGCGCTTGGCTACGTCCATTTCGGTAATGCCGGTGGCCTCTTTAAGTGGGCGCATATCAATAATACATTCGTGCGCAACGCGGCCATTTTGTCCGCTATACAAAATAGGGAAGCCTTGGCTTAAACGGCTGGCTAAGTAGTTGGCGTTGAGAATGGCAATCTCTGATGATTGGCGCAGCCCTTGGTTACCCAACATGGCAACGTACATCCAACTAATAGGCAAAATAGACGCGCTGCCATAAGGCGCAGCCGATACCGCGGCATTGGCGTGGCTAGCTTTACCGTTACTTACTACGCTGTGGCCTGCCACAAACGGTGCCAAATGGGCTTTAACGCCAATTGGCCCCATGCCTGGGCCACCGCCACCGTGTGGAATAGCAAAGGTTTTATGCAGGTTTAAGTGGCTTACGTCTGAGCCAATAAAGCCCGGTGAAGTAATGCCTACTTGGGCGTTCATGTTGGCGCCGTCCATGTACACTTGGCCGCCGTTGTCATGAACAATGTCGCAAATCTCTTTAATGGTTTCTTCGTATACGCCGTGAGTACTTGGGTAGGTAATCATTACACATGACAACTGCTCGGCTAGCTCTTCGGCTTTGCTGCGCATGTCGTCCATGTCTACGTTGCCCTCTTTATCACAGGCCACTACCACTACTTTTAAGTTAGCCATTTGTGCAGAAGCTGGGTTAGTACCGTGCGCCGAGCTAGGAATTAAACAAATGTTACGGTGATGGTCGCCGCGGCTAGCATGGTATTTTTGAATAGCTAACAGGCCTGCGTATTCACCTTGCGCGCCCGAGTTTGGCTGCATACAAATTGAATCGTAACCGGTAATGTTTACTAGCCAATCTTCTAGCTGGCTAATCATAGCGTGGTAACCCTGCGCTTGGTCACTTGGGCAGAAGGGGTGCATGCTCGAAAACTCTGGCCAAGTTACTGGAATCATCTCAGCGGTAGCGTTTAGCTTCATGGTGCATGAGCCTAGCGAGATCATCGAGTGGTTTAGCGCTAAGTCTTTACCTTCTAACTTGCGAATGTAACGCAGTACGTCGGTTTCGCTGCGGTAGCGGTTAAATACTTCGTGCTCCAAAATTGGCGTATCACGTAAAAGCGTTTCTGGAATGCAGGTTTCGCCTTTCACAATGTCATCTAAACGCGCGGCATCTAAGCCGTGATCTTCGCCTAGTAATACGGTGAATAAGTCATTTACGTCGCTTGCAGTGGTGGTTTCATCTAGGCTAAGCGCTACGCTGCCGTCTAAATCCATACGCAAGTTAATACCTAATGCTTCACTGCGTGCTTTGATCGCGTCTTTATCGCTTACTTTAATGCTTAGGGTATCAAAGTATTGGGCGTGCTCTGGGCTTAGGCCTTTGGCCTCTAGGCCGTGAGCAAGAATAGCGGTTAAGCGGTGAATACGCTGGGCAATAGTGCGCAGGCCGTCTGGGCCATGAAATACTGCATAAAACGAAGCCATGTTGGCTAGCAATACTTGGGCAGTACAAATGTTTGAATTAGCTTTTTCGCGGCGAATATGTTGCTCGCGGGTTTGCAGTGCCATACGCAATGCAGGTTTGCCACGGCGATCTTTAGATACACCAATAATACGACCCGGTAGCGAGCGTTTGTAAGCGTCACGGGTTGCAAAAAATGCGGCATGTGGGCCGCCGTAACCCATTGGTACACCAAAACGTTGGGCACAGCCTAGTACAACATCGGCACCCATCGCTCCCGGCGATTTAAGCATCACCAAAGCCATAATATCGGCCGCTACAGCCACAATGCCTTTGTTGCTATGCACTTGTTCAATTAGCTCGCTTAGATCGCGCACTCGGCCAGTAGTGCCGGGGTATTGCAGCAGCGCGCCAAACACATTGTGCTCAACCACGCTTTCGGCTGGGCCTACTTCTACGTCGAAGCCAAAGAAATCGGCACGCTCTTTTACTACGTCAATGGTTTGTGGGTGAACATCGTCGGCAATAAAGTACAGGTTACATTTTTTATTTTTAGACACACGCTTAGCAAGCGCCATGGCCTCGGCTGCGGCGGTAGCTTCATCCAATAACGAAGCACTAGCTAGCTCTAAGCCAGTTAAATCTAGGGTTAACTGTTGGAAGTTAAGCAGTGCTTCTAAGCGGCCTTGGGCAATCTCTGGCTGGTAAGGCGTGTAGGCGGTGTACCAACCAGGGTTTTCAAATACATTACGTAAAATAACGTGCGGTACATGGGTATTGTGGTAGCCCATACCAATGTAGCTACGGTAAACCTTGTTTTGCTTAGCTAGCTTACGTAATGCAGCAAGCGCTTGTTGCTCGGTAAGGCTATCGCCAATACTTAGGTCTTGGTTTAAACGAATTTGCTGAGGCACCGTTTGCTCAATAAGTTGCTCTACAGAGCTTAAGCCAAGCTGTTTAAGCATGGTGTTAACTTCGGCTTGATCGGGGCCAATATGGCGGCGAATAAAGTCTTGGTTTTGCTCTAGTTCGGTTAACGGCAAAGACGGGTTCATTAAACTATTCCTGTATTACTGAAACAAAATGCGTTGCGTTTAGTCGGGTTTATTATTGTGTTACAGATAAAAAAAGCGCCCCGACTAGCGGAGCGCATTTTTGATCAAAGCTTATTCATCTTCTTCGATTGTGGCGGCGTAATCTTCGGCCGAGAGTAAGTTCTCTAGCTCGCTTTCGTCGCTCACTTTAACTTTAAACATCCAACCGTCGCCGTAAGCATCGCTGTTTACTTGCTCGGGTGAATCTTCTAGTTCTTCATTAATCTCTACTACTTCGCCGCTTAGTGGCGCGTAGATGTCTGAGGCGGCTTTAACTGACTCCGCCACTGCGCAGTCATCGCCTGCGTCAATCTCGTCGCCTACGTCTGGTAAGTCAATAAACACCATGTCGCCAAGTAGCTCTTGCGCGTGCTCACTAATGCCAACGGTGTATACGCCATCGCCTTCTGAACGTACCCATTCGTGAGTACTGGCATAACGCAGTTCGGCAGGGATATTAGCCATAATTCCTTTCCTCTATAAGTTCTTACTTAAGGTTTTAATTTAAAGTTAAATCTACAAACAAAATTCGATTATTGGGGCTTACACTTTGGCGCCATTACGCACAAATACAGGTTTTACTACTTTCACTTTAACCTGTTTTTTGCGCATTTCCACTAAGGCTTCTTCTACGTCGCAATTGGCGATACGAGCCAGCGCAATACTTTGACCCAAAGTAGGCGAGAAAGTGCCACTAGTTACTATGCCAGGTAAGGCTTCACCATATTCATTCACAACGGTAACCGCTTGGCCTGCACGCATTACGCCTTTGCTTTCCATGACTAAACCGACTAGTTTGTCGGTGCCTTCGGCTTTTTGCTCCTCAAGTGCTTTACGACCAATAAAGTCGCGCTCTTGTGGTTCCCATGCAATGGTCCAGCCCATGTTTGCCGCTAGCGGTGAAACGCCCTCATCCATGTCTTGACCATATAAATTCATGCCAGCTTCTAAACGCAAGGTATCGCGCGCGCCTAAGCCACAAGGTTGTACACCTTGCGCTTCTAGCGCTTTCCAAAGCGCTACCGCTTTATCTTGAGGAACGACAATTTCGTAGCCTTGCTCGCCGGTATAACCAGTGGTCGCAATAAATAAGTCGCCAGCTTGTACACCAAAGAATGGCTTCATGCCTTCTATCGCGAGGTTTTGGTCGTTGTCTAATACTGCAGAAGTCAGCTTTTTAGCCTGTGGGCCTTGTACCGCTATCATCGCTAGCTCTGGGCGCTCGGTAATGCTTACTGCGAAATCGCTGGCTTGTTGGTTGATCCACGCTAGATCTTTTTCACGCGTAGCCGAGTTCACCACTAAGCGGTAATCGGTTTTGCTAAAGTAATAGGTAATAAGGTCGTCAATCACGCCGCCTTCATGGTTTAACATGCCGCCGTAAAGCGCTTTACCTTTAACGGTAAGTTTGGCTACGTCGTTAGCTAATAGTGTGCGAAGGAAGGCTTGGGCTTGTTCGCCCTGCACATCAACAATGGTCATGTGGGAGACATCAAACATGCCAGCGGCTTGGCGAACAGCGTGGTGCTCTTCTATTTGTGAGCCGTAGTTAATCGGCATTTCCCAGCCGTGAAAATCCACTAACTTTGCGCCTGCGTCGAGGTGCGCTTGATGAAGTACCGTTTGCTGTGTCATGTGCTGATCCCTTTATTATGAGGACGCGAAGGATAAACTCCCCCTGCCAATGCTGAACAATTATAGCGAGATGTGCGCAACAAGAAAGCACCAATCACAAGCTGAGCTAATCTATAAGCTGCACAATTTGCTTACATCCCTTCAACAGCGTGGTGACAAGCTTTAGCTTAAAACGTCCAAAAATAGTAAAAAACACCATAAAACTAAGCCAAACATTAGTTATTCACTAATTATTGCTAGCTTGTGCAAATTTAACCACAATTTAAAAGGCTGACTCAAAATCACCAACCATTAGTTAAACTAATCCACAAGAAAAAACTTAATAAAAATAAATCACCTGTTTGGGCGCATCCAGTTAGCCATTTTGTGGATGTAAATCCCTCCAATAACGAATCAGCGATTTCGCTTAGCTTAGTACAAGCTAGCTTTACGACACGAAGAGCCTAGCCAAATATAGACACAGCCCGAATTAAGTATTTACTGCTCTCCAAAGTAGTAAACGTTAGCGTTGTAAGCACTAAATAATAGCAATTCAAAGCAATAAATAGATATTAAAGAAAACTCAGCTGGTTATTCATGAAAGCCAAGCTTTTATGTGACATCTGTAATAACTAAAAATAACCACCAAAAAAACATCAGCTTTTACTGATTAAGATCAATAATAATAAACATATTTATCATCTAACCTGTAAGTGAATGAATTATGAAGGGATCTCAAATGAATTCACTTAATGAGTTAAAAGGTAAGCTACGATTAATATTCAAATCACCTAACTTAAACATTTCCTTAAAATACAGTCTTGCAAAAAATGAAGGACCTTTTTTTAGCGAGTTCACACGATCATTTTATAAAGAAGTAACAAGACGACATCCTAAAATGCCAATATTTGGCCGAATGACCCGTGGAGTAGCGGTTTGTACGTTGGGTGCCGACTACGATTCATATTTTAAGTCTCTAGAAAGTTCAGCTCGAAGAAACGTAAGAAAAGCGTTGCGCATGGGTTATGTATTCGAACCTATCATTTACAATGACTACCTTGATGAGATTTACGAAATCCGCTGCTCGACTAGCGTTCGCCAAGGGGCAATGGACGCAGAAATGTTGAATAACAAGCCAAAGCCTAACACTGATAAAAAATCTAAGAGTGGCACCCATAACTATCCATACTTTGGAGTATTTGATAGCAACAGAAAACTAGTCGCTTATGCGGGCTGTATAGTCGCCGGAGAACTTCTTGAGCTTTCACATTTTTTTGGGCACAAAGATTACCAAAAAGATGGAATCGTCCCCTTACTTATTACCGAAATTGCCAGAAAAAGCATTGAGGGCTACTCAGGTGTTAAATACTTCGTTTACGGTTCATATGTAAACTCTTCTGAAACATTAGCTCGATTCAAAAAGAAACTGATGTTTAAGCCTTACCATGTGCATTGGAAATTACACTGATGAAGCAGTTTGTTTATTCACTCGACTTTAATGAAGTTCTTCCTTGTGAAAAGAAAGATCATTCTTCTAAAAGCAAGATGGTGATTATTGATAGTTTCACCTCATTTATTAGAAATATAAGCATGCTGAGCGACCATTTTGGCTCAGGAAGAGCACTCTTAAAGCTTCTGTTAAAAATCTCGTTGAAGAGAAGTTCAATGTATTGCTCTGGAACTAAGAAAACACTTTATAGCCACGGATTCATTACTTATGGCCGCTGCAAGCATTACCCAGTAGAACTCTCCGACGCAGTTATTGGTCCTGTGTTTACTAACAAAAACATGCGTGGACAAGGACTAGCAACCCGAGCTCTCGTTTTTGCAACGCAACACATACAAGCTAGGAACAAATCTAAAAGGATTATTATCGACACTAGTGAAAACAACTACGGGATGCAGATAGCAATAAAAAGAGCAGGATTCAATGGACCGATAATGGAGTTTCAACGTGACGAATGTTAAGCAGCAGTAGCTTAATTTCAAGCCTGACAGAAAAATAGTTACGCGTTGGCAATCTATGCGCTGATGCTCCCGCAGAGTGTTCATCAATGAGTACAACAACTCAATGTCCTCATCGGGCACCACTCTCAATAAGCTTAACCACTAAAAGCGCCGGCACTTAGCTTAAGTGTCAACGCTAAAACTTAGGCTTTTAAACTAGCTCGCTTCGGTAAGTCACCTTCTAAACCCAAGGCGCGGCGCATCGCTTGTTGCTTGAGCGGTTCGGCCTTATCCACCAAACTCATGCCTACTCCACGCAGTAACTTAAGTGCTGGGTTGGCGTTGCCAAATAAGCGTTTAAAAAACTCCATTGAGGCGATCATTTGGCTGGCTTCGCTTTTACGCCAACGCTCAAAGTGGCGCAGATTGGCGTAGTCGTTAATGCTCTTGCCTGCTTGTTGCATTGCAATTAGCTCTTGCGCTAGCGCGGCAGCATCCATTAATCCTAGATTTACACCCTGCCCAGCTAAGGGGTGAATGGTGTGGGCGGCATCGCCAATAAGGGCAAAACCTTTACCGGCAAAATCGCGTGCGTAACGCATCCGCAGCGGGAAGCCGGCACACTCTCCTACTCGTTCACACAAACCTAAGCGATTATCAAAAACCATGGTAAGTTGCTTATTAAACTCAGCCTCGCTCATGGCTTGCAGCTCTGCGGCTCTGTCGGGGGAAACCGACCAAACAATCGAACAGGTATTAACATCACTTAATGGTAGAAAAGCTAAAGGCCCTTCAGGGGTAAATATTTGACGGGCACAATCTTGATGCGGTTCCGCAGTTTTAATGGTGGCCACAATAGCAGTGTGCTGGTAATCCCAATAGGTAAGAGGAATATCTAGTTGCTGGCGCAACCAAGAATTTGCGCCATCTGCTGCCACCAGCAGTTTAGAGCTTAAGCCTTGGCCATTGGCAAAACTTAACCATGATTCACTATCGCCGCGGTGCAATTTGTCTACAGCCTGCTCAATAATAGTAACATTGCTCTGCTGGCTAACTTGCTGCCATAAGGCATGGCGAATAATGTCGTTTTCTACAATGTGACCAATGTTTGGCACCATCATCTTTTCTGCTTGAAAACGAATTTTAGCAAAGCTGTCGTGCTCCCAAACTTGCATGTCGTTATAAGGCGCAACTCGCTGCTCTACTATGCTTTGCCATACTCCTAGCGATTGTAAAAACTGTTGAGAAGACAAACTAAGAGCACTCACTCGCAAGCTGTATTCGCTCAGCTCTGGCGGCTGTGAGGGTTTGGGTTCAACAATAGCGATACGTAATGGGCTGTCGGCCAGTGCGCTGGCTAAGGCCAAACCTACCATTCCACCACCAATAATTGTTAAATCAACCGCTTGCATTTGCCTGTCCTAGTGCTTGTTAAGAGAGATATAAACCTAAGCTTTGTTTCGCTAGCAGCGATTTAAAGCGAGGTGAAAGTTGCATAGCCATAAGGCCAAGATTACGCGGAACCACCGAGGTTTTGTCGTTACTGGCAAACAAACTAGCCAGCGTAGATGTCATAGAGATAGTGCGAGCATTATCTTGCTCACGCGCTTGTTGGTATGCATCTAATAGGCTGTGCGCGCCTAGATCTCCGCCGCAGCTCCACTGCTGTTGAATCAGTTCCGCTAGGGCTGCCACATCGCGCAGCCCTAAATTAAAGCCCTGTCCGGCAATAGGATGCAGCGCATGGGCAGCATTGCCTAGTACCAATAAACGGTGACTAAATAAGCGTGGATAGTGGCGCAGTACCAGTGGGTAAGCAACACGTTTGCCTACTCCAATAAATCGCCCAGCACGGTAACCAAAAGCGCGCTGTAGCTCCGCTAAAAACTCGCTTTCACTGGCCGCTTGTAAGCGCTGAGCATCTTCGCCAGTAAGTGACCAAACCACCGACCAACGATTGTCGATCATGGGTAATAGCGCTAATGGTCCATCTTCGGTAAAGCGTTCAAAGGCGCGACCAGCAAGATCTTGCTCGGCCTGTACATTGGCAATTAAGGCGAACTTGCCAAAATCATGTTGCTGTTGATTGCCAATTTGTTTGCCCACTAAAGACTCGGCACCATCTGCGCCAACTAACAAGCTGGCGCTAATGGTTTGCTGCTTATCTAGCTCTACGAAAACTTGCTCAGACTGCTGCTCAATCTTGTTTACCTTGTTAGGACAAAACAGCTGCACCTGTTGGCGTTGGCTAAGTAGTGTGTGAAACTCTCGACCAGCGTGTTCTAGCTCTATCACTTGCCCTAGAGCATCAAGCTGATACTCCTGAGCATCTAAGGTGGTATACCCGCAATGGCCACGATCTGAAACATGAATATGCTCTATGGCGCAGGTGTGTGGCGCTAAGTATTGCCACAAGTTTTGCTGTTTAAGCCACTGCTCTGAGCCAGCCGATAAAGCAATCGCTCGACCATCAAAGCCTGGGTGCTGGCCAAAATTTAGCTCGGCGGCCTCGATAACCGCAATGCGTAATGGCTGCTCAGTGCGGCCATTACTTAAGGCCAAGGCGAGGCTTGCGCCTGCCATGCCCGCACCCACAATGGCAATATCAAAGTGCTGATACTGCTCTTGGTCTTGGATTTGGGCCTTGCTCATACTAGCCATTTGCCATTAACGCTTCTATTTCGGCAATAGATTTAGGCACATCGCTGGTAAGAATTTCACGACCTTCGCTGGTTATCACCACATCGTCTTCAATACGAATACCTATGCCTTGATAAGCCGCTGGTACCTCGGCATCAGCAGGAATATACAGGCCAGGTTCAATGGTGATGGCCATGCCTTCTACCAATGGTCGAGTGCGCTTAACATCGTAATAGTCACCCACATCGTGTACGTCTAGGCCAATCCAATGTCCTAAGCCGTGCATGTAATATTCTTTGTAAGCTTCTTCTTCAATAAGTGTGGCTACATCACCTTGCATAATGCCTAAATCAACCAAGCCACTTACCATAATGTTAAGCACTACTTGGTTAACCTCATAAATCGACACGCCCGGCTTTAACATATCTAAAGCGGCTAACTGGGCGTCTAAAACCACCTTGTAAAGCTTGGCTTGCTCTGGGCTAAACTTGCCGTTTACCGGGAAGGTGCGGGTAATGTCTCCGGCATACATTTGGTATTCGGCGCCTGCGTCAATCAACACTAAATCGCCATCTTGCATCACGCTTTCGTTCTCGGTGTAATGCAGAATACAGGCGTTGTCGCCAGCACCAACAATGGTGCCGTAAGCGGGTGCGCGCGAGCCAGCCATTAAAAATTCGTGATGAATTTCGGCTTCTAACTGGTATTCCCACATGCCTACTTTACAACTGCGCATAGCACGCACATGACCAGCGGCAGAAATCTCACCCGCTTTGCGCATTAGTGCTACTTCGTCGGCAGATTTTATCAAGCGCATTTCATCAACAATTGGTCGCCAATCTTCGATTTGCTTAGGCGCTTTAAAGCCTTGGCGCAAACCATTGCGTAGGCATTCGATGGCAGCAAAAATTTGTTGATCGTAAGCCGGGTAACGCCCTTGTGCTAAATACACCTTATCTAAACCATCTAGCTCAAGATGTAAGTGCTCACCTAGCTCTTCTATGGCGTGGGCTTTATCCATGCCTAAACTAGAAACAGCCTGTTCTTGACCTAAACGGCGGCCTTGCCAAATTTCGGCAAGCTTATCTTTACGGCGATTAAACAACACGGTGCGAGTTTCGCCAGCGTGTTTGATCAGCAATAACAATGCGCTGGGCTCGTTAAACCCAGAGAAGTAATAAAAGTCGCTGTCTTGGCGAAAGGGAAACTCAGTATCGCGGCTGCGCGTTTGTTCTTCGGCAGCACAGAAAATCGCAACACTGTTGTCTGACATGGCAGCAAATAACTGCTGACGACGTTGTAAAAACACAGCAACTCCTTGGCTTATGAGTGTTTAATGCAATGTAGGTTGTTGTTGGTCGCTATCACTGGCAGTTAGGTGAGCAAAGATAGTTATAGCGCCAATACGCACGTACTCCACTACTTGGAAAAGTGCTTGTTCGTTTTCTTCTTCGTCATCATCTAAATCGGAAGATAATTGGCTAATTTCGGTAAAGTCTTTAACCAGTTCTTGTACATCTTCCGAGAGTTTATTCAGGTCGTTTTGCACTACCCCAAACCCCACCAAAAAGCTTTGCACCCATTGGGCTAAAGCTTCGGTGCGCTCTTCAACCACTACTTCGTCATCGGGCAGCATTAATTGAAAACCTAACAAGCTGTCGCTCATACCACTGTGGGTAGCTTCCATTACAATTTTTAGCTGCTTTTTAATCTCAACAGGTAGGCCTTGGCCATCGTTAATCAGCGCATTAATCTGGCTCATCCAGTCGCCATCACTGGGTAAACCCGCTGCCAGTAGGCCGCTTAACAGACCATGAACTTCGGCAGGGCTTACCAATATTTTTGAACCTATGAGTAGTTCACCCAGATCTTCGTAATCTGGATATGCAATTTTAGTCACATTAAATACCTAGCTACTTTTAGTTGGCTAATCCTAACACTGCTTAAGGGTAGCAGCCATTTTTAAACCTATATTTAGTGGCAGTTTAAGGGCTATTTCTGCTGAGCTTCTTTCAGCTGTTGGCGGCGCAAGCGCACTCGCTCAATATATTGATCGCGAAACAGTTTAATTAAGGTGCTTTCTTGCTGGCGAATAAATCGCGCCGACATGTGAGTGGCCTTGGTAAATTGCAGGCATAGTTGTGGGTAAGGATCGCGCTTGTTTTCAATCTTGCGAATAATTCTCGCCTCGAACTGATGCTCGTAACCTTCGGTACTGTAAAGCAGGCTTAAGTCTTCGAATTCGTCTTGGAGATCTTTAGGCAGGTAGTCAACAATTTTGCTTAGGTCTTTATGAAAAATGATCCGCCCCACCAATATTTTACTGGATATAGGCAAAGGCTCCGCTGAAGATCGCCATTGGATACGGCAACCACCTTCAGATACATCCAATACAGGGAAAACATGATCACCTAAGTACATCATCGGCATGAACTGCGCAGCGTAAGCGTCTTTCACTTCTGATTTTTTGCGGCCTTGAGGGTCAACATTGGCAATTTTAGTGTTAACCATTTTTATGAGGAGCTGAATCAAACGCACTGGGTAAACAATGCGATAAAATCTGCGACGTTCATCGGCAAAACTGCCTGCTTGCGCCATGAAGCTTTGTATCCTGTTACCTAAAAAACTTTGTAAACTGGCGTTAGCGTTAACGCTCAAATAATTATAGTTGGCTATGGTGGACAAATCGTTAGTGATATTCAAGCAAACAAACTGGGTTTTATGAGACCGATAACGCAGATTTGTTTAGCTTTACAGCAAACTGCTCGTTATTGCCGCAGCTTGCACCAAGCCGCAGCAACAATGGTTGCAAGTTAACGCGCTGCGCTATATATTCAGTCGATAATAGAGTTTAGCTAAGGCGAATCATGACGCAGGGCGTAGACATAATATTGTTAGGCAAGAACTACCGAGTAGCTTGCCCGGTAGGTGAAGAAGATAAACTTCGCCAAGCCGCCGACGAATTATCTCAACGTTTAGAAGCGCTCAAAGAAAAGAGCAGCGTTAATAGTACCGAGCACTTAGCCATTATGGTTGGTTTGCACCTCTCTTACGAGCTGCATAACGAACAAGCAAAAAATCAGAATTATGCTGATAACATGAATCAGCGCATAGTAGAGCTACAAAACACCATTGAACGCGCCTTGCTAGAGCAGAGCCAACCAGTGGGTAATGTTGAATAGAGTACTCGCAGGGTATTCGAAGTTTTACTACAGTGTATAAAGAGTTTAGTTTCCTGGGGTGTTCGCCAGTTGGTGATGTCCCTGAGCCGATAATTGTATCTTAAGGGTAATTTTTCCCTGCTATTGAGCATGCTCAGCCCGACTGAGAAGCCTACGGTAGGGTCTTGTTTCCCGCCTTGAACCTCATGGTTCAAGGGCTAAAATCAACAGCGGCACTCTGGGTACTTCTTTCTTCCTCTAATGGTTTCCCCCTTCATAAGAACCTCATGGCTCAAAGGCTAAAAACAACACATCAGTCAGTTACTTCTTTCCTTTAAAGACACGATTTCCCTTTCCATAAGAACCTCATAGCTCAAGGGCTATAATCAACAGCGGTATTCTGGGTACTTATTTCCCAAAAAACCGACCCACAAATAGTAATCACACACTCGATAGCCAAGACTGTGCTTTTCAATCCCATCATCTTCGCCGAGTAGCGCAAATGAACAAGGGAGCAGAGTTGAAGTCTGTTTGAGCGTAGCGAGTTACTTCGACTCCCTTGTGAATGCGCAACGGAGGATCTAAGAAGATGCAGGGCGAGTTTTCTTTTTGCTTAGCTAAGCTTTGCTCGTTGAAGCTTAATGACGTCGCCGCAGGCGAAAGCCTTTACTCTATAGTTAACACATAAAGGAGCAAAACCTATTTAGTGCACCCAAACAGTTCATATTCCAATTACCCCACATAAAACCTCAGTAACTCCCGCATCCATTTATCGCTAGTTAAAACACTTTATCAACTTAGCTAACCGTTTATCGCATTCAAACCAGTTCCCTTAGCCACTCTCGTAAGCTAATGCTCAAAGGACACGTTTTAACTAGGAAAAGTTTTGGCTCAATTTCGTTTTATTTGGCTGCTATTGTTTACCAGTACCTTTAGCCAAGCAGCTTGGCAACAGCAATGGCATTTAGAACTAGATAGCGGTTTTGCTAGCGCTTCAAATAGCCCGGTGTTCGACAGTGAAGACCAATGGTTTGGCGATGCAGCCCTGCGCTGGTTTCCTCAATATGGCAATGTACAAGGGCAGCTAGTTGCTTTAAGCCAAGCCAAACAAAAACAAGACAACCAGCATGACTTAATTGTGGCCGAGCTATTCTGGAAAACCGAGTTAGCCGAACGAGACTTGTTAGTTGGTAAACAACGCATCGACTTAGGCGTAAGTTATGGTTTTCGCCCTTTAGATATGTTCCTGCCTTATCGGCGTAACCCGGTAGCCATCCAAGTAGAAGAAGGGGTGGGCGTATTAAGCCTTAGCCAGTTTAGTGGCAATGGCGAATATGCTTTATTTTATACCGACTCTTACCTAGCAACCGAATCAGAAGGTCTACAGCAACGCGGCCTAGGTTTACGTTGGTACCAACTTAATAACGATAGCGAATGGCAGGCAGTAAGTTATTACGATAATAAACGCGCGCTTAACCTAGGTGGAACTTGGGTCACCACCTTTGGCGATGCTTGGGAAGTACATGCCGAGAGCCGTTACCAGCAGCATTATCAGCGCAGTGTTAGCCAACTAAACAGCAGCAACATTGGTCAAGTATCACCAGTAATCGAACAAGAATTTAATCATGGCTTTCAAGCCTTAATAGGTATGACCTGGGCAAATTTAAATGGTGATAACCTTATCCTAGAATATTGGTTTGATAACCGCGCGCTAAACCAAACACAATGGCAACACGTCGCCGATATTAGTTATTACTTACAGCAACAAAGTGGCGACATTAGCAACTTACGTTTTTCCCAAGGTGAAGTGTTTAATGGTCAAAATTTGCTGCAACACAATGTAATGCTGCATTGGCATCGTGACATAGAAGACTGGCAACCGGCGTTTGATTTAATGCTAGCGCCAGAAGACGGTGGCGTGATCGCAACAGCAAGGCTGGATTACGAATTTAGCCAAGGATGGACGCTTGGCGCAAGGCTGCGCTATCTTGGTGGAGCGAGTGATGCGGTATATAGCTTATTACCGGAAAATAAAGTTGGCTTAATAAAACTCGAGGGACTCTTTTGAACAATAAATGCCTTTTATCAGTGTGGCGCTCGTTGGCAATTTGCGCGCTGTTTTCCTTCCCCATTGCCTACCTCACCAATGCAATTTGGGGCGGTCCCTATTGGATGCATTTTGTTATTGCCTTAGGTTTTGGCACAGTAGGCACTTGCACCACCATGTTAATTGATACCATGTTTCCAAAGATGAGTAGCTTTTGGGCATTTGTACTGAGCGCCCCACTCACCTTAAGCATTGGCAGCGCCCATACTTGGTATTGGATAAGCCCTTATTACGATGACTTTGATTGGCCCTTAATGCTTAAAGTAGTGATTATTGGCTTATTTTTCTGTGCCGTTATTTACTACTACTTTTTTAGCCGCGAGCAAAACCTAAGCATGGCTTCGGCGCTGCAACAAGCAGAGTTAGAAAAGCTAAAAGCGGAGCAAGCACTTACCTACAGCCAACTAAAGTTACTGCAAAGCCAAATTGAGCCGCACTTTTTGTTTAATACTCTAGCTAATTTAAAAGCACTCATCGCAGTAGAGCCCAAACAAGCAGAAATTCTGTTAGATAAATTCACCGAGCTATTAAGAGTTACCCTTAAAAAAAGCCGCCAAGAGAGCATTCGCCTAGAAGATGAGGTAGCAGGTATTAGTGCTTATTTAGCGATTCAGCAAATTCGCTTAGGTGAGCGTTTGCAGTATTCAGTAACGCTTACTTCGCAAGAGCTTAACCAGCGCCAATTGCCACCCATGTTATTGCAGCCTTTAGTTGAAAATGCGGTTTTTCACGGCATTGAACCCAAGGCTGAAGGCGGCCATGTAAATGTGCGCATTAATGTGGCCGAGCAGCGCTGGAAAATAACTATCGAAGATAACGGCATTGGCTTTAAGCAAGCCGCCAAACAAGGCCATGGTTTGGCCTTGAGCAACATCCAAAAACGGCTAGCGAGCTTATTTCCCAATCAAGCTAGTTTACATATTCAAGCTTTAGAAACCGGCGGCACCTTGGCCAAATTGGAGTTTCCATGCGAGCAATAATTGTTGATGACGAACCCTTACTGCGTTTTCATTTAGACAAAATGCTGGGGGAATGTTGGCCAGAGTTAGAGATTGTTGATAAGGCCGGTGACGGCCCAAGCGCCTTAGCCGCTGCTGAGCAACTGGCCGCCGACGTGGTATTTCTGGATATTCGTATGCCCGGCATGACCGGTATTGAAGTGGCACAAAAGCTCAACCAGCTAGCTAAACCACCACATATTGTATTCACCACTGCCTTTGATGAATATGCGATTCAAGCTTTTGAACAACAAGCCGTTGATTATTTGCTTAAACCCATTGATGAGCAGCGCTTATTGCAAACCTGCCAACGTATTCAGCAGCGCCAAACAAGTACTGATGCAAGTCCCAGCTACGACCTTCAAGCATTAGTGCAAGCACTAGACGAAAAGCCCGAATACTTGCAATGGATAAGAGCCAGTAAAGGAGAAGCGGTAGAGCTTATTGCCATCGATCACATTTTGGCCTTTGTGGCGGAAGACAAGTACACCACGGTGCGCAGCCAGCAAGGTGACTACGTTATTCGAACGCCACTTAAAGAGTTGCTAGGCCAAATTGAACCGGGCTTGTTTTGGCAGATTCATCGCTCAACCTTAGTTCGAGTTAACGCCATTAAAAGGGTGAACAAAAACATGCTTGGCAAGCTCACCGTAGCACTAGCAGACAATAGCGAATACCCGGTAAGCCGCAGTGCTAATCATTTATTTAAAGCGATGTAAGCCTTAACGATTAGCCTTGCCCTAGGCATAAAAAAGCCCAGCGCTAAGGCTGGGCAACAGCCTGCTAAGAATTAGCTTGCTTCAGCTTCTGGCTGAAGTTGTTTACGTTTAAGGTGTCTGAAGAAAATACCCACCAGCATAATCAAACCACAGAATCCGTAAGTTTGCAGCAATGTAGGATCATCTGACATTAAGCCGATATCTGAGAACATGATGAACGCGCCCAATACCATGTAAAGCACAATGGCCGATGCTTCAAAACGAAACTCCCAAGGTGTTACATCCATGTCTTTGTTAATAGGCATAACGTAGTCTTGTTCGCGTGGTTTAAAGGCACCAATTACAAACATTAAGATGGTACAAACCACAAACAAGATGGCTAACTGGTGTAGGAAGTGCAAAGGCGTTTCAAACACTAACTGCATCGCAGCGTAAGACGATACAAACACCACCAAGGCTACTTTGGCAGCGATAGCTGGAACACGCTTAGAAATGTAGCCAACAAATACAATGGTAAAAATTGGTACACTAAAGAATCCCGCAACCATTTGTAAGTATTGGAATAAACCTTCTGGCGCAAACATAATAAATGGTGCAATACACACTGCAATTATGGCAATCAACACACCAAATACACGGCCCTTAGCCACCAACTCTTGGTCTGATTTACCGTGACCAAACAAAGGCTTGTATACATTAAGGGCAAACAAGGTGGTTGAGCTGTTTAACACTCCGTTAAAGGTACTAAGAATGGCACCAAACATTACCGCCACAAAAAAGCCCACTAGTGGTTTTGGTAATACTTCGTTTACTAAGCGGGTATACATTGTATCTGGGTTACCTGCATCTGCACCGAACATATGAAAGGCAATAATCCCGGGAATAATTAAGAACAATGGTGAAATAACTTTAATACCACCGGCTAAAATTACCCCTTTTTGTCCTTCTTTAAGGTTTTTAGCCCCTAAAGCACGTTGGATAATAGATTGGTCGGTTCCCCAGTAGTACAAGTTTACTAACAGCAAACCGGTAAACAGGGTTGAGAATGGTAGTGGATCAGTTGAGGTGCCCACCGACTGCAGCTTCTCTGGAGCAACCGTAACAATTTGATGTAAGCCATCACTAAAGCTACCGCCACCTAACACCATTAGGCCAAATACCGGAATCATTAAGCCGCCAATTATTAAGCCTACACCGTTAATGGTATCGGCAATCACTACCGCTTTTAAGCCACCGTAAATGGCATAAAAGAAGCCTAAAACACCAATAGTGGCAGAAATAATCGCAATAGCCGCAAACTCAGACACACCCAGTAAAGTTTGAATATCGAAGATTTCACCTAACACCACCGCGCCGGCGTACAAAGTAGTAGGCAGAATGTTAATCACGTACTGGCATAGGAACAGCAAGGTGACAAACTTCTTCACCGATAAGTCATAACGGCTTTCTAAAAAGTCTGGAATGGTGGTAATACCTTGCTTTAGATAGCGAGGCACTAACAGCAAGGCAATAATAATCAGGGTAACACCCGAGGCCACTTCCCAGCCCATTACACTCATATTGTGCGTGTAAGACTGCGCACTCATACCCACAAAACTGGTGGCACTTAAGTTAGTTAAAATTAACGAGCTGGCAATTAAGCCACCGGTTAAGCTGCGGCCACCCAAAAAGTAGCCATCTTGGGAATCGTGCTTGTTTTTCTTAACTTTGTTGTAGGTAAATACCCCCACAAAGCCAGTAAACAGCAGGAACGATAAGAACACTGTTATAGACATGGTTAATCCTTCAAAAAGTTGGCGAGCGGCAATCACTGACCACTCGGTTGATACTAAAAACTCAATAACTAAATTCGTTTCAGGTGCACCATTAGCGCTGACTCGGGGTCGAGGATCGGCAGGGTTAAGCCAATTTCACGCAGGTTATCGCCACTCAAGGTGAGGGTTTTATCTAACCAACTTGGGCGCTGTTTCATTAACTGGAAACTGGTCTCTGGCATTTCTACCAACTTCACTTGGTAGCTTGCTCCCGGCTCTACACAGCTAATGCGCAGAGGTGCAGGTAAGGCGTAATCTGGCATCGCTAACTGGCATACCGTGATCAACATTTCGTCGTCACTTTGCACGCCATTAATGTGTTGGCGATGATCCGAAGCATTTAAGCGAAAGCTTCGGCCACTGTGTAACAACTGACGATATTCTTTGTGCAGCGCAATGTAGTGAGCAAAGGCTTGTTTTTCTTCGCTAGCCACTTTAACTGGGTCTAGCTCTACACCCATGTGTCCGCTTAATGCCGTCATGCCACGCATGTTAATGTGATGGCAACGACGGGTTGTATGGCTCTCGTCTGGGCCGATGTGTGCGCCCATCACCTCTGGCGGGAAGAAATAGCTCATGCCACGCTGAATGGTTTGGCGCTCTAATGCATCATTACAATCTGAGGCCCAAAAGCGATGAGTACGTTTTAGAATTTCAAAATCAATGCGGCCACCGCCTGATGAGCAAGACTCGATTTCAACCTTAGGGTGTGTTGCTAGTAATTTGTCTAGCAAGGCATATAGCGCTTTAGTTTGGCCATTAACCGCTGGTCGTCCAACATGCCCTGGCTGTACTAATTCGCGGTTCATATCCCACTTTAAGTACGCGATGTTATAGCGAGTAAGCAGCTCACTTAAACGCTCAAACAAGTAATCAAAACAATCTTGGTTTTGCAGGTTAAGAACGTACTGCCAACGGCCAGAAGGCTGATGATAGCCTTTAAGCTCTAGCACCCACTCTGGATGTTCGCGGAATAGGATAGAGTCTTTACTGATCATCTCAGGCTCAACCCAAAGACCAAACTCCATGCCTTGTTGATTTACATGCTCAATAACCGGCTCTAGGCCATTGGGGTATTTTTTCTCATCTAAATACCAATCACCTAAGGCACTGCGCTCGCCACTGCGACCGACAAACCAACCATCGTCGATAATGAAACGCTCCACCCCCATTTCCGCGGCTTCGCTGGCCATTTTCATGATGTATTCAGGATCGTGCTCAAAATAAATCCCTTCCCAAGTATTTAGGTGCACGGGGCGAGGTTTATTCTCAGGGAACTTAATAATGTTGGCGCGAACATAGCGGTGGAAGCGATCCGAAATACCATTTAAACCGGTATTGCTAGCACAGGCATACAACCAAGGCGTGCTGTAACTTTGCATGTAATCTAAACGTACTTCGCCAGCTAACAATAACTCACCAGCTTGCACAAAACGTCGGCCATCACTTTTTACATCAGCACGTAACTGATGGTTACCACTCCACCCTAAGTGGAAGCCCCACACCTGACCATTTTGCTGGTCGAAGTTATTGCTACCGGCAAACAAGCCAGGGAAGTTTTCATGCGAAGTACGGCCACGACGGTTCTCTTGCATAAACCCACCATGGGAGAACGCCTGACGGTGCGTTTGGAACTCGCGGCTCCAGCGTCCATGAAAAGTCATCAACTCGTTGGCGTGATGTGGTAAGGGTAAAGTGGCGGAAAGCTTAGTGAGATAGTACTTGGTGTGTTCCAAGTTGGTTACGCTAATGCGCTTTTTCACCACATCACTGTCGTAATCAAGCTCTATTTCAATCTTAAGCTCTAAGTGCGCAACATCATCTCGTAAAGTGAATACAGCACAGCCTTCACTTGAATAATGTTCCGTGGTGGTAAAAACCGGCGCCCAGTCGTAACCATTGCGATGCCCTTCTATTCCGGGGGCATTAAAGTGGCCACTGCCCAGTTCTGGGCAAAGGCTTAAGGGCACATCCACATCTAAACGGGCTTGTGAAATTGGCCGCTCTGTCGATAGCAGAATATCTTCATCTATCTGCTCTATTTTATTGCCCCAATGCAAAATTTCTGGCACTCGCGCCAGCTTAATAATGAGGCTGCAATTTTTGCTACAAAGGTGAACAATCTGACTCATAACAACATCCAAGTGTTTGCGTAAACATTTAGCCGAAATATGCGCCTATTTGGTGTATAAGGCTATTTAATCGCCAGCACAATGTGATCGAGATCGACAGGGAAAACGTTTACTTGTGACATTGATCGAGTTATGTTTTCGAAAACACAGTAACTACTGTAGCGCTAAATCGCGTTTTATTGGCTCAACTAAGATTTCCCTTAAACTGGGTGTTACAATTTGCTTGCTAAAGCGAAACAGTGAACTAAACACAAGGGATTTGCAGGTGAGCGTTACATTTAAACAGGTTGCCGAGTTGGCGGGCGTATCTACACAAACGGTTTCTCGGGTAACCAACGGTGCCAGTAATGTTGCCCAAGAAACACGTGACAAAGTAAATGCCGCTATCGACAAACTTGGTTACGTGCCTAACAAGGGAGCGCAGCTATTAAGTGGCGCTAAATCTAAGGTTATTGGCCTAATTACCCTTGATGTATCGCTGCATGGCATTTCGATTATTGCCAACAACATTCGTATTCAAGCCCAATTGCATGGCTACGGCACCTCGTTTGCGGTGGTGGATGAACACGCCTACCAAAAGATCGTAACAGCAACTCGAGAGTTAAAATCACAACGTATTGAATACATTATTGTGAACCTGCCTCTCACTAAAGAAGAAGCCGAGCAATTGGTAGAGCTGTTCACTGATCTGCATTTTGTCTTTATCGATGTTCCTAATAACAGCCAAGTTAACTCGGTGAGTGCAGCACATCATCAAGGAGCCAGTGAAGCTGCTCAGTTAATGCTTAAGCAGCAACGCCAACGTTTGTTGCTCATTACAGGCCCTCACGATTCAACTGCATCAACGCTGCGTTTACAGGGCTGGCTTAGCCAAATTAAGCACTTTGAGGCTACTGTGGTTGCTCAACTTGAGGGAGACTGGCTGGCCAGCAGTGGCTATCAACTTACTCGTGAAGCATTAAGCAATGGCGCGATTATCGACGGCGTATTAGTTGCGAGTGACCAGATGGCCTTAGGTGTATTACGCGCCCTGCACGAGCATAGCCTAGCAGTGCCGCAACAGGTTGCGGTAATTGGTTTTGATGACAGCGCCGATAGTGCTTATTTCTACCCTCCGCTTACCACCATTAAGCAAAACTTTGCGGCAATATCGGCCCAGGCGGTAGACATGTTGTTTAACGATTCGGCCAGCGAGCCGCCCTTTAAAGCCTCTGTAGCAACCCAGTTAATTGAGCGAGCGAGCACTCAAACCTTAGACTCGAAAACTTACAATAAGGCAAAAATAGAGCAGCTGCTACAGCAAGTTAAAAATGCATTGCCTTAGCAAGTACAGCTAATCTAGTTTGCGCTAAAAGCCGCTTGCAGCGTGCGTACTTTTACGCTGCTCTCTTCAATTAAACTAAACACCTTGGGACGTACTTCGTTAATCCACCATTGATCGTAGAGCTGGCTACAAATCTCTTGGCGACTTTGCTCATCTTTAAACTGCCTCAACCAAACAAACCATTCATCGCCATTGTCGTCACAATATAGGTAGCTATTAATGACATCCACTCCCTTACTTCGTTGGTAGGGCAATATTTCCTTTTCCATCAAATTAAGCCATTGAGCGGTTTTTCCAGGTTTAATTTGGTACTCACGTAATTCAATCACATTCATTTTAGATCCTTTCTCCCTAGGTCAATTCGCTTAAACAAATCGCTGTCGGCTTTTTTTACATTATATAAGTCTTTGATACATCAATTAAAAATCAATATCCATATTTTTTATAAGGTTATATTGATAGGTCTATTTTTTGCTTAACAACAAATAAGTCAGCAATTATTGTAAAACGGAAAAGCTGATTACTATCATCAACTTATAATGGAAATGTAAAATGAAGATACTCCCTTCTTGCTGCTGGGCCTTGGTGCTCGCGGCTAGCATAAACGTAGCCCATGCGGTGCCCTTCTACTTAAATTTAGGTGGTACTAGCACAGCCAAGGCAGACTATTTAACCACTAACATTCATGCTACTTCGGCTCTGCAAAATGGCAACTGTACAGGTGGCTTTTGCAGCCCAGATGTCAACTCAAGCTTTACTGAGTCTGGCAACGGCAATGCTACAGGATTATACCGAAATCCTAATACCCCACTCTATAACGCTGGCTTAAATAATAACTGGGCCATGACCTTTGACTACAACGATTTAAGCGGCGGGTTTACCGATACGGGTGGCGTTAGCTTCGACCAGGGTGGCAACATCAATATTAACTTCACTAGCGTTTTAGGTTACGACCAAAACAGTGGAGAGATTATTTATGGTGACAGCATTAAAGTGGCGCAGCTAGTTGTTAACTCGGGCAGCGCGGTAATGGGTGATGTATCGCTAACCGGGTCTTTTGACTACAGCTGGTACGATGCAGCCATAGACGATGCGCTAGCTGAAGACTTTTTATCTACCGATTACGGCAGCTTATTTGAGTTATGGGAAAACGGAGATAACCTAGTGTGGCAGCTTAACTTTAACATCACCGACAATATGAATACTCCTTACCTTGGTGATGAAGATGAAGCCTTTCGCGATACCATTCTTAACGGTCAATTTGCCATTGTATCGGTTTCAGAGCCTGGAACCTTGGCTTTATTTGGCATCGGCCTTATCGCCCTAGGTTTACGACGCCAACACAAAAAAATCTAATCCTTTAGATCTTGTTATAGGCAGGTGTAGGTTTTTTTACGCACCTGTTTTTTTTGCTTATCGCAATTGAACGCGACTTTGTTGTTAATCACTAAGATAAACAAAAACAAAATAATCGCTGCTTTTGTAAGCTAAATCACATATTGTAATACAATAATATACTATTTTGGTCGCTCAGTCATATAGCAGCTTGTTTGACTCTTTAAACAAATCTAATTGGGTCAAAGCCTTATCCACATAGGTATAGAAGCCGGTGATTACACCCAAGTTAGCTTTTACAAATGAGTACGCGATCAGTAAACAGTTTTGTAGGGGCGGTGCCCGCCCGACTCTCCTCATTGGGCGCCGCTCTTACTTCTTTCTCGCTAAGTTCTGATTCATCCCTCTGCCTACGATTGTGCTTAACTATCTACCGGTAAGTGACCCGTTTTCACCAAGATAATCGTTTCCTGCTCAACAAAAGGGTGATGCTGACTCATATGAGGGCTGCGCAGCCAAGTGAGTTTAGGATAACTACCATGTTCGTCTTTAAACTCTCCCGACAAAACTAAAATTTCTTCCCCACCAAAATGACGATGCGGTTGGAAAATCTCACCGGCTGGCCACTTAACCAATGCAACATGTTCATGCTCAAACTCATGCAAAGGCATTACTTCCAAGCCCCCAATGCCCGGCAACCAAGGTGTTTGCTTAGTATTAACTCTTACCTGAGTAAGGTCGCGCGCATCAAACTGATTAAGTTTCACAAATATCACGCAGCCTTGTTTGCTAAAAGGGCTATGTTTGCTGTCTGGCGGATTACGAATATACGTACCCGCTGGGTAATCGCCATGCTCATCAGAAAACACGCCTTCTAATACCAAGATTTCTTCACCTTGTGGATGTGGATGCTCAGGGAAAAAAGACTCTGGCTGATACTGCACAATGCTGGTTACATGGCCAGATTCTTTGGCTTCTCGCTCTAGCGGTTTACGCAATACCCCAGCAGAGGGGCTAGCTAGCCAATCCATTTGTTCGGTATCGATCGCCAAGGCTTGGTCAAAATTCATGTTGAGCATAATGGTTCCTAAAAAACGCTGTTAACCATTAGAGTTGCTTGCTTGGCAATAAATTTCAAGCCCATGCCCTTAAGCTTGAATTTGTCATTGCCAAGCACTAACGACTGCAGCATGCTAAGGCCGTGTTGTTTTAACTTTGCTAACTCACCACAGGAATGCTTATGTCTGAATACTTCGCCATTGTAGAGTGGCAACGCCAAACCGATGAAGCTTATACCGACAACCATTACAGCCGAGGCCACCATTGGCACTTTGATGGCGGCCAAACTGTTGCAGCCTCGTCGTCACCGCATGTGGTGCCGCTGCCTTACTCGGTAGAAGCAAACGTTGACCCAGAAGAGGCCTTTGTTGCCTCACTGTCTAGCTGCCATATGTTATTTTTCTTATCTATCGCGGCGAAAAACCGTTTGGTAGTGGATAGCTATGAAGACAAAGCGGTAGGAATAATGGCCTTAAATGAGCAAGGAAAAATGGCCATGACAGAGGTAAAGCTCAACCCTAAAGTGATTTTTTCAGGGCAAGAGGTGAGCCTAGCTAAGCTTGAGAAAATGCATCATCAAGCCCACCAGCAGTGTTTTATTGCTAACTCGGTGACCACTAAAGTAACAACCAATATTGTGGTTTAGTGCTAAACCAGCCAATAAAAAAAGCCTTGGTGAGACCAAGGCTTTAATGAATAAGTAACTAGCTTGTTATTTGCTAAGTCTTTTTCTTGAAACACCAAATCCAAGCATCGCAAACATAGCTAACAAAATAGTACTCGGCTCAGAAACCTGCGTTACCGGTAAAGTGCTCTCTACAATGAAAGTAAGTTTATAATCGATACCTTCTACACATTCAGGGCTATAACCTGGAAAATTAACCACATAGGTTTGTGCACAGGTGTGGCCTTGATCAAGCAGGCTACTCAAGTAAATACCTTCAGCAACATCTAAACTTGGTGCATCAAAACTTTTGCCATTTAAACCCAAAACCCCATCTTCTAGTTCAGGAATGGTAAAAATCTCTGGCGTTGTAGAACTCTCTTCAAGGAACCAAGTTGGCGCAGTAGCACCAAATGTACTTTGTTGGCGATAATCAGGTGAAATAGGTGTGCCGAAGGTCCAATTAATACCAAGTAAGTTGGTTCCCCAATCGATACTGGCTCCCACTAAACGCATACCTGCAGTGATGCCAATATTGAAAACATCTCCGCTGTCCAGCGGGCTGTAAATTGAACCATAAAAGGCGTTCTCACCTTCCACTAAATTGAAAAGTGCAACATCATCGACCCCACCAATGGTGTCAAAATCACCAGCAGGCAAACCACCTTCTGCAACTACATCTGCCTCATCAAAAGACCCATTGTAATCAACAACTATCACTCCAGCGTGGGCGTTTCCTAACACCAGTAATAAGCTTAATACCAATGAATGACGTAGATTCAGCATGTTTAATTCCTTTTTAGGATGTAGCAAGTAATTTCCTACATATCACTAAACACGGATGCACTTGTCATACCAAAACACTAATATCTTTTAAAACAAGTAGTTAATAAATAATAAGTGATTCAAAAAAAATATTTGTATAAATAGCTGACATTAAAGCAGTGTTTATAATCTGTAAATTCTAAGATTTTATATTTATTCAGCTTTTAAATGGTGAACTCATCAAGCAGCGCATTTTTCACAGGTAAACAACGCTACCACTCCAAATAACCATTCAACCTCAGCAATGGCAGCGCTAAGGATTAACTTATAAGGTTTTAATGACAATCCAATGCTAGCCGCAATTTACAGAAAAGCGTCGCCATCGATAACGGTACTCTCAATCCATTCATCCTTCGCTATCGGCATTTAGTCCGGCGGTTTTGCCTTTTATCGCATCATGCAGCCGTAAGGGAATATCAATCGTAATCTTGCTCATGTACTCACACTGACAAGGATTGATCATGAAAAAGCTTACTTTAGCCAGCCTACTACTTGTTTGCTCTTATTCAGCAAGCGCTAGCATTAACGAGCAACAACTTGCCTCTTACTTTCAAGCAGCCCAAGGCGACTACTCGCAGCTAGATTCACTGTATAAAGAGCTACAACTCGTCCATCAGCAGCAACCTTCAGACCCTTGGACTTTGTTTTATCTGGGTGGAACCGAGACTTTAAAAGGTGACGATGCTTGGATGCCTTGGACCAAAATGCGCTACACCGAAGATGGCTTAGCACGCATGGATAAAGCCTTAAATATGATTGGAGAAGAGCAATGGCAGCAGCAATATCGCTACCTTCCTCAAGCGATATATATGCAGGCAACGGCCGCAGTAACCTTTACCAGCGTGCCAGACTTTTTTAATTACCAAGACCAAGGCATGCAGCTCTTTAAGCAAGTACTTAATGACCAGCGCTTTTTGCAATCTCCTGCGCAAGCCACTTCTTGGGTGTACCGCTTTGCTGTAGAGGCGGCCTTAAACAATCAGCAACCGGCACTGGCTCAACAATGGTTTAACCAACTACAGCAAAGCGGTGTAAATGATGATTACAGCCAGCTAACCGCGCAGCTAATGGCTAAGCAAAACAAGAGCTAAGGATAGAATATGTTGCAATTTAAAGGCTTAAGTAAGTTTTACCAAACCGGCCAAGTAAGTCAGCAGGCGTTAAGCAATGTTAATGAACATATTCGAGCTGGTGAAATGATTGCCCTTTGCGGCCCATCAGGCTCAGGCAAAAGCACCTTACTTAATATTTGTGGATTGTTAGATCTTAACTACCAAGGCAAGCTGTATTTTGATGGGGTAAAACTGGATAAAGACCCTCAGCACTGTATGCAGCTACGGCGGCAACAGCTGGGCTTTGTATTCCAACGCTTTAATTTAGTGCCAGTAATGAGCGCTTACGAAAATGTAGAGTACCCGCTAATGCTAAATAAAGTGCCTAGCCAACAACGCAAGCAGCGCATTATGCAAATTTTAGATGCAGTAGGCATGGCCGATTTTGCACAAGCTAAACCCGACCGTTTGTCGGGGGGCCAACAACAACGCATTGCTGTGGCACGAGCTTTGATTCACCAACCTCGCTTGGTCATTGCCGATGAACCAACAGCTAGCCTCGACAGCCACACCGCCCACCAAGTTGTAGAGCTGATGAAGGCTATTGGCAAGAGCCACAACACCACCTTTGTGATCGCCACTCACGATAACCGTATGAGTGAACACTGTGATCGACAAATAGAACTATTAGACGGACAAGTATTATCCAAGGAGGTTAGCGCATGCGTCGCCTAAAACATGCATTACGTAATGTGCAGCGTAATCGCCGCCGCAGCATTATGTCGGTACTTATTATCGCCATTGCGGTAATGGCCTTGGTCACCTCTGGCGGATTTGGTTTGTTTACCTATCAATCTCTCGCCGAGGCCGCCGCACGCGACACTGGCCATTTAACCTTGTCTAGCCCAGAGTATTTTAACCAGCAAGAAGATACTCCCCTGCAATATGGCTTAGCTAACTGGCAACAACAACGCCAAGACTTAATGACATTAAATGGGATAAAAGCGGTGCAACCGCGCATCGAATTTAGCGGCCTAATTAGCAACGGCGATAAATCGGCAATTTTTGTTGGTCAAGGCGTATTGCCCAGCGAGTTCACCCAGAAAGGGCCCTTTTTAGACCTAAAGGCTGGTCAACTACTCACCGAGCAAAGTGACCAAGACTTGCCACAAATTCTGCTAGGCGACGAGTTAGCTCGCAATATGAAGGTACAACCCGGTGATTGGCTAACGCTGCTTAGCACCACCACAGAGGGTGCGCTAAATGCCTTCGACTTTACCGTGCAAGGCATTGTTTCTACTGGTGTTCCAGAGATGGACAAACGCCTAGTGTATATCTCATTAAGTGATAGCCAAGCCCTGCTCGCCACCGATAAGGTGAGCCTAATGTCGGTATTCGCATTTGCCAATCAAGATGTTAGCCAGCTCAAACAACAGGTTGAGCAACAGCAACCAAGTTTGTTGGTAACGCCATGGTGGGAACAGGCCTTCTTCTATGAAGCGGTAAAAGGCTTGTACAACCGCATCTTTGGAGTGATGGGCTTTATTATGGCGCTAGTGGTGTTTGTGTCGTTATTTAATACCTTGAGCATGTCGGTCACTGAGCGAACCCGAGAAATAGGCACCCTATCAGCCTTGGGCACTGCCAATTCTGAACAGCTAATTGGCTTTGTATTAGAAGCTGTAGTTCTGGCCTTAATTGGCAGCCTAATAGGCGTGCTACTTAGTGGCTCGGTATCATTAACGCTGCTATTTGCTGATATTCAAATGCCTCCTCCACCGGGGCGCAGCGTAGGCTACCCACTACATATTACTTTCTCATTCTTATTGGCTGCCATCGTCTCTTTAGGCGTGGTGTGTATATGCGCATTGGCGTCTGCCATTGCTGCTAACAAAGGCTTAAAAAAGCCCATTACCGAGGCACTTATTTATGTTTAGTCTATTTAAACTATGGTTATTAGGTAGCTTGTTTAGCATTGGTTTAGTGCATGCGAATGAAGAAGTTAGCCTGCGCTTGCTTGAAGCCGACAGTTACCGCTTACAAAGCGCATCGGCCAAAGTAGTCACCGAGGTGAGTCAATTTGATAAACAACAGCTAAAAAAGAAACACCGTTACAATGTGTATATTCGCCCAGAGCGTGAATCATTAGTGGTATTTAAAGCACAATCGGAGCTGGGGCAAAAAATGCTTATGTTAGGTGACAACTACTGGCTGCTTATGCCAAATAGCCGCAGGCCAATTCGCATTACCCCCATGCAAAAGCTATTGGGAGAAGCCTCGGTAGGCGACATTTCCACCCTCACTTGGAGCGAAGATTACCAAGGCGAATTGGGTGAAATTAGTGAGTTAGATGGGGTAACGGCTCTGCACTTACAGCTACAGGCTAAAACCAGTGGTGCCAGCTATCAAAAAATAGACTTGTGGGTAGATCACCGCAGCAATTTTCCAATAAAAGCCGATCTTTACTTAAAGTCTGGCAAACTGGCAAAACAAGCTTACTTTGAGCAAGGCCAGCGAGATGGGCGAACCGTAGTTAAAACCATGACACTGGTTGATAGCATCCAAACCAATAAAAGCACGGTGATTGATTACGAGTCGGTGCAAGCGCATAGCCTTGCCGACAAATACTATAACCCTGCCTATTTAAGTAAGCAGTCTTTAGAGCAGCTTTAAATATGCTACAAACAGCTATTTAGCCGCAAAAGGCTATCAAGCACCTAGGTAATCGTGAGGATTTAACAGTTAAATACCTCACGATTTAACTAAATTAACCGCATTATTGATCGAGAACCCGCGCCAACCCTTGTTCCTTGTATTTCAGCTGGTAAAATCCTTTCCCAGAATTTTTAAGCATCGAACAAAAAGAGCATCCCTATGGGCAGAAGTTTTGAAGTACGTAAGGCCTCAATGGCCAAAACCGCTGGTGCAAAAACCAAGGTTTATTCTAAATACAGTAAAGAAATCTACGTTATCGCTAAAAATGGCGGTGCCGACCTAGAAGCTAACTTGCAATTACGCAGTGTTGTAGACCGCGCTAAAAAAGATCAAGTTCCTAGTCACGTAATCGATAAAGCTATCGACAAAGCCAAAGGCGGCGCTGGCGAAGACTACGTTCCAGCACGTTACGAAGGTTACGGCCCAGGCGGCTGTATGGTAATTGTTGACTGCTTAACCGATAACAACAGCCGTACCTTTACCGACGTTCGCCAAGCCTTTGTAAAAACCAAATCTAAAATTGGTAACCAAGGCAGCGTGGCGCATATGTTCGACCACCAAGCTATTTTTGCCTTTAAAGGTGACGACGAAGACGCCATTCTAGAAATCCTATTAATGGACGACGTGGAAGTTACCGATGTAGAAAGTGAAGACGGAATGATTACCGTATTTGCTCCACATACTGAATACTTCAAAGTTAAGACTTCATTAACCCAAGCCTTACCTGAGTTAGAGTTTGAACTAGAAGAAATTAGCTTTATTCCGCAAAACTACACCACCATTAGCGGTGATGACGTAGCGATGTTCGAGAAATTTCAAGCCATGCTTGATGACTGTGACGACGTGCAAAACGTGTATCACAACGTAGAGCAAGAATAACTCTACTGGTTTTTACCAAGCCTGTTCATCAGGCTTGGTGACCTTTACTTCCTCTTCTCGGTATCGACTCAATTTTGGCTTAATGTTTTGCAGCGCCTTGCTTGATTGCCAATATAGATACACACTAAAAGTCTAATTTGTCAGTTAAGTCTGTTTATATGCCCCAGCTAGATCCTCGCCAGCAATTACGCAAACAGATACGCCTACAACGTAGCGCCTTAAGCCCTTTGCAACAACTAGAGGCTAGTCAAGCCATTCTTGAGTACTTGCAGGACGATCCCGAGCTTATTTCTATGCAACGGGTAGCACTCTATTTAGCCTTTGACGGCGAACTTGATTTGAGCCTGTTAATCAATTGGCTATGGCAACAAGGCAAACAGGTTTATGTGCCCTTAGTTGACCCCACTAAAAATGGCGAAATGTGCTTTCATCGTTACCAAGCCAGCAGCCCCTTACAAGCCAATAGATTTGGCATTGGCGAACCCATCTTCGATGCCAAACAGGTAATTGACCCTCAGCAACTAGATTTAATATTAGCCCCCTTGGTAGCCTTTGACTCGCAGGGTAACCGCCTAGGCATGGGCGGCGGCTACTACGATCGCTTGCTGGCACAAATTAGTGGAGATAAACCTTTAGTTATTGGCCTCGCTCACGATTGCCAGCAAATAAACGAAGTGCCGCTTCAAGCATGGGATCAACCACTTAAACGGATTATTACTCCTAGCAGATATTGGTGCTGGTAATAACTAAAACAGTAATAATAAAAGCGCCGAAAAAAGCGCCAAACGAGCATGGCGTTAACGCCAGCGCTTGGTTATAATCCGCGCCAAACAAGCGGGCTTCTGTTGCCCTCCCCCTCACTTTGCTCGGAGCACTGTAATGACACAAGATGAAATGAAAAAAGCCGCTGGCTGGGCCGCATTGGAATATGTTCAAGAAGACACCATTGTTGGCGTAGGCACAGGCTCTACCGTGAACCATTTCATTGACGCCTTAGCGACCATGAAAGACAGCATTAAAGGGGCGGTTTCAAGCTCTGAAGCGTCTACCGAAAAGCTACTTGCTTATGGCATTGAAGTGTTTGATTTAAACAGTGTGAGTGACTTGTCGGTTTACGTAGACGGTGCCGATGAAATCAACGAACAAAACCACATGATCAAGGGCGGTGGTGCAGCTCTAACTCGTGAAAAGATTATTGCCGCGGTTGCCGACCAATTTATCTGTATCGTAGACAATACCAAAGAAGTGCCAGTATTAGGCAACTTCCCTCTTCCGGTTGAAGTGATTCCAATGGCCCGTAGCTATGTAGCACGCGAGCTGGTTAAGCTTGGCGGCGACCCAGTTTACCGTGAAGGTGTAGTAACCGATAACGGTAACGTGATCTTAGATGTTCACAACATGAAGATTGTAGATCCAGTGAAAATGGAACGCGACATTAACGCAATTGTGGGTGTAGTAACTAATGGCCTATTTGCAGCTCGCGGCGCAAATGAAGTGATCATTGGCACCCCAGAAGGCGCTAAAAAACGCTAATCAAGTAAGACCTTAAAAAAAAAGAGTGCATTGCGCGCTCTTTTTTTTGTGAAATATTCCAACACCCCATAAATAATCTCGATCAAGCACTAAACCAAACCCTCGCTGCAACATTAAAAACCACAAACTAATCATCGCATAGAATAATAATCACATCATGAATAAAATTTGATGTAATAAAATTACATTCCCTAAGTGCTGCTTTTTTGCTAAATTTAGCCGCTCGAGCGGTAACATGGGTATTAGGAAGCAAACATGGCAAAGTTTTCGTTAGGCAAGGAAAAAATCAAAGTATTGTTGTTAGAGGGTTTACACCCTAGCTCACTGCAATCTTTCCAATCTGCGGGTTATGAAAATGTAGAAATGATCAAAACCTCGCTAGCAGAAGAAGAACTGATTGAAAAAATTAAAGACGTTCACTTCATTGGTATTCGCTCCCGTACAGACCTAAACGAACGTGTGCTAGCAGCAGCAAACAAGCTTGTTGCAATTGGTTGTTTCTGTATTGGTACTAACCAAGTTGACCTTAAAGCTGCCCAGCAAAAAGGTATTCCAGTATTCAACGCACCGTTCTCTAATACTCGTAGCGTAGCTGAACTAGTATTAGGTGAAATTATTTTACTACTGCGTGGCATTCCAGAGAAAAACGCCAAAGCACATCGCGGCGAATGGATAAAATCGGCCGACAACTCTTATGAAGCACGGGGTAAAAAGCTAGGCATTATCGGCTACGGCCATATTGGTACTCAGCTGGGTATTTTGGCTGAAACCCTAGGCATGCAAGTTTACTACTACGATATAGAAAACAAGCTATCTTTGGGTAACGCCACCCAAATCGCCGACCTTGACCAACTACTAGCAATAAGTGACGTGGTAAGCCTTCACGTACCAGAAACCGCACAAACCAAGTACATGTTTGGTGAAGCGCAGTTTGCCGCTATGAAGCAAGGTTCAATTCTGATTAACGCCTCTCGCGGTACGGTAGTTGAGATTGAATCTTTGGTATCAGTATTAGAAAGCAAAAAGCTTGCTGGTGCGGCGATTGATGTATTCCCAACTGAGCCAAAATCAAACAAAGAAGAGTTTGTGTCTAACTTACGTGGCTTCGACAACGTAATTCTTAGCCCACACGTTGGTGGTTCAACCCAAGAAGCACAAGAAAATATCGGTATTGAAGTAGCGTCTAAACTGGCTAAATACTCTGACAATGGTTCAACCTTGTCGGCAGTTAACTTCCCAGAAGTCGCACTACCAGAGCACACTGGCACTAGCCGTTTGTTGCACATTCACCACAACCAACCGGGTGTGCTTACCAAAATCAACTTGGCCTTTGCCGAAGACTCAATCAACATTGCAGCGCAGTACTTACAAACCAATGACAGCATTGGCTATGTAGTGATTGATGTAGAAACAGCGCAAGCCGAACAAGCGATTACTAAGCTTAAAGAAATTGACGGCACTATTCGCGCCCGTATTCTTCACTAAGCTTTATTGCCTGTATAGAAAAAGCCAGTCATTCGACTGGCTTTTTTGTTGGCTGCATTCATCGACAAATTCTGCTTAAAAAACTGATACGATTACACTCGGATCATATCTTCCTTTTACACCAGCCTCAGCAGTCGGTGACTTAAATTATTGCAAAATATCACATAGGCATAATTTCCATATACCACTTTTGAGATAAAGGTCTATTTACTCTACATATCCCCCAAACAGGTGATTGATTCTTACATAATCAACAATAAAATCATTGATATTCAAAGAAAAATTAATTTAGAACTTTTAGAAATGGAGCTTCAATGATGTTTAGAAGGACATGCCTGTATATTTTGATTGGTGGATTGACCGCTTGTGGAGGCGGAGGAGAAGATGGAAGTAATCCTTTAGATGGCGGAGTTGACGACGGAAACAAAGCTGGTTTTAGCGAAGAAAACTTCGTTGTAGCTGCAAACAGTCTAGAAATACTAGAACAACCAATGGCTCTAAATAACTTTGTTATTAGTATTTTACATCACCTTGATGCTAAGTCTGGAACCGCGGTCGATGAATGCTTATTTAACAGCTCAGGAACTGGAGATTATCAAGCTGTACTCAATGAAGATGCTTTAGAAATTAACCTTACTTCATGTGACATAGAAGGTTTAGGGCAAGTGACAGGAACGATAAACGTCGCCTTTAGCTCACTAGAGAAGGCCAATAACTACTTAACTTTTAACGCCATTCTTAACGCTCCCCAGCTATCGTATTCCTATGAAGGTCAAGCTTTCAGCCTTGGCTTTGATGCCTCGATTAGTCAATCACTAATATCAAGTCATCAAGTTAAGCAATCATTATCCTTGATCGGCAACGAAGCAATTAGTTTCAATGATGTACCTTTCTACTTTAAAGACAGCAATCTCACTAAACAGCTAGATTATACAACTGGAGATTACTCTCTGACCTTCTCAGCTAGATTCTCCTTACCCAGTGCATTTGAAGGTGAAATGGATCTTTCAACCTCTCACCCAATAGCCGGTAAAATTAACCATTACCCCGAAAGTGGCCGCTTTGTCGTATCAGGTGGCTTTGGGGACTTTATCGCAATAAGTCCATATCACCTTGATGCCTCTATGGCTGAAGTTGAACTCCAAGTCAGTGGGCAAAATGAAACCGTAGAAGTTATGTGGCAAGATGTAATGTCTGGATCAGCGGTGGCGTTTCCAGCACGGCAAGGTATAGATACAGGAGAGTGGGGCAATCCTGGCTTTACTGGCGATGCTGGACATTGGCACTATGAAAACCAGTCACCTAAGGTACATTACCCTAATGGTAATAGTTTACAGCCAACGGTTCGTTTCTTAGTGATGCCTGCTCCTGCCGCTGAAGACCTAAATAACGTTGAAATATTTAATAGCTACGAATCGGTTCTTGTTCCTAATGAGCACTATCAAATCTCAGCTGATGGACCGTGGGTAACTATCGATTTTATCAACAATTTACCGGTTGATCGTTCGTTCATGACTACGCTCTACGCAGAAGATGGCAATCACTTTGTTTCATACTCATTCAACACTAATAAAGCGTTTGATGTAATAGTGACCACCGATCAGTTTATTTCCGTAGACCAAGACTTCATATTAAGTCCTACGTCTAGCAGTCATCCAGATACCAACTACTCTATTGATTGGACTCTTATTGATGGCGACAAAGACATTACTGTAACAAGGTTAGATTCAACTCGAGCACAAATTACGCCAAGCGAGATGACCGAAGGGCGCAATTACACTTTTTTAGCCAGTATTACCGACCCTTATTCCAGAGTTTCCACACAAACGGTTACTCTAAGCACTGAGCCAAGCAATGGCGAACGCTCATACTTAGAGCTAATATTAGGCCCAAACTACTACACTTCGCCAAGTCAAACTCTGCTATTTCTTTCTGAATCATCTGGGTCTATCTCTGAGGAGTTGCTATCTATTCAAGGAGAGCAAAACAACCTTTGGTTTTCTGTCAACCCATTTATAGACGGAGCCGCTGATTCACGAGAAAATGGAGCTAACATACATCTTTCGGTCGGTGGCCAATCGTGGACATATCACTGCTACGATAAGTCAATTCAAGTATCTGTATTAGAGAATGAAACAGTCGATTTAGGTATCAACGAAGAAGGCCAATTAGCTCAATATCAAAAGTTAGCTCTAGACTTTGAGCTGGAATGTGATGGAGCTTATTTATCAGGCAAGCTTCGAAATCGCTCAAGCATGTAAACAAAAAGGCTGCTAGATCACTATCTAGCAGCCTTCACATACAGCTTAAACTTACTGTTTCACACTAAGCAATTTGCGTCATCTCATTCAACGTAAACTCTGCTACTGCGCCTTCGGTTGCCGCCATGTACTCTGCTAAGTGAGTATTGCCCATGTGAGTTTGCCATAGTTCACGTGACTCCCAGTTTTCGTAAAACACAAAGTGCGCTGGGTTTTCGTTGTCTTGATGTAAATCGTAGTTAATGCAGCCTTCTTCGGCACGAGTGATATCTATCAGCTTAAGCAGTTCTGCTTTTACTAACTCAATTTTGTCTGCATTTGCTTTAATGTTTGCAACGATAGTTAACTTGGCCATTTGGCTATCCTCTAAATAAGTAAATTGCGGGTTCGCTTTAACGGGTTAAATAGTAGCCTTTTGCATACAGCTCAATAAACAGGGTAATATTTGAATCATTATCAAAAATAAATAGACAATAAAAGGTGCCGTTATGCTACTGGAAGATTTACAGGTAATTTTAAAGGTAGCAGAATGCCGCAGTATTACAGCCGCTGCAGCCAAGCTAGATATGCGTTCTGCCACGGCTAGTGCCGCACTAAAGCGCGTAGAAAGCCAACTAGGTGCGGAGCTATTTATTCGAACAACCAGACACCTGCGTTTATCTGCCGCGGGTGAGCGTTATGTTCCGCAATGCGAACAAGCGCTGCAAATGCTTGAACAAGCCAAGCAAAATATGAAACACGACTTGGATGTGATTGACGGTGAGCTACGAATCGCTCTTTCATCTGATCTGGGAAGAAATGTAATCAGCCCCTGGCTAGATGAGTTTATGTCGCACTACCCCGCGCTAAACCTACGCAGCAGCATTAGCGACAGCAACATCGACTTTTATCGTGATTCAGTAGATATGGCTTTGCGCTATGGTTCACCCAGCGATGCCAGTGTTTACGGCTTCAAAATATGTAACGCTCCACGGCTATTGTGCGCCAGCCCAGAATATCTATTAAAACATGGGACGCCCAAGCACCCTAAAGAGCTAAGCAAACACAACGGCTTGCTCTATCAGCTGCACGACATTGTTCATGATGTTTGGCGCTTTAGTGATGAGCAACAAAGCTACAAGATTAAAATGACGAGCAATCGAGCAGCAAACGATGGCGATTTAGTAAGGCGCTGGTGTGTAGCCGGTCATGGGCTGGCGGTTAAATCTAGCTTAGATATGGCTTCTGATATCTTCGCCGGTAACTTAGTGAGCGTGATGCACGATTACCAACCCACTCCTACCGAGTTATGGCTTATTTGCCCCAGCCGCCAATCAATTACTCCAGCGATGCGTTTGTTACGGGACAACTTGCGGGAGAATACCCAGCAACTACTCAAAAAGCTGGTTAGTCAAAACATCCTAGAAGCGAGCGTGCTTAACTAAGTGATGAGTGCAGGGTTTAATCGGTTTCATTATTTACAAGGTTAACCAAAAAGGTATAATCCACCCGAATTGGTTTACCAATAAAATGGAGTTTAGATGACAGCCCTTACGGTTCTTGGATTAATAGCAGCTAGCTGTACCACTTTGTCTTTTGTCCCGCAGGTAATTCACATTATTAAGACCAAGAATGTTGCTGGCATTTCATTAACCATGTATTCCATATTAACGACTGGCGTAGGTCTGTGGATGATTTACGGTTTCTTAATACAAGATCTATCGGTTTTTTTAGCCAATATTATTACCTTTATCCTCGCCTCCTGGGTGCTGATTCTCACCATTATTCAGCGTATTAAATCATCTAAAAACAAGGCTTAATCGCTCCTAAAACCGCTGTTCCTAATAGCGACTGTGAAGCGGTCTACACTTTAAGTTGTTATCTTACGCTACAGTAAGTAACTGCCAAATTAGTTAAGGCCGCCCTAAACAAATAAGGAGCAATAGTGAGATCGTGGATACTCAGCATTTTATGCCTGTATAGCTTTTCTTCTCTCGCCGCTATAGAAGTGTCGATTATTGGTGACCAAGGCACCTTCTCAAATTACCAGCAATTGCTTGAGCTAAAAGGCGGCAACCCAGCCCAAATCAGTGATTATCAGTCACCCTATTCAGACCGCGCAACCGTAAGCTTGCTGCTGTTAACTCAAGCCCTTAGCTATAGTGATTTGCAGTATTCGATCACCTTTGTGACCTCGCCGAATACTGGCCGCAGTCTTCGAGAGTTGAAACAAGGCAATGTGGCGGTATATCAAGCCGACATCTGGGAGAGTGACTTTGATGATAGTACCTACAAATCGGTGGCTATTATCCCTAAGAATACCTTTGAAAAAGGCTTTTATGTAAACCAAGGTTCTCCCCTGCTCAGCCAAAGCTTAACTCATGAACAGCTCAGAGAATTACCCATCAGTGTGGGAAGTACTTGGTATCAAGACATAGCCCAGTTGCAGCGTAGTGGCTTTAACAACATAGATAAACTCAACAGAAATCAGTCATTGTTTGGCATGTTAAGTAAGGGCCGAATTAACGTTGCCTTTTTAGAGTTCCCAAATACCCCAGACCTAGCCATTCAAGATAGTTATGGCAGCTTTTACCCGATCCCGAATATGAAAATAGAATTTCAAGAAAGCCGTCATTTTATGGTGTCGAAACAGCACCCACACGGCGCTGAAATTGCTCAAGCCATTGATCAAGGCTTAGCTGAGTTCATTCGCTTAGGTTTAGTTGAAAAAGCCATTCAGCAATCAGGAGTTAAACAGCAGCGGGTTAGCCACTGGCAATCATTAAGCGCCCCTTAGTTGAAGCATACTTAAGCCACCAGCATCATACTAAACAGACATCACACAGCTCTATGTAACTAAGCGATTAAGCCATCAGTTTGTAAGGCTATCATTAGCCAAGAGTAATGAGTTACAAGCTGATTGTTGAAGTTTAGTAACGAGAGTAGGAAGGACAAAAAAACACCAGAAGCCGATCTTGCACTTCTGGTGTTATAGCCACACGGGATTATTTAACAAACGGATTCATTAAGGTGTGGCTACAATTCTTATATCACCTGGCGCAAAGCCAATCATTACATCAACATGCTTACCGCTGGTCGTATTAACCAAGATAAACAGGAAGTAGCAATAGACTTTCCCAGTAGATAAACCACGTATTGGTATATCAATAAAAAGGAGACCGAAGCCCCCTTTCTTGGTTAAGGTTAAACGTCAAAGCACACTACTTTTTCGCCTTATTAAAACGGCGCTGATACATGCCGCCATTCACCCGCTTAGCAGCGTCTACCATTGGCTGATATGGCACATCGGTTATGCCCACAAAACCCACATTGTAGTTTTCACCGTCAAATGAGCGCCCAGTAATCGGTGAATCAATGTATTGGAACCAATGTGCGCCGACAAAATATGGGTTATCGATTACTGAGTTTAAGTAATCTTCAAACATCTCGCCGCGCTCGGTTTGGTCATTAGCCGTCACCAAACCTGCGTGGAAGAAACCTTCTTTAACGCCAATATGAAACTCACCAATAATGCTTGGCATGTCTACTTCAGCCAAAAACTTCCAAGGTTCTGGATGTAGCCCTTCTTTGTAGTAGTTGTAACTTACAACATCCACATGTTTTGCTGCGGCTCTTACCACCTCTGGATTACAGCCCCAATCAGCAAATCGAGCCCCCAAATACAAGTGATTAGGTAATTGAGCCTTAAGCGACTCGTTTACCACTTTGAAGTATTCGCTGGCGTACAACTCTAATAACATAGAGTAGTCACTAAGCTGTGCTTCGTTATGGGCTAAATCACTAACGCCACCAGTTACTGCTTGCCAAGAGTCGATGTTCGTCCCCCAAGCTTGGTTAAGCTGTTCTACAGTGCCGTACTTGTCTTTTAAGGCTTGAGTGAATACCGCCTTAGTTGGGCTTTCCTCATCGCTGCGACCTAAAGTATGAATCGCAATACCATAGTGGCCATTAATGGTGCCCATTCGGCCCCAGCTTTTCTCATTATCAATGAAAATACCCACACACCATGGTGACCCCTGCATTTCGGCTTTAACTTGGCTTACCGTTGCTTCGGCGCGCTCTCTAAATACCGGGTCGAAAGGATCAGGCAGTGGCGCCCAAAAGTCATCGCCACTAGTCACTGTTTTAAAGTCTCCAATAATCCAGCCATTGGCGAAATAAGGAATTTTGTCGTTACTGTAAAACTCTGGAGCAGTCCAATTACCTAAACAAGAAAAACCCCAGTTAAGCATGCGGTCCATGGTAACTTCACGCCACTTGCCCATGTAATCGGCGCCATCTTGACCGTACTTGCGCTGTAGATTTGCCGAGTAAAAACTAAAGATCTCGCCGCGATCCACTGGCCCTTCAAACAATTCTCGCATATAGCTGTAATGCTCAGCTAAGGGGTCGTCGTAGCTAGGTAACCAATCAAAAAAGTCTCGGCGAGTTTGGTTGGCAACATAGGCTGAATCAAAGGCTTCTTGGCTAATTTCGAGCTTTTCTTTAGAGTCTTCTGGGGTAACATCGTCATCGCTACGCGCAGCCACTTTTGAGTGGTCGTAATCAATACCGGTAATGGTAAATGAGTTTGCTAGGCGAATAATGTCGAGGCCGGTAGCAAAGTATGGGTAACCATCGGGGTCAACTAATGACCATTTACCGTCGATTTTTTCGGTACGGAAAAAGCCGGTTGCCTCTAGCTGTGGACCTCCAGTGTAACCACTAAAGCGCGAACGCTGGGGCATAGCACCTTGCTCTAAGGCTTTAAGCTCTTTGGCTGTAACCGCCAATAACTCTTCTTCAGAATGTACTTTTTCCGCGGTTTCTACTAAAGCGTTTTGACCAAACTTATCTAAACAACCTTTAAGAAAATCGGGATTACATTCCGGGGTAAAAATCACTCTAAAGTTATCTAACACCAACTGATGATCAATCAAAGTACCGTGAATGCTTAATTCAATTTTGGCAACGGCACTTAAATCGATGTTCATCTCACCCCACATCCACGTTGCATAGTGAAATGGCGTATCCCAGGCTGCAGGGTTAGAGCGAAAACCCGATTCATAGTTAAGCCCACCCTTTAAAAACTCACCTTTAAGCTCGTTTAAATAAGTTTTGCAAGAGCCACCGGCTACGTTAATGCTGCGGCTATGCATTTGCCCTTGTTTGTCGAAGATATTGATGAAAATCTGTGTTGAACGACGACCTAAGTTTGTGACGTCAAATGCAAAACTAAAGTTAGGAAGCGCACTCCAATCAAAAGGCTGCTCAGGCTCGATAAAAATTGAGGTGTAAAAGTTTTCTTTGCTATGTGTAGTAACTTTTAAGGCTTGCGAACCAGTAGTAATGCCGTTGCCTTCACTTACCAGTTCTGCGTCCACGTTGCTAAAACTAAAAGCCTTAGGAATTTGCTCAGCAAAATCATAAATCAAAATTGATTGCTCATGCTCAGATATAGTTTTAGCTGAGTCAGCCCTTAAGCGCGTTTCCATTATGTATCCTCAAATGATGAGCGTCCTGATAGCCATGGCAGAGTCTAGGCAATATAACTAAGCCATAGAGAAAACTTAACTAACAAACCTTAAGTATTAAACTTTCTAGCTGCCAAGCGACGCGTTAAAACAGAAAAATATCTAAGGGTAATAATGACTTCAGCCAAACAAATGTCAACCAATCTAAATTATTGGAAAACCAATTTTTACAAACTTGTGAACCATGCCTCGTGTTAGTCACGCTGAAATGTAAACGAAGTGCCAAGCCTTAATGCTTTAACCCTAAGTCAATAGAGGTATCACTATGGGTATCGACTAGCATAACAGTCAATATTGCTGGGATTGTTAATGGTGAAGTAAACAACAGCGCACAGGCTAACTGGCATTGATCAAGGAATATTAGTAGTGCTGGGTGAAAGGCTAATAAGCGAGTAACAGCAAAAAAAGAATCCACTTAGCCTTGGCTAAGTGGATTTAGTGCACTTACAAAGCACTAACAGGGATCTTAACCACCGCTTTGCGCACTTGGCGAGGTTCGGCTACCGCGCAAAGAGGACGATGAACTTCGTCTGGGTAAAACACTGCAAAGTCACCTTTGCCAAGCTTAACCATTTGCTCATTGCTCGCTTGCTCAAAAAACGCCACATCATTTTCAAGTTCGGTTAAGGCTAAAGCTTCTTCAGCTAGTTCATGGGTATAGCCAATTTGCTCTTCGCCGTCTAACAGGATTTGAATATCTAAATGCTGTTTGTGAATTTCCGCTTTACGCTTAGCAAACTCTTCAGTTTCTGGCGACATTAGTAATACAAATACACCTTCACCAGAAAGCTCATATCTACCGTCTTCTTTCTCAGCAGCTAAAGCCATCGCTTCATCAATCCAGGTAACAAAGGATGGATTTACATATTTTACTAAAGAGAGCTTATTCACGTTTCCAAATAACATTGATTACTTCCTACTATTTAAATTTATTTGTCATACTTTAAAACGTTTGATATTTACTACAAGCTCATTGTTGTGTTCTTCGAGTGAGATCACTTGTCCGTTCACATTTTTTGCATTATTTGCAATAGAACTAGCCAGAGTATTTAAGGTGGTAACATTTTCAGCAATGGTCTGAGTAACGCTGTTTTGTTGTTTGGCAGCTACCGCAACGTGCGTGTTCATTTGGTTAATGTTCTCAATGTGCTCGCAGATATCTTGTAAGGCTTGTGAAATAGACCCCGCCGCATTGTCCACCTCTTTACTCGATTGCAAACTTGCCCCCATAGAGCTAGCCGCATTTGAGGCATTGTCTTGCAGCGCAGCAACAATAGATTCAATTTCTTGAGTAGACTCTTGGGTTTTCTGGGCCAGTGCTCTTACTTCATCGGCAACCACCGCAAACCCTCGCCCTTGCTCACCAGCTCGAGCTGCTTCAATTGCCGCGTTTAAGGCAAGTAGATTGGTTTGTTCAGCGATGTTACGAATAACTTCCACTACAGAGCCAATCGCTGAGCTTGAATCAATTAACTTATCGATGCGTGAAGAGGTATCGGTAATGCTTTGCGATAAACGGGTAATTAATTGGCTGTTTTCGCGCACCAACTCTACACCTAGCAAGGTTTGCTCGCGGGCTGTTTGCGACTTCTCGGCGGTTTGCTCAGCGTTTACAAACACCTCTTCAGCGGAGGCACTCATTTCTTGCAGTGAAGTAGCGGCCTGCTCCATCTGATCTTGTTGCGATAAAGAGTCACGCTGAGATTCGCTAGAGGATGAACTTAACGAATGAGACACCGAGCTTACCTGCTCACTCACCGAACGAATGCTATTAAGCAGGTGCGATAGGTTGTCCATCAGTAAGTTGAAGTTGCTACTAAGTACACCTATTTCGTTATCGTTGTTCACTGGAATACGTCGGGTAAGGTCCCCGTCACCAGTGGCAATTTGGTGCAAAGAGTTTGCCACGTCGTTGATTGGAATTACCACCAGCTTACGCACGTAGAAAAACACGGCCGCAACCACAACCGCTAATACCAATATAATGTTGAGCATTACATTGGTTATTTCGCTGTTTAGCGTGGCAATCACACTGCTATCATCAAATTGCAGCTTTAAGGTACCAATAAAGTCCTCGCCACGTTGCAGCTCAATTAGATTGAAGTCTTGCTTTTGATTGGCAACGCTTGCCTGAGAAATAGCTTTACCACGCTGGTCTACTACTTCCACTGCATTTAGGATTGGGGATTGAACCAGAGCATCTACAATAGCTTGCGCTTGTTCAAAATCATAAACAAACACGGCTTCTATTAATGATGCTTTGGCCATCTCGGTAATGGCTTGTTGCTCTACTAAGTAGCCTTCAGCCAATTTGCTTTTGGTATTTAAGTAGCTAACGCCACCGCCTAATAACAGGCCTAGCAAACCAAATAGCAGTAATATAATAATTAGGGATTTACTCAAACTTGCTTTCACGTTTAGTCTCGCTTATGTCTATCTTTCTTGAATGTCCAACCACAACTCTTCGCGGTGCAAAGGTGCGTCTGCGGGCAGTAAAGGATTATCTATTTTTATTATTCGGCGCTCGGTAAGGCGCGCTGTTTCAAAGGTTTTTGAGATAAGGGGAGATTGATAAAACAGCTGGTTATAGCTGCCATCAGCAATGGCGGTTTCTAAGCCATCGTTAATCGCATCATACAAGGCGCGATTCTTAGGATTAACGTAGAGGTACATGGCCATTGGGTAGACCAACAGAATGTCATCTTCTACGGCAAGGTTTACTTCCTTTTGGGTTTCTACCACTTCCCAGGCTTCGTGCACGGCTAATGGCAGGTAGTCAAAACGCCCGCCATCTACCATGTAGAATAAGCTTTGCGCTTTAACCGGTTTAACGACTTCTAGCCCGGCATTTTCTAGGATTTCGGTATCGCCCCAAAAACGGCCTAAGCCTGCTTTTAAGCGCTTTAACGAGGCTAAACTAGACACGCCTTCAAAGGCTGCTTGATTACTTTTTTCAATAACAAAAACGCGGTGGCCCAATAATCCTTTAAAAATAGGGATCTTGATGGCTTTAAGCTGTTGCTGCATCGAGTTTGACGCACCAGCCCAAATCACACTCACCTGATCTTGTTTTACTTCTTCAACTAATCGTGCCTCACTGTAATAGGTATCGATGGGTTGAATTTTTTGCGAATAGTTACTTTTTTCAAATGCTAATTTAATCAAATCAACGACTAAGCGGTCGCGTTCGCCCAAAACCATGGGCGTTGTTACCTGTGCTAGAACGCTATTAGATAAGGTTAAACTGCAAAACAAAAAGAAGCTGGCAATGGTTATTTTTTTCATACTTTTTCTCTTACCAAAACGCTATCAATTGCTGTTAAAAACCTTGGTGGAATACCACGCTATTTTTTAAGTTGATAATCTGCTTGAGTACCACATCTTCTGGGGCATCACGCTTGTATTCTTCACTGTTTTGATTTTCCATCACCAGGGTGAATACTTTGTATTCATGCAGGTTGGCGGCTTCAAGGTAAAAATCTAAGTCACTAGATTTAGAGAAGGAGTTAGTCACGGCGATGCTGTTAACGCCTTTTTCCATTAACTCAGCAACAGAGGCACGACAATACTCATCGGCATGCGGCTTAAGCTCTTCATTCCACTTGTTTTGGCCATATTGAGCGTAGTAATCCCAGCAGGACACCACGTCATTGGTGATGGTTTTTGCAAACTCGGTTTTACCGCTGCCAAATGGCCCGCGGACAATATATAGATACTTCATATTTCTTCCTGAAAATAAAAAGGCCGCCTCGCAATACAACTTAATTTACGAGGCGGCACAGTCCTTACACTTTACGACGTCTTAGTAAAAATACGCCGGCCAAACCTAGTAGCGATAACCAACCTGCGCTACCGCCACCGCCAGTTACGCCACCCGTTGGTGGTGTTGGTGGATCAATTGGTGGATCTACTGGCTCACCTGGATCTGGCGCTTCTGGACCAGAGTGGCTAACACCAATATTGGTACCGGTATACAACTCACCCGCTCTCGAAGCAGCTTCAGTAGCATTGCTTAAGCTAGAGCAGTCAGTGCCGTACATGCCACAGTTAAACTCACGCGCAGCATCTGTCATCAATGTATATGGCGTGTCAGTATTGCTAACAAAACCAACGTTGTAGTTTTCGCCATCCCATGCACGACCCGTTAATGGTGAATCGATGTATTGGAACCAATGCGCACCTACAAAGTTTTTATGGGCATTTACTGATTCGTAAAAGCTAACCATTTTGTCTGCACGATCTTGTTGCGAAGTGGCATTTACTACACCTTCTGCAAACGAACCGCTATCAAGCGCACCGAAGTGGAACTCACCAATAATTACTGGCTTATCAATGGCCTCGATTTGACTTAAGGCATCAGCATCCCAATCGGCAGCTGCAATGCTGTCTTTGTAGATGTTGTAACTCATTACATCAACAACAGCCGCAGCAGCACTTACTACATCAGGCGTACGTCCCCAGTCGGCAAAGCGAGAGCCCAAGTACAAGTGGTTTGGTAACTCAGCTTTTAATGCCGTGTTTACGGTGTTGAAGTATTGGAAAGCAAATTGCCAAGCAAGGAACTGCATATCAGCTTCCATGCCAGCCACATAAGCTAACTCTTGCGCTGGGCGCATCGCATCCCAAGACGCATAATCGGTTCCCCAGGCTGCGTTTAGGTCAGCAATACCACCGGTATAACGCTGGTTCTCTAGGAACCAAATAAAGCTATTTTTAGCAGGGCTAGTTGTTGCATCAGTGCCGTCGGTATTGAACACCGCTAGCGTTTGCGCATAACGAGAGCCTTCAACATCAGTGACATTGCCCCAGCTCATTTCGTTATCAACAAAAATACCCACTAAGTACTCTTCGTTGCCTTCAACCTGAGCTTTGATCTCTGCAGCCATTGTGGCGGCATTGGTAGCAAAGTTAGCATCCCACGGATCAGGAAGTGGTCCCCAGTAGCCGCTGCCAATTTGTTTAACGGGAAGACGATCGGCACCAGAGGTTGACCAACCATTTGCCACGTAAGGAACGTCACCGTTTGCATACAACGCTGGATCGGTCCAGTTACCTAAGGTGTTAAAGCCCCAGTCTTTCATGCGCTTAACAGTAATGTCTCGCCATACGTCTTCGCTAGCGTGGCGGGTAATTAAGTTATTAGCGTAAAAACTTACAGCTTGGCCTTGAGAAACAGGTCCACTATGCACAGGGCCATAGTTTTCATTTACATAATCACTTGGAATTTCTGTAAACATTGACTGGCGAAGTGCAGACTCAGATTCGGCGTCACTCGACACGCCGGTCATGGTGTAAGTATCTTGCAAACGAATGTTATCAACACCGGTTGAGAAGAACGCATTACCAGCAGGGTCGACCAATTGCCAGTTACCATCAGCGTCTTTACAAGCGTTAAACGAGGCAGGCGTAGCGAGCACACAGTCTGTAGCTGGCGACGAATCTGGGTTACCACCGTACATATTGCGATTGGTTAACTCACCCAAAACAGCCATTTCTGGATCACTTAACTTAGCTAATTCTTCTTTGCTGGCAACTTTACCTGCATAAGTGACTAAGTTGTTTTGCCCCATAGCATCAGCCATTTCTGCATAGGCTGATTCGTGGTTAAGGTCTTTAATCACACGCATGTTATCAAACACAAGTGTTTGGCTAGTCTCACCACTGGCTAATTCGCCAATGAAGTAACGAATAGCGGTAATTTGAGATTTGTCTAAAGCAACAAAATCACCCCAGCCATTTTGAGCGCTCATTGGGTCAGCTGGAATATCACGTAAACCTAAAGCTGACACACGCTCATCTTGAGTAAGCAATGAAGGATTGTCATTTAAGCTGGTGTAGATGGTTTTCGATTCGCCAGCTTTAACCAATACGCCGCGAGTCGCAGTTTCGCCCTGGCTATTTACATCTTCGATACGTGAGTACAACCAGATATTGCTATCGCTAGTATTTGAAACGTCAACGGCGACTGCGGTGTGTTCACCTAGTTCAGCCCAATTCCAAGTACCTGCAAACACTAAACCGTTCCAACCTGCAGTAAACTCGGCAGCCATTGCTGCAGCGCCTTTAGTCACAATCTCAGTAGTAGTTGAAACGTTTACCCCACCATCAGGTCGTAAGTAATCTGGAATGGTTTCAAAGTCTTCGATTTGCGCTAAGGTGGCTACAGGCGCGGTTTGTGTATTCACTGCACCATCACTTGGTGGCGGAGTGACTGTTTCGCCATCAACCATAATGTTGTCAAAGTACAACACTTGAGGATCGTTTTCAGAGAGCATGAACTGCACACCGATAACTTTATCTTTACTAAAGTTTTCGCCATGAGTTTGGAACTCGTTCCCGCCATTTAAGTTAAAGCTAAAGGTCTGCGTGGTATTAGCTGAAACCGTAAAGTAGTCCAATGAGGTTTGAGACTCATCTACCCAATCAGGAAGAATATCACTATCAATTAGCTTAATAGCAAAGGTAACATCAGTGTCGTTAGGGTTAACAACATCTACTGACATAACATCTTCAGCGCCCCAGTTCCAACTTCCCCAGTTCCAAACAACCATTGGTTTGAAAGCCGCGTCAAAAGACGCTTTAATGGATTGATTACCATCGGTAGCTTGTTCAGTTGAAACTTCAGAAGTGGCATCTCCAGACACTTCCAAAAATTCAGCATTGTTTTCAGAGCTGCTGTAGTCGGCTTCCTCAAAAGAGGTGACTAAGGTAGCAGCACTTAATGGCAATGCTAAGCTTGCAGCGATTGCTGCAGATAAAAATTTAATCTTCATATTTCCTGCCCATTCCTTGTACCTAGCAGATTGCACTCCCCACCTAACTGAGGAGTGCTAAATCGTTGTTGCGATTATTTTTTGTAACGAAGCATGTAAACGTCTTGGTTGAATTTCTTAGCGGCTTCAACCAGTGGAACGTATGGTGTATCAGTGATTGAAACAAAACCTACGTTGTAGTTTTCACCATCCCAAGCACGACCCGTTGTTGGAGAGTCAATGTATTGGAACCAGTGAGCACCTACGAAGTAAGGGTTGTCGGCAATACTGTTCATGTAGTTGGTGTATTTCTTAGCGCGATCTTGCTGGCTAGCTGCCGACACGATACCGCCGTGGAATAAGCCTGAGTCAGTTGAACCGAAGTGGAACTCACCAATAATGCTTGGCTTATCTAGCTCTGCTAACTTGCTCCAATCACCCTTTGAGTTAAGGTCTTCGGCGTACAAGTTGTAGCTCATCACGTCTACGTAAGGTGCTGCACCTTTGGCAATCTCTGGCGTAACACCCCAGTCTGCAAAGCGTGCGCCTAGATATAGGTGATTAGGCAGTACTTTCTTAAGCTCAGCACGAACCGTTGAGAAGTATTTTGCAGAAAGCATTTCTAGCATTTCGGCATAATCTTTCTTCATGTTCTTGCTCAAGCGAGAGCGGTGATCAAATGACTTCTCAAACTCTGCCCACGACGCAACTTTCACGCCCCAGCTAGTGTTTAGATCTTCAATGGCCCAGTACTTCTCTTTTAAGTGCTCGGTAAAGGCTGCTTTAGCCGGGCTCTTCTTCATGTCGTAGCTAAGCGCATTAACCACCAAACCGTAGTGGTTTGCGTCATTTTTGGTGTTACCCCAGCTAATCTCGTTGTCGACAAACACACCCATCATCCATGGATCGTTTTTGTCTACTTCTGTCATTAGCTTTTTAGTCATCGCTTTAACGCTGTTTACAAACTCTGGGTCAAACGGATCGTGAATAGGCCCCCAGTAGTCGTTACCAGTGCTAATGCGTGCGTGGTCTCCAAAAATCCAACCGTTTGCTACGTAAGCAACTTTTTTGTTGTCGTAGAACATTGGATCAGCCCAGTTACCTAGGGTTGTGAAGCCCCAATCAACCATGCGATCTATGGTGATGTCTTTCCACACTTTTTCAGCTTCTGAGAAAGTACCGCCATATTTACGTTGCAAGTTAGCACCATAGAAACTAAATACTTCGCCTTTCTTAAGTGCCCCTGAATGCACCCAGTTTGCGTAGTCATAGTTCTCGGCTAATACATCGTCATCTTCTGGTAACCAAGTAAACATTGAACGGCGAACTTCAGAAGCAACTTCTTTACCGCTACGTTTGTCTTTGTCGGCAAAGTCATGGCCAGTAATGGTTACTGTGTCGTCCATACGAATGTTGTCGACACCGGTTGCGAAGAACAAGTTGCCTTGTGGGTCTACTAACGACCACTTACCGTCTACTTTTTCAGTACGGAAGAAACCTGTGCCTTTCAGCTTAGGACCATCGGCCCAGCCACCATAAATGCTTCGACCTGGCATTTGGCTGGTTGATTTAAGCGACATTTTTGCCAGCTTACCCATGGTTTCTAGTTCTTCGTCTTCGCTAATTTTCTTCGGCCATTCAGAACCAGTAAACTGACCATATTGGTCAATCAAACCTTCATAACGGGTTGCATCTGCATCAATATTTGGAATAAGTCGAACACTCTTAATATTGAACTCTGCATCTTTAGTTGGGTTTTGCAGGTATAGCTGGAAAGATACAATGTTTGACGTATCTAAGCTCTTTTCACCCCAGCCATAACTAATCGCTTGCGCGTTGTAGGACTTTTTAGGTGGCTCGGCACGCATACCAGAAACGATTTGGCTGCCGGTTTGGCCTAGCGGTAAGTAAAAGGTACCGTCGTCACCAGGAGCTAGCGTTACGTAGCTAGACATACTGTCGACTACGCCATTTGCAGTGCCGCCCCAGTTTTCATTTTCTGCGTCATCCACGCGAACAAACAACTGTAAAGGCTCGTCTGTTTTACTTTCTAGATCAAACGCTAAACTAAAATCACCGTACTCGCTCCAATCCCAAGGTTGTGGCGCTTTAAAAGTGATATTAGGGTAGGCGTTAGTCGCCGCTAATTTAACAGCTAGCAAACCGCCCATGTCGGTTTTTAGCTCGGTTACCGTTGCTGCTGCACTGCGGTCAAAAGCAACAAAGGTAGGTTGGCCTTCATCAAAGCTAGTAATTGAAGCAACCGTTGGAATTGGACCACTTACCTTAACTTCTTGGCCTGAGGCTTCAATAAAGTCGCCGGTAGCATCCACTAAGTTAAAGTTATCGATAATGACTGTTTGTGCATCCATTGGACCTTGCACAAAGATTTGGAATTCTACAATGTTACGTAAGTTGATTTTCTCGCCACCCCAGTAGCCATCTAACTTACGTTTGGTGCCGTTAAATAACATCTCAACTGGCACTGTTTCGCCAGCGGGTACATTAACCGCGTAGTTTAATTGGTTGTCACCAGAGCCCATAACGCCCACGTTGTCAGCCAATTTTAGAATGATGTTTGCTGGGCTATCAGTTGGGTTGGTAATGTCTAGGCTTAAGCTGCCTTTCGCATTCCAGTTCCAAAAGCCAGAATCTGGGTGTACTTTAACATTTGGCCAGTACTTAAATTTGTTAGCCTCGGATACCGAATCAAAGTTTACTTTTAGCGCACTACTTCCGCTAGTAACACCTTGGTCGCTAACCACTTCGGCTTTAGCATGGTCTTTTTTAACTTTTTTGAAAAAAGCGGCAGATTCAAAATCTGGAATCGTTCCGCCTACATCTTCAACAGCGCCTTCGGCGTCGCTCGAGCTAGGAGTTGAGCCACATCCGTACACACCCAACAAAGTGAGCGATAACAGCGCAGCAATTTTATTTTTTGTAAATTTCATAACTTCTACCATTACGAGTGGGAGGCCCGTAAGCCGTGGCTTACGGGCTCTAGTGCTAAGTGGGTATAACTATGGGCGGCCTACCACCACGTTTCGAATTGTGCGCCAACTGTAGTAGCAGAGTTTTTACCCTTCTCTGTTACGTAAGGGTTGTGACGCCATTCCCAACTTGGATTATCTACACCTTCACCATGGCGGTTGTTGTAAACCGTGGTTTGAGTATCAGATTGACCGTAAGTCACGAAGAAACGCAGTACCGGGCGATCCCAGAAGGTGCCACCAATGTGTACGTTTTGCGACAGCGTAACTTTGTAAGATGAGTTAGTACCGCTCTCGCCGTAACCTTCACGAGCATCTAGCTTGATTTGGTCGTAGCTCAGTTCTAAATCAGTTGAGAAGCGATCATCCCAGATGTAAGTAGGACGAATGGTAATGTTGCCCCAATCAGACTTATCAATAGACACTAAGTTGCGTTTTAGCGCTTCGTCATCAAATTTCTGTCCTTCATATACCAATGCGTATTGAAGTCGGAATGAGTCACCTAGCTCTTGCATACCTTGGAAGAACGCACCAATCTGAGTTGATGGAGTATCTAACCAATCTTGAGTCATGGACTTACCAATGTCGCTGCTGTAACGAACGACAAATTCATTAAAGTCAGCCCATTGGCCTTGCTTAATTTGGAAACCAGCCTGGTAGCTATTTGGGTTCATATCTTTGGCAGTCATGCTGCCATTTTCGCTCAAGCTAGTATCAGAGCCTGCGTAGAAGCCATAGTTAAAGAACAAGCCCGCAGCAATGTTGTCGGTAATTTTCATGCCATGTAAGCGTGTATTTACCGAGTGGTATCCACCGCGGTAACCCGAACGACCGCTGCTGTCACAAGCATAAGTTGGATCGTTGATTGAACAGAAATCTTGACCGTAGCTATCGCCATTCTCTTGCTTGGTAATACCTAGGTTAAATTTAGCAAAACCAAAGTCCCAATCATCAATACCAGCACCTACGCCATCATTTTGTAGCATGTGGTAATCGAGGATTTCAGCTTTGTAACGCTGGTAGTAACGCTTACCAACCCAAATTACCGCACCAGGATTAGATTTGAATACGCCTTGGCCTGCTACCCACCACTCATCCAGATTGAATTTCTCCATATCTGTAGCGATGTTGGTTTTGATTACCCAGTTCATGTCGTTAAGAACTAAACCGTAATCGATATGGAATTCAGCAAAGTTACCTTCGTTACCCAAACGACCGGTTTGAGCATGTGGGTTACCAGCAGTTTCGATAATGTTAAAGCCGTTGTTGGCTAAATCTGAGCGTAAGCCCATTACTTTGTCAGTAGAGGTACCTGTACCGCCGCGGCCATAGCCCCAGAAGCGAGCACCTTCAACCACTTGTGCTCCTAAGTAGTCTAAAGCAGCTTCTTGAGCATGAGCCATGCTGCAAGATAGCGCTAAAGCGGATAGTGCAAAAATACGTGTTTTCATACGTTTACCTAACATCCTTATTTAAAAATAGTGTTTCGATTGTTTAAGCTGCTACGGTTTCTTGTTGATCTGTTGTAGTCAGCGTCTTCTTGGAACTTAGTGTGAACATCGCCAATACCGTGGCAACAGCAGCGAACACACCAAAATAGATATAGCTATGTGGGAATCCATGTTGGTCGTACATCACACCCATCACTGGCGCAGCAATGGCCGTCATCAGGTTATTAACCACTTGGAATCCAAACATGTAAGTGAAGGAGTTTACTTTCTTATCAAACTGCTCGGCGGTGTAAGCAAATACCGACACAATCAACAGCGGATTAACGATGCCGAACAGCAATTTAGCAACAATGGCTAAGTAGAGATTTTTCTCACCTAAGCCTGCAAAACCAATCATTAGCAAGAAAGAGGTAATACCAACAGCGGTAAGAATAAGACTGCCTTTAGCACCAATTTTACGAATAATGAAAGGCACACCAGCACTCACAAAGAACAGGAAGATAGCGGTAAGCCCGTCCATGTTAGAGCTAAAAGAAATACCCTCTTCTTGGGTAGGGAAGAAACTAATAAAGTAGCGAGTGAACTGGCTCATTGAAGTCCAGAACACCACCGATATAGTGCCCGCATAGGTCATGAAGGCCCACATTTTAGGGTTCTTCAATAGGCGAATAACATCTTCTTTTTGAATTTTATCCTGCGAGATAACTTCGTTATCAACATTTTCTAAGTGGCTTACTTTAAGCAACCAAGCACACAACAGCATTAAGAAAGCAGCAACGCTACATGCGTAGAAAATGAAGTCTGGGTTGATGTTATACAGGTAACCAGCCAATACTGCCGATACACCCCAAGCGGCGATACCAAAGCCGTTAACCAGTCCGAAATCGTTATCATGGCAACGCGCAAAACGGTCACTATAAGAAGCGATAACACCACTGCCCGCTTGGAACAACATACCTAAGTACACAGAACCAGCCACAATACCCAATACAAATGTTGAATCGTTACCCAGCAGTGGGCCGTATACATAAATGTAGAAAGGACCAATTAACAAGCTTAAGAAAGAGATGAAGTATATAAGGTGTTTTTTAAGACCAAGCTTATCAAGGATATAGCCAAAAGCAGGTTTAAACAAAACCGCAATACCGGTTTGCAAGCCAAACAATACGCCAATCTGAGAGCCATCAATGCCAACTTTGTCGTTTAGCCATACAGCAAATAAAGAACCTGAGCTTAACGACCAGAAGAAGTTGTAAAAAAAGTACATAAGGCAAACTTTGCCCATGGCGACTCGGTTAGAATCGGTTTTCATGATTACTCCATTAATTTTGCGATAGCTACTCAATGCCTAGCACACTGGTAAACCAATATCTAAATAACTTGCTTCATCGTACATAATGATCAACCAATTTAAAGTGACACCGCTAACATTTCGACATAAATACGGCTATTGGTTGGCAAAATGCTAGGCCCTACAGCCAATTGGTTGATGAGTTAATAAGCGTTAACATTCGCCAAGCCTTTATTCATGGGGGTTTGCGGCCGGAAAGCTTGTCATACAAAAAGATTGTCAAATTAAACAAGTGGGTTATGAAAGCTAAAAATTAAGTTACAAAAGTGTGTCATTGGTCACTTTTCTTTCATCTCAATAGCTGCTTCAGAGTAAGTTAATGTACCATTGCTCTAAATTGGTTTACCTTTGTAGCCAGTAGTTATTAAGCAATTTAGATTTTCGACAAATAGAGGTAGATATGTCAGGGACAGGTAGCAAGCTAAGCTTGGCCAGTAAACGCGCTATTGAGCGTGGTTACGATAAAAAAGGGCCTGAGTGGATGGTTGAGTTTGAAGAGCAAAGCTTACAAGGTGACTTTGCTTTTGAAGAGGGTGTGATTCGTCGTGACCCCACCGCAGTAATAGAGGTAGAGGGTGTTTACCACTGCTGGTATACCAAAGGTGAAGGCGAAACTCTCGGCTTTACAGGCAACCCTCAAGATAAGGTTTTTCCTTGGGATCTTACCGAAGTTTGGCATGCCAGTTCTGAAGATGGCATTACTTGGAAAGAGCACGGTTGTGCTATTGCCCCAGGTGAAGCGGGAGCCTACGACGACCGTGCCGTATTCACCCCAGAAGTTTTAGCCCACGACGGCAAATACTACTTGGTTTACCAAACTGTTCAGGCGCCTTACACCAACCGACAATTTGAAGAGATTGCCATTGCTTGGGCCGATAGCCCATTTGGCCCATGGACCAAATCACCAGCACCAATTGTAAGCCCAGCTAAAGATGGCGAATGGCGCACCGAAGAAGACAATCGATTCTTGGTCAATTCGAAAGGCAGTTTCGACAGCCATAAAGTGCACGATCCCTGCCTAATGTTCTTCAAGGGTGAGTTCTACCTTTACTATAAAGGTGAAACCATGGGTGAAGAAATGAACATGGGCGGCCGCGAAATTAAACATGGCGTTGCAATAGCAAAAGACATTCTTGGCCCGTATGTGAAATCGGAGTACAACCCTATTTCAAACAGCGGCCACGAAGTTGCAGTTTGGCACAAAGATGGCGGGATAGCCTCGCTAATCACCACAGACGGACCAGAAAAGAATACCGTGCAGTGGGCAGCCGATGGGATCAACTTCGAAATTATGTCTTATATTAAAGGCGCGCCAGAAGCGCTGGGCATATTCCGCCCAAATCAAGAGACAGCCATCGAGTCACCAGGCCTTGAGTGGGGCTTGTGCCACAAGTATGACGCCTCGTGGAACTGGAACTATATTTGTCGCTACCGGGTGAAGAAACAAGTTCTTGATGCTTCAACTTATCAAAATTCAAATTAAGTAAGCTGTTAGCCCACCGCCCGGTGGGCTAACTATTTCCCCTTAGCTCAGCAGCTATCACTCCCTATTTTTTGTACGTCGAGATTTCATGTCTATTTCCAGCAATACGCCTAAAGCATCACGCCAAACTATCGATTTTAATGCTGATTGGCAGTTCCAATTACAAACAGCTAACCAAACAACAACTGAAGCAGACTGGCGTAGCGTTATCCTGCCCCACGACTGGAGCATTGAACAACCATTTTCATCTGAACTGGAAGGTGCAACGGCCTACTTGCCCGGCGGTATTGGCTGGTACCAAAAAAGCTTTGATATGAAAGAGCTAAAAAAAGGCCAGCGGGTGTTTATCTTGTTTGACGGGATCTACAACAACGCTAGCCTTTGGCTAAACAAGCAATTGCTAGGTAAACAGCACTATGGTTACTCACCATTTTACTTCGAGGTAAGCCAGTATTTAAAAGCGAGCGATAATCAGCTGAAGATAAAAGTAGACCGCAGTCGGATAGCCGACAGCCGTTGGTATCCCGGAGCAGGCATTTACCGAGAAGTAAAACTGATAACCGTAAACCCTGTGCATATTCCCATTTGGAGTAGCGTTGTTGATAGCATAGAAATAAATCAAGGTTTCGCTCAAATACTGCACAAGTTTAAGGTAGTTAGTGAGCAGCTAAATCAACGTATTCAAATAGATAGTCATATTGTTGAGTTAGACACCGGGCGCCCGGTTGCCAGTTATCAACATCAAGCAACACTAAGCAATAAAGAACAAGCTTTTGCCTTTAGCTGTGACATATTGCAACCCAAACTGTGGTCTCCCGATTCCCCAACCCTCTATCAAATGACCACTAAGCTAACTGCTGGCTCTAAAGAGTTAGATTGCATCACTACACGCTTTGGCCTTAGAGATTTTCATTTTAACAGCCAACAAGGCTTCTTCTTGAATGGGCAAGCCACCAAAATTAAAGGGGTTTGTTTACATCACGATGGTGGCTTAGTGGGCGCAGCTGTGCCAGAAGCAGTGTGGGAACGTCGACTCACTATGCTAAAAGAAGCTGGCGTAAATGCGATTAGAATGGCACATAATCCCTCATCTGAAGTGCTTCTATCACTTTGTGACCGTTTAGGCTTTTTGGTTCAAGACGAGTTTTTCGATGAATGGGACTTCCCCAAAGACAAACGCCTAAACATGAATGAGCAGCATAATGATGCAGCCTCGCGAGGTTATGCGGAGCATTTTCAAACTCACGCTAAACAAGACCTTAAAAATGCCTTAAGAGCTCACATCAACCACCCATGCATATTCATGTGGAGCATCGGCAACGAAATAGAATGGACCTACCCAAGAAATGTAGAAGCAACCGGCTTTTTCGATGCCAACTGGAATGGCAATTACTTCTGGAACTTACCGCCAAACTCGCCCCAACAAATCAGCAATAAACTCAAGACCCTGCCTCATCATAACTACGACATAGGCAAAACAGCCCATCAACTAGCGCAATGGGTGCGCGAAGAAGATGTATCAAGGCCCGTTACTGCCAACTGTATATTGCCCTCGGTAAGCTATTTAAATGGCTATGCTAAATCCTTAGATGTAATTGGCTTTAGTTACCGACAAGTGCTTTATGACTATGGCCACCAGCATCATCCTCAGCTTCCTATTATAAGTAACGAGGCATTGCCCCAGTGGCACGAGTGGAAGGCGGTAAGTGAGCGCTCACATGTTGCGGGTTTATTCCTATGGACCGGTATTGATTATTTAGGTGAAGTGCATCAGCAGTGGCCAACTAAGGCGCTGGCTGCAGGCTTGCTCGATACAGCTGGCTTTAAAAAAGCACCCTACTATCTCTTTCAATCACTGTGGACCACCACGCCCATGGTGCAAATTCATAATCAGGTATTTGACGAAGAACGCTTTGTATACAAAACCGATAGTTTGAGCCTTGAAGAGCGTGACCCACAGGCTTGGAAAAGAAAACTGTGGATTTGGCCAGAGCAACAACAACATTGGAATTTTAGCAGCAACCAATTAATCGCCATTGAAGTCATCAGCAATTGCCAAGAGGTAGAGCTGCAACTCAACGGGCGAACAATTGGCAGTAAGCAACTTGCTGACCAAGCCGATAGAATGTTTCGTTGGGCTTTGCCATTTCAACCTGGCGAGCTAGTCGCTCTAGCTAAAAACAATGGCAAAGTGTTGGCAACCCACCGCCTTAGCACCACCCAAGCCGCCAGTGACTTAGTGGTGACTGTTGAAGGCGCTCCTTTACAGAAGGGCCAACCGGGTTACCAACACTTGGTGGTACAACTAGCAGATAGTGAAGGAAAATGGGTTAGCCATCAAAACACCCAACTAAGTTTTGAGCTAACCGGTCCAGCCGAGTTAGTAGGGCTAGATAATGGCTACCCAGCCAGCGTGCAAGCCTTTAACGCAAGCCAGATAGACACCCATCAAGGTCGGGCCCTAGCCTTAATAAAATACACAGGAGAAAAAGAAAATATTCTAGTGAGAATTACTACGCCCGAGGGCTTCTTTAAAGTACAACGCTTTATACTTGAGTAAGTCTAGGCGATAATCGGCGATAAATAACAGCAAGCTAGCCTAACTAGCTTGCTGTTCTAGCATTAAGCGGTTGCTCCTAAATCACTTAAATAACCCAATTCTTGGTCTGAGTAACGCTCTTGAAGCTGCGCCATAAACACTTTGGGAATAGCATGCTGTTGGCTACTTAAGAAGCTTAAAGCTTGCTGCGCCATTGCCTGCACCGGGTAATAGAGAGTGCTATAGCTGGCTTTGCTGTCTGCTGCATTATTGGATGAGCCAATAAATTCAAATGGGTTAGTGCAGCCCAACTGCTCTTTTAGCTGTTGCCATACCGGCCAACTCAAACGAGCAGACAAACAAACAAAAGCCGAAGCAGGCGATGATAAGGCATCACTACTCAAGCAGTCGTTGGGATCATGGGATAAGCGACTAAGAGTAATGTTAGCTTGCTTAAATGGGCTATCGATATGGCTTAAGCCTTGCTCAATAGCGAAGTACTGCTGCGCTTCGCACATTACCGTAATATGCTTGTGACCGTGCTCTACCAAAAGCTTTACTGCCAGCCAAAGGCTGGTAACAATGTCTAGGTGCAAACACTGTTTGGCATAGCTTGGTAAGTAACGTTTAGCGACCAATAAACCGGGATGTAAACGCATAAATTCGCCCAGTCTCGCTTCTTCCATATAGACGCTTTCAAAATATAAGGACTGCACTCCAAGGCTTAAGTAGTTTTCTAACATCTCAATTTCTTGTGCTTCTGAATGCGCACCAGAAACCAAGTGTAGCGGCATTGAGTTACTGGACGCTTCTGCCGACAACGCCTTTAGCAAGGTTGCGGTAAGCGGATCTTGTATCGATTGCACAATCATCGCTGGACCAATTTTGGGATTATTGGTGAGATTTTGCGCATGATAATTTGGAATAAAATTTAATGCTTTTATCGCCTGATTTACTTTTTCCACCTTGGCTTCACTAACAAAGGTAGTTTGATTAATTATTCGCGATACTGTGGCAACAGACACGCCAGCTTTTTTTGCTACGTCTATGATAGTGGGCATATGTTTCCTTACTACGCGTTTAGTGTAATGATTTTTATAGTGATTTAGATAAAACAAAAGACGAGCTAGGCTCGTCTTTTGGCTATAAGCAGAGCCTACTTCACCAGCTCTGGGTAACGCTGTGGATACAGCTTACGGTTAACTTCTGCTGCTCCTGCTACCAGTTTTTCATAGGGCGAGTCAGCTACAGTGACAAAACCATTGTTGTAGTTTTCTCCGTCCCAAGCTCGACCAGTAGTTGGCGAATCTAGGTACTGGAACCAATGCGCACCAACAAAGTAAGGATTAGCAATAACACTATCCATATAGTGGGCATACTTCTCGGCACGCCCTTGTTGGGTATCGGCAGCCACTAGACCAGGGTGGAACATACCGCTGTCGGTAGCACCAAAGTGGAACTCACCAATAATGCTTGGCATATCCAACTCGGCAAGGTGGCTCCAATCGCCCTTCGACATGTCGTTGCCATAGAGGTTGTAGCTCATTACATCTACATATTGGGCAGCACTATTTGCAGCTTCAGGAGTGATCCCCCACTCGGTAAAACGCGCACCTAGGTAAAGGTGGTTAGGTAATACCTGCTTCATCTGTTGCTGTACAATCGCAAAGTAGCGATCAGAGTGGTCAGCCAAGAACATGCTGTAATCGGCTTTAAGAGCGTCGTTCAAATCACCTTGATGCACATAGCCTTTAGCCAGTTCATCCCATGATTTAAGTTCGCTTCCCCATGCCTTATTCAGCGCCTGGATGTCTTGCGCATATTTCGCTTCTAACAAGCCAACAAACGCAGCTTTAGCAAAGCTGTCTTTAGCATCAGCACGTAAAGCGGCAATCGCTAAGGCATAGTGGTTAGCGTCAAACTCGGTGTTACCCCAGCTCATTTCGTTATCCACAAAGGTGCCTATACACCAAGGGTCTTGCTCTACTTCAGCGGCAACTTGCTTAGCCATTGTTTTCACAGACTCAACAAATTCTGGGTCGTAAGGATCGTGCATTGGCCCCCAGTAATCGTTACCGGTATTAATGCGCTGGTGATCGCCCACAATCCAGCCGTTTGCTACGTACGCAACTTTTTGATTACCGTAAAAACTTGGATCGGCCCAGTTACCTAACGAGGTAAAACCCCAATCCAACATACGAGCCAGCGTTACGTCGCGCCAAACCGCAATCGCTTCATCGCGAGAATCGGGCGCATATTTACGCTGTAAGTTAGCACTGTAAAAGCTATAAACTTCGCCATGCTCAAGCGGGCCGGTGTGAATCATGGTGGAATACTGATAGTTTTGCGCCAAGGCATCTTGGTAGCTAGGTAACCAAGTAAACATGCTGTTACGTAACTGCGAAGCCACTGAACGAGCATCTTGATTATCTACATAGCTGTCTTGAGAAATCTGACTAGGACGCAAGCTAAGATCTTCCGACAACACCAAATCGGTAAAGCCAACACCGGTGGTGGTGTAGGTATCATCCATGCGAATGTTGTCTAAACCTGTGGCAAAATACAGGTAACCGCTTGGGTCAACTAAAGACCATTTTCCATCTACTTTTTCAGTTCTAAAGTATCCCGTCGCTTCTAGTTTAGGTCCACTCTTCCAACCACCATATGGCGTACGGTCGTCCATAGGTTTGGCCGAATCAATCAACTTAACATCGGCTTTTGCATGCGCCTGTAGCTCTTCAGCTGAGTGAATTTTTTCTGCCCAGTCTTCATTGGTAAACTGACCAAATTCATCCAGCAAACCTTCATAGCGGCTGGTATCGGCGCTCAAGTTAGACACTAAGCGAATGTTGTCGATAACTAAACTCAGGTCTTTTTGCAGATCTTGCATATAGAGTTGGAAGCTAACAATATTGCTTAGATCTAGCTTCTGCTCACCCCAACCAAAGTTGATTGCTTGCGCTTGATAAGACTTCTTCGGTGGCTCGCCTCGCATTCCAGAATCAAGCGTTTTAGCTAGCTCTTCTAAAGTGAAGTAGTAAGTACCCGCTTCGCCTGCTGGCAACTGAACATAACCAGTACGACTATGGATAACACCATTTGCGCTACCCCCTTGCTTCTCATTTACGTCATCGTCTACGCGAATAAATAGTTGTGCGCCGGCATCACCAATATTTTCAATATCAAGGGCTAAGGTAAAGTCACCATGTTCTGACCAGTTCCAAGGTTTATCGGCACTAAAAGTTACGCTGGGGTAAGACGCGTCTGCGGAGTAATCAATTTTAAGGCCTTTACCCTCATCACGTTTTACTGAGGTGATGGTTGTGCCATGAGTTTTGCTAACAATGCCTTTTGAGCCATCATCAAAATCAGACAACGCTAAAAGAGTTGGAATAGGTGCAGCAATAACTTCCGCTTCACGCGCTTCCGACTTTACAAAATCACCGGTACGTTCAATAAAGTTAATGTCACGAATTACCACTTCTTGCGCAGCGATAGGCCCCACTGAATAGAATTGGATTTCGGCAATGCTTTTTAGGTTTAACTTAGCACCACCGCGGTAGCCGTCGATATTCATTTGTGTACCGTTAAACAAAAAGTCTACGGTGGTAGTTTTGCCCGCTGGCAAAATAATTGGTAAATCAACTTGGTTGTCGGCCGACCCCATAATGCCAATGTTATCGCTCACTTTCATTTCGATGCGAACGTCTTCACTGCCTGGATTTTCTAGGGCTACCTTTAAGCCGCCTTTGGTATTCCAGTCCCAAGGGCCTGCCTTAGAGTGGATTTTTACGTTTGGCCATTTAGATTGCGCCTCGGCTTCAGAGATCGCATCAAAATTCATCTTTAAGCCATCTTTACTTTGCTCTGCGGTTTTCTTAAGCACCGAGAACTGACTATGACTATTGGTAATTTTTTCTAATACTGCTGGCTCGGTGAAATCAAGCGGCGTTGCCGCGCTGGTCATATCACCCGAAGTGGCTGCATTTTCACTAGACTGCTTAGTGTCATCTGCAATGACGTTTGATGTAGATACCCCAGCTAATACAACTGATACTAGGATTGCTAAGTTGCTCTTTTTAAACAACACAATATTTCCTCCCTTAAAAGGATAACCAAAACCAATATTTGGACAACCACTAAGCAATATTGGATAACCAGATTACAAAATTAGCACACCAATTCAAGTTCTAATGTGAGCCAAAGCGATATTTGGAAAACTCAATACCAATAAAAAAGTCATTAAAAACAATAAGTAATACCAATAAGAATGGCGCCGTAACTAAGGGCTAGTCACAGATAAAAAGAGGAGAAACCTAGGTGCCCGCGGAACCATTGCAGGAGAGCACCTAGGCTAGTAGCAACACAGAGCGACACCATATTGCTACCTTTTTTAAAACACTTAGCTCACTAGGTAGTCGTAAACACCTTGCGCAACCGGAATGCCATTAAGGTCGCACTCGGCACGATAAGCCACTTGAAGGTCATTTGGCGCAAGCACTTTATCAACACCCGGAACCGGTGGAACTTCGTGTAGTTCTTTCACCATTGCAGCCATCATCACTGCAAACATAGGGTTACCGAGTTTCTTAGGATCAATCACTATCACTAAGCTCGCCAACTTACGCATTTTTTCGTAGTCACCATACATTTTCACAATGTGGTTACCGAAATTAGCGCCCATCAAAATGCCCGTTAGCGCATCAATCGCCAGCGCAATGCCAGAGCCTTTATGTCCACCAAATGGGAGTAAGTTAGCCACTTTATGCGGATCGGTGGTTTCGTTACCCTCTGCATCAATAGCTAAACCTTTGCCAATAGACTTACCGGTTTCTTTGGCGTGCAGTAACTTGCCGTATGCGGTTGCACTTGTAGCCATGTCAATAATCATTGGCGTTGAGCCTTCAACCGGAAAACCAAAGGCAATCGGGTTGGTTCCCAAAAACTTCGCTGCGCCACCATGAGGTGCTACACAGGTATCGGTTTGGGTCATACCAATGGCAATCATACCCGCATTTGTGGCTTGCTCCATGAAGTATGAAAGCGCCCCACAATGCGAGGTATTCTTGACACTTACAAAACCTAAGCCGGTATCAGAAGCTAGGTTTATGCCGTGTTTGGTGGCAGCAATAAGCGCCGAGTGGCCCATACCATCATCAGAGTCTAATACCGCTACCGAAGGCGATACTTGCTCTACTGAAAATGTTGCTTTAGCGTTTAAGCCACCCTTGGCTAAACGCTCACAGTAATGCTCTACGCGCATAACTCCGTGTGAATGAACACCGGTAGCATCCGCATGTACTAATACTTCGGTTACTTCCTTGGCCGTGTTTTCATCAAGGCCAGCGGCAATAAGTTTGTTAAGCGCAAGTCCTTTTAACTCGGCTTCCTTTACGTGTACTGTTGTCATATTTACCTGCGCGACTAAAAATTAATAACGCCCTTAATAAGCGTTGCGTTGTTCACTACATCTTGTTGGTATGAAAGACCAACTGTGTCAAAGTCATAATCACGATTTTTCATGATGTTCTCGTCGATTTCGCCTTTGCTCATTAACTCAATCACGCGCTCAAAATCTTCACGAGTGGCGTTGCGACTGCTTAATAATGTGGTTTCTTTTTTGTGGAATGTTGGGTCGTCTAGCACCAAGTCACCGATGTACAAACCGATGAATACAATCTTGCCGCCATGGCGAATTAGCTCAACACTGCGGCTCATAGAGCCTTTGTTCCCAGTAGCGTCTAATAAGGTGCATGCCAAGTTGCCGCCAAAGGCTGCTTTTAGGTCATCAACATAATTTTCCGCAAGAGGATTTAAGGTTTTAATGCCTAAGGCTTTTTCTACATGTGCGCGGCGCTCATCACTTACGTCTGCTACTACCACTTCTGCGCCATTAGCTTTAGCAATAGCAGCTGCCGCTAAACCGATTGGTCCAGCGCCTACTTGCAGCACTCGTTGGCCAGCTTTAACTTCGGCGCGACGCACCGCATGAGCACTAATAGCGAAACATTCGATTAATGCACCTTGGCTATCGCTAACGGTTTCTGGCAATTTAACCAGGTTGCTTTCAAGTACGCTTAGGTACTCTGTAAAGCCGCCATCTTGGTGGACGCCATATAAAGAAACATTCTCACAGCAGTTGGTTTTACCTTCTGCACAAGCAGAACATTCGCCACAAGGAATACACGGAATAACCGAGAAACGCTCGCCTACTTTAGCGGTGCTACAAGCACTGCCGGTGGCTTCAACTACACCACTAATTTCGTGGCCAAGTACCCGCGGGTAGCTAAAAAATGGCTGACGGCCAGCAAAGGCATGAATGTCGGTGCCACAAATACCTACTGCTTTAACTTTCAGTAGTACTTCGTTTTCGGCAAAAGACGGTTTCTCTCGCTCTACATACTCAATTGAGAATGGTTCGTTACAAACTAATGTTTTCATTGATATTTCCTAATTCGCTGCAATGGAGTCTACAACTGACTCAATGCCGTATTCTTCGATAGAGGCAAATGCTGATACCACCTGTTGGCTAAACTTGGCGTTATCTTTAGCAAGCGTTCCAAATATTTTGTTAATTGCTAACAAGGCTTTCGCTTGGTCTAGCGCTTCGCCGTTGCTTTCCACAATCTGTTTAAACTCGTCGGCTAATGGGTCAACAATTTGCTCACCCGCTTTTACAGCGCGAATAACTGAATGCATCCAACCTGCGATAAGAATTGGCAAACAAGTTACTTTTAAGCCGGCGTTTTGTAGGTGTAATAAGGGATCAACCGCGCGTTGTGGAAGCTTTTGAGAGCCGTCCATCGCGATCTGTGCAGTTTTGTGTTTTACGTTGGCGTTACTAAAACGCGCTATCAATAGATCAGCGTATTCTGGTAAATCAACGTTAAGGCTTGGGCTTAATGACTTAGCTTGCTCTTGAGTCATCAGTTTTAGCGTTGCCGCTTTAAACGCTGGATCTTGCATGCATTGGTATATGTACTCGTAACCAGCAAGCGCGCCGTTATATGCTAAGAACGAGTGACTACCATTTAACATGCGCAGTTTCATTTCTTCGTAAGGCAATACATCAGCAACAAACATTGCACCGGCCAAATCCCAATCTGGGCGACCAGCTACAAAATTGTCTTCTACTACCCATTGACGGAAATCTTCACATACCACGCCACAAGGGTCGGCATAACCAACTTCAGCTTCAATAGCGGCAAAGGCTTCGGCTGTCATAGCTGGGCAAATTCGGTCAACCATAGTGCTAGGGAAGCTAACATTTTGCTCAATCCAGCTGGCCAACTCTTTATCTAACTTACGAGCGTAAGACAACAAAGCATTCTTAGTTAGGTGACCATTCTCAGGAATATTGTCACAAGACAATACGCTAATTGGCGCTAAGCCATTGTCACGACGAATTCGCAGCGCTTCGGTAATTAAACCTAAGGCCGATTGCGGCTGCTGCGGATTTGCTAAGTCGTGTTTAATTAGTGCGTTTGCTTCATCAAGCTCACCCGATTGTGGGTCAACGCAGTAACCTTTTTCGGTAATGGTTAGCGACACTATTGCTACTTGTGGCTCGGCTATTTTAGCAATGGCCGTTGCAATACCACTTACAGGTGTATGAATAGCTTCGGTAACGGTACGAACTAAGCGAGAAGTCGTGGTGTCTTTAGATTTTTCAACAACACTAAACAAACAGTCTTGAGCAACTAAGTTGGCAACTAAGTCTTCGCTACCAAACATGTTAATTTCACAAATGCCCCATAACTCGCCAGATGCTTGGTTAGTTAAGTCGTTGTATACCGCTTGGTGGCCGCGATGAAACGCGCCAAAACCTATGTGAACAATCTTAGTGCTTAACTGTTCCCTGTCGTATGTTGTTGCTTCATTAAACCGATCTTTACACTGGCTTATTTGATTACTTGCTGCCATTCACTCACCCAATTGTTCAACCAATACGGCATTTATACCGACAAAGCGGTTAGATAGCCGTGACTATAATCACAAAATGGTAAACCAATACAGCGAGAATGGCTAACAATAATACAGTAAATAGCAGTCCAATATTGTTTAAGATCAATAAAAACAATCAACAAAAAAACACAAAACACAATAAAAACAACAACTTAATGCACACCCGCCAAGATTGGATTTAATTTATCCATGTTGAGGCTCTAAAAACCATTTTGGTTGACCAAAATAAATTCATCCCATACCATCAACATCATTAAGGGATTAACCCTTCTTATTAATTCAATCAAATAGGACAGGTCATGTTTAGCGAGATATTAAGTTTTGGCGAACCCATGTATGAATTCAGCCAAATAAAGCAGTCTAAAGCCATGGAGCCAGATTTTTTAAGCGGCTTTGGTGGCGATGTTTCTAACTTCGCCATTGCAGCAGCACGTCAAGGCGCCAACGTAGGCATGATCACCCATTTAGGGGACGACGAATTTGGTGAGCAATTTAGAGCGCTGTGGAAACGTGAATCTGTAGCAAGTGATTTAGTAGTAAGTAACGCGAGTGCACACACGGGCGTCTATTTTATTACTCATAATGAAGAAGGGCATCACTTTTCATTCCTAAGAAAAGGCTCTGCAGCCAGCCTTATTAGTAAGCAGCAACTTCCCGTTGAAGCGATAGCAAATGCTAAACTGCTACATACGACTGCAATTACCCAAGCCATTAGTGACACCAGCTGTGACGCAGTTTTTGCCGCCATTGAGCTGGCGCGTAAAACCGATACCTTGGTCTCTTACGATACTAACCTACGCTTAAAGCTGTGGTCGCTTAATCGTGCCAAAGCCATCATCAATGAAACCATTAGCCAGGTAGACATTTGCTTCCCTAGCATTGATGAAGCACAACTACTTACCGGCCTTACACATGCCGATGAAATTATCGATCATTACTTACAGTTAGGCGCCAAAATTGTTGTGCTAAAACAGGGCTCAGAAGGCGCTACTGTGGCTAATCAACACGAGCGATTTAGCATCAAACCCCACAAGGTAAGCGCTGTAGACGCAACAGCCGCAGGTGACTCATTTGCTGGTTCATTCTGTACCCATTATGTACGCGGCGCAGAACTACAAGAATGCCTTAAATACGCTAATGCTACTGCTTCTATCACCATCACTGGCTATGGCGCTGTAGCGCCGCTACCTACTCTTGCTCAAGTAGAGCAACGTATCGGCCTTAGTTAATTTTACTTTTAATATTACGGACAAAAACATGGAAAATTTAAACTCTCTGCTGAAGCAATTTAAAGTAATTCCAGTAATTGCTATCGATAAAGCCAGCGACATCGTGCCACTAGGCGAACAGTTAAGTAAAAATGGTTTGCCAGTTGCCGAAATCACCTTCCGCTCAGACGCGGCAGCAGAGGCAATTCGCCTACTTCGCGAAGCACAGCCAGATATGCTAATTGGTGCAGGAACCATCTTAAACGAAGAACAAGTAATAGCTGCTAAAGAGGCCGGTGCTAGCTTTATTGTTTCTCCAGGTTTAAACCCAAATACCGTTAAAGCCTGTCAGAAGCACAACATTGCTATTATTCCTGGCGTTAATAATCCGTCAACGGTAGAGCAAGCATTAGAGCTAGGTTTAGACACAGTGAAGTTCTTCCCAGCAGAAGCCTCTGGCGGCATTGCCATGCTTAAGTCATTACTTGGTCCATATACCAACATTCAAGTAATGCCTACTGGTGGCATCAATCAAAACAACATTGAAAAATACTTGGCATTACCCGGCGTTTTAGCCTGTGGTGGCACTTGGATGGTAGATAAATCACTTATTAATAAGGGCGAATGGGATACCATCGGTCAATTAGTGAAAGACATTGTGGCGCAACTTGCCGAGTAAGAGAACAAACATGAATACAGCAATTAAATCAGTTACAGCGCGTTTGTTTAAAATTCCTTTAGCGGAGATTTTATCGGACGCCAAACACGGCGATCACGACCACTTTGAGTTAGTGACCACCACCATTACCTTAGAAGACGGCAGTGAAGGTACCGGTTATACCTATACCGGCGGCAAAGGTGGCTATGCCATTAAAGCGATGGTGGAGCACGATTTAGCACCGGCTCTTATCGGTAAAGATGCCAGCCAAATCGACGAAATTTACGACTTTATGGAGTGGCATATTCACTATGTAGGCCGTGGTGGTATCGCTTCTTTTGCCATATCTTCGGTAGATATTGCCCTTTGGGATCTAAAAGGTAAGCGTTTAAATCAACCTTTATGGAAAATGGCTGGTGCTAAAAACTCTAGCTGTAAAGCGTATTGCGGCGGTATCGATTTACAATTTACCACCGAAAAGCTATTGGCCAATATTCAAGGTTACTTAGATAAGGGCTACAACGCGGTAAAAATCAAAATTGGTCGCGCCGATGCCAATGAAGATATTGCTCGTATTAAAGCGGTGCGTGAGCTAATTGGTAAAGACGTTACCTTTATGATCGATGCCAACTACTCATTAAGTGTTGAGCAAGCCATTGCTTTATCTAAAGCGGTAGAGCAATACGATATTACCTGGTTTGAAGAGCCAACCATTCCAGATGACTACCTAGGTTACGGCAAGATTGCCGATGCCACTTCTATTCCTTTGGCTATGGGCGAAAACCTACATACCATTCACGAATTTGAATATGCCTTCGAGCGCGCCAAACTTTCTTTTGTGCAACCCGATGCTTCAAACTGTGGCGGTATTACTGGCTGGCTTAAAGCCGCCCGCTTAGCCGACCAACATGGCATTCCGGCATGTTCTCATGGCATGCAAGAATTACATGTGAGCTTAGTGTCTTCTCAGCCAAATTCTGGCTGGTTAGAAGTACATAGCTTCCCAATTGATGAATACACCAAGCGTCCATTGGTGGTTAAAGATCATCGTGCTGTAGCACCAGATACCCCAGGCGTGGGTGTCGAGTTTGACTGGGATAAGATTAAACCTTTCGAAGTGTAAATCGCCCCTTCTTTAAACACCGCCCTAGCGCGGTGTTTTTTTATGCTTGTTTTATAGCTCCCCCCGCTTCAGCTTAGACTCTCTTCTGATCTGCTCTGTTCTGTTCCCCTACTAACAACAAAAAAATCAATAAAACACCACAATTGATAACCAATACACACAAAAGATCAACCAATGTCGATCTTGATCGACAAATTGGCTAACCAAACATGCTTAAATAACTTCCGAAAATAACCTTCTAAGAGGAACAAAGATGGACATAAAAACATGGAATGCTTACAAGTATGCGTTAATTGTGGCTATTGGCGGCTTTGTATTTGGCTTAGATGCCGCCATTATTTCCGGCACAGTGCGCTTTATCGCGTCGGAGTTTTCCCTCACTGATTTGCAAATTGGCACTGTAGTAGGCGCGCCAAGTTTAGGTGCAATTTTGGCCTTGCTAGTCGCCGGCAAAACTGCCGACGCCCTGGGCCGTAAAAAAACCCTCATAATTATTGCTGGTCTATACGTTGTCTCAGCCTTGCTGTCAGCTCTAGCAACTAGCTTTATGATGTTAACCATGGCGCGCTTTATTGGCGGACTAGCCTTTAGCTCGCTTTCTTTAGCCTCTATGTACATTGGTGAAATAGCCCCAGCTAAACAGCGTGGCAAACTCGTCTCGGCGAATCAATTTAACATTGTGATTGGTTTATTAGCGGCTTACTTCATTAACTACTATTTAGTGCTACATGTTAGCGAGAACTCCTTATTGTTTGCCCCCGATACCGTATGGCGAACCATGTTAGCTTCGGAGCTTATTCCAGCGGTGCTTTGGGTGATCTTACTTTGCCGCGTGCCAGAATCTCCTCGCTGGTTAATGATGAAAAACAAACAGGAACAAGCTAAAGAAGTACTGCTAAAACTGTTGCCAGAGCAACGCGCCGAAGAAGTACAGGCTGAGATTGAGCAGAACCTAAAAGAACATCAGGACACCAGTAGCATTACCGAACAACTTAAGCTGTTGTTCTCGTCGCCAATGAAAACCATTTTTGCGATTGGTTTTATCATGGCGGTTGTTCAAGGCATTACCGGTATGAACGCAATTCTGTTTTATGCTCCCACTGTGTTCGAACAAATTGGTTTTGGCTTAAATGCCTCGTTCCAACAAGCTATCTACATTGGCATAACGAGTGTGGTATTCACGGTATTAGCTGTTTTCTTCATTGATAAAGTTGGCCGAAAACCACTGCTTATCTTTGGGCTATTAGCGGTAGTACTAAGCCATGCAACTTGTTGGTACGGCTTTAGCAACGCCAGCTACAGCATTAATCAACAAACCATCGATAAACTAGAAGAGGTAATCGATACTACTCCACTTAAAGCGCAGCTAAATAGCCAATATGCTGATGATGTAAGCTTTAAGGAAATGCTAGCAAGTAACTATGATGCCGATACGCTGCGACTAAGCGAAGGGCATATTATTGAAGCCGCTATTTCAGTGAACCCAATTGTTATTTTAGTGGGTATTTTGGCCTTTATCGCGGCTTTCCACATTTCTATTGGGCCAATTATGTGGGTACTGTTTTCGGAGATTTTCCCTAACTCGGTACGAAGCGTTGCGATCCCATTGTTTGCATTGGTCACCAGTGTTGCCAGTTACTTAATCCAGCAGTTTTTCCCTTGGCAGCTAGCCAACCTAGGTGCAGCAAATACCTTCTTAATGTACTCAGTGTTTGGCTTAATAGGCCTATTACTGCTGTGGCCACTGTTGCCAGAGACTAAGAATAAAACCATTGAGGAGATTGAAGATACGTTGGTAAACAAGCGCAACCAGCCAACCACCAGCGCAGAAGTATCAGATAACCCGGTAGGCAGTAACGCACCTAGTGCCTAACGCTTAGCTGTTAAAGCCAAATAAAAAAGCCGCTAAATGTTCATTTAGCGGCTTTTTCTTATAACAATTGTCATTAATGGCTTTCGGTAAAGTTACTATCAAATTCCATTGCGAAGAAGTAATCGTCTAAATCAGTATCGCTATTGTCAGAGCTGGCAATCTTAAGCAACTCTTGCTTACTGTTCTCGATATGTTGCCACACTGCTTGTTTAGCATCTTCTGGAGAGCGTTTTTGCAAGGCTAACAAAATGCGTTTGTGGTCATTAATCCACATCGACTGTAAACGCTCTTCGTGTAAAAACTGATGGTTAAGCTCATTCCACAGCGGGTTGGTGGTACGTACCGTGCTCCACATGTCAACCGCTTGGTTAATCAGCACTCGGTTTTGAGTCGACTCAGCAATTAAGCTGTGGAATTGCTGATCCAGTGCTTCAAACTTCTCGCTGTCGCCATTTATCTCACTTTCTTGCAGTTGCAGTACCTTTTTAAGTTCACGTAGCTCGTTAAACTTAATTTGAGTGGCGGCAAATCCGGCAATGCTGCTTTCGATGATCTGGCGCGCTTGGAGCAACTCAAAAGGTCCTACATCACTTTTTGGCAATATAGTACGCTTGTTAACTTTTTCAGGAGAATCAATGAAGTAAATACCAGCACCTTGGCGAACCACAACCAAGCCTTTCAACTCAAGCATAATTACAGCTTCTCGGATAGTTGCGCGGCTGGTTTCGAATCGTTCGCTTAGCTCTCGCTCTGATGGCAGTCGTTCACCCGCTTTAAACACGCCTGAAAACAACAATTCCTCGATTTGCACGCCAATATCATAGTAGCGACGCTTGGTATCCATCTTAGCCATAATGTCATTTAACCTTTGGGGAAATATAGAAACTATCTAACTTTTGGTAAATCAATTCAAGTAAGTTCTAGACCGAAGCCTGAATAGTAACGCCTTTTAGCGCGTATCGGTAGTCAACCACAACTACCGATGTCTCATTTTGATCTAAATTGTACGACTAATAATAAATCACGCCTTAAATACATGAAATTTAGAAAATATTCATTTACCAAATGAATTTCTACAAAATTGACAGAATAACTTGTGAACCTCATCACTTTAAAGGTTAACCTTTATGGCGTAGAATGCAGAAATTGGTTTACCAAATTAGTTTTATCTCCACTGGGAATCTAAAGGAAGTTAGATGAGCACAGTTACTCACAAAATGTTTATCAATGGTGAATGGTTAGAATCAGCTACCGGCAACACCATTGAAGTTGTAAATCCAAGTAACGAACAGTTGGTTGGCTATGCTCCGCAAGCGAGCCGTGAAGAAGCAGCTAATGCTTTACGCTCATCAGAAGCGGCTCAAAAAGACTGGGCTAAATTACCGGCACAAAAACGTGCAGAACTAGTAGCAGCACTAGCTGACGAATTAGAAGCAGACGCTGAGCGTTACGCCGAAATGATTACCCAAGAACAAGGCAAACTGCTAAGTGATGCACGTGGCGAAGTAGCCGGTTCTGTTGGATTTTTGCGTTACGCTGCTGAATCAGCTCGCCGCATTGAAGGCGAGATAGTAACCAGCGAAAATCAAGACGAACAGATTTGGATCCAACGTGTGCCTTTTGGCGTAACCGTGGGCCTGCTGGCTTGGAACTACCCGCTAGCACTAGCGGCACGCAAACTAGGTAACGCCTTAGTCACCGGCAATACCATGGTAGTAATGCCACCAGCAGACACTCCGCTCACGGTATTAGAGTTCTCAAAACTTATCGCTAAAGTAGGTTTCCCTAAAGGCGTCGTAAATATTGTTTCAGGTTTAGGTGGCGAAGTAGGCGACGAGCTAGTGCGCAACCCTATTACTAAGCTTGTGACTCTAACCGGCAGCTCGGAAGTGGGCTCTATTTTATACCGCTCTGCTTCAGAGAACATTACAGCACTAAACCTAGAGCTTGGCGGCAAAGCGCCGTTTATCGTGTTAGACGACGCCAACATCGACGAGGTGGTTGAAATCGCGGTTAATTCAGGCTTTGGCAACTGTGGCCAAATTTGTACGTCTAACGAGCGCATGTATATCCATAAAGCGATTTACGCAGAGTTTATGGATAAGTTCATCGCTAAAGTGAAGCAACTTAAGATCGGTGACCCAATGTTAGCTAGCACTAATGTTGGCCCTAAAGTTAATGCTCGCGAAGTGGAAAAACTGGTTGAGATGATCAGCAAGGCCAAGGCCGAAGGTGCAACCATCGCTTGTGGTGGTGGTAAACCAAGTGGCGAAGAGTTTGCCAATGGTTACTGGTTTGAACCTACCGTGGTTACCGATGTAAACAACCAAATGGACATCATGAAACAAGAAGTGTTTGGCCCAGTTGTAGCTGCAATGCCAATTGATAGCCTGGAGCAAGCATTACAGTATGCCAACGACATCGACTTAGGTTTGTCTGGCTACGTATATACCAACGACATGCGCAAAATAATGCAAGTTGTTAACGAATTAGAGGTCGGCGAAATCTATGTTAATCGCCCTAATGGTGAGCTATTAAATGGCTTCCATACAGGCTTTAAACGCAGTGGTATCGGCGGCGAAGATGGGAAATACGGCTTGGAGGGATACTTGCAGAAGAAAACCATTTACCTGAACTACCAGTAATCTTTTTTAATTCCTTTTGACAATTGTTAGCACTTTGCCTTGGTAGTCATACCAAGGCCTTTTTTTATCTGCCCTTCCGAGACCTTGCTCACCAAAACCACCCTTCTACAAAGTAAAAATAATAACTTGATCACACACCTTACAACAGGTTAACAATGAGCATAAATTGATCGACCAGATCGCATAAATAGGTTAATAACTGTGCGATATTTGTTATCACACTAAACAGGGAGATAACAATGAAAGGATTCACTAAGCACCCACTACTATTAGCCTGCGGTTTAGGTTTATCACTCAGTACTTATGCGGCAGACTGGGATAATATCCCAATTCCAGCTGAGCTAGACCCAGGACAAAGCTGGGAGTTACAAGAAAGCTATTCAGACTCTTTTAACTATTCGGGTAAGCCAAGCTCCTTTACCAGCAAATGGAAAGACGCTTACTTTCATAACTGGACAGGCCCTGGCCTCACTTACTGGTCAAGCGATGAATCGTGGGTTGGTGATGGTAACTTAATTATTAGTGCATCTCGCCGCCAAGGCACTAACCAAGTTAATGCTGGGGTAGTCACTTCTAAAACCAAAGTGAAATACCCAATTTTCTTAGAAGCCAACATTAAGGTAAGCAATTTAGAGCTCTCTTCTAACTTTTGGTTACTAAGTGAAAACGACCAGCGCGAGATTGATGTTCTGGAAGTGTATGGCGGTGCGCGCCAAGACTGGTTTGCCAAAAACATGTCAACCAACTTCCACGTATTCTTCCGTAACAACGATAACTCAATTAGCAGTGACTTTAACGATCAAACACACAATACCCCTACTTGGGGCAATTACTGGCGTGAAGGCTTCCATCGTTTTGGCGTTTACTGGAAAAGCCCCACTGAGGTGACCTTCTACATTAATGGCCAAAAAACCACTAAAGGCGCTTGGAGCCAAGTGGTAATGAAAGATAAAGATTATACCGGTGCCATACTAGATAAAAGCCGTTACAACATGGATCAAGAAATGTTCATTATTCTTGATACCGAAGACCATTCTTGGCGCTCTGAAGCAGGCCATATTGCCACCGATGCAGACCTAGCAGATGGCGATAAAAACAAAATGTACGTAGATTGGATTAGGGTTTACAAACCTACTGGTGGCAGCACTACTCCGCCAACAGGCGGCATTACTCCACCTAGCGGTTATACCAACCTTCAAGTGGCTCACTCTAACTTATGCCTAGATGTGAAAAGCGGCGCATTATGGAACGGCAGCACCTATCAACAGTGGTCATGCAACACCGGTAACAATAACCAGCGTTTCCAATTTACCGCTTTAGGCAACAACGAATACAGCATTAGCGCAAAAGTAAGCCAACTATGTATGGAGCTAGCATCTGGCAGCTCTGCAGACGGCGCTAAAGTTCAACAATGGGTTTGTAACCACGCCAATACAAGCCAAGTATGGAGTCTTGTAGATAAAGGCAGCAATACCTTTGAAATCCGCAATAAACAAAGCGGCAAGTGTTTAGAAATAGCAAACAATTCGGGCGCTAATGGCGCAGATCTTAGACAATGGTCATGTGATGGAGGTACCAACCAACGTTTTAAATTCCAGTAGTATTTTTTAGCAATTCCTTCCTTTGGCCAGTGGTGATAATACCACTGGCTTTTTTTCGAGTAGGTAAATTGCCAGCCCCCACCAACTGCATACCAAATCCTTTACGATCGCTGTTACACAGTAAAGTGTTCAACCTTAGAATCTATGTTTTGCGAGGTGCTTCGTGTAGCAAGTGCAATATCGTTTAGTTGATTAGCGATATTGGATAAATCACTGGTCATCTCAGATAGCCCTACCAAATTCTGATTGATGTCTTCTGCCACGATACTTTGCTGCTCGGTTGCCGCCGCGGTTTGAATAGACATATCTTGAACCTTCTCTGTAACACCTAATATTTCAACCAAGGCCTTACTCGCTCGTCCAGACAACTTAACCACTGCTTGCGCACCCACAACGCTGTCTTCCACCGTGTCTACCGCTTGTTTTACCCCGTCTTGTAAATTAGTAATCATCTCTTGAATATTCTCAGTAGACTGGCGGGTTTTACTGGCTAAGTTTCGAACTTCGTCGGCCACAACAGCAAATCCCCTGCCTTGCTCTCCTGCACGGGCTGCTTCGATCGCTGCATTTAAAGCAAGTAAATTAGTTTGCTCAGAAATACCTCGAATCACATCTAATACCGTTACAATTTGCTCTGAGTTATTAGATAACTCTTGGATAACTACCGAAGCCGAGCTAATTTTATCCGATAAACTCTCTATTTTTTGCACCGACTGTTCTAAGGTTTCCTGGCCATTTATCGTCACTTTATTCACGGTTTCCATTTCATCGGCCGTATTACTGGCACTAAGTGCTACCTCTTTTATTGCCACACTCATTTGGTTAACAGCGGTAACAATAGCCTCCATGGCTTGATATTGTGATTGGCTTAATTGTGAAGATTTTTCTGCTTCACTTTTTAGTAAAACGGTTTGCTTGTCTAAAGAACTAGATTCATTTTTAATCCCTTTTACCAATTGAGCCAAAGAGCCTACAAAGTCGTTAAACCCGGCTACTAGCTGGCCAATTTCGTCTTTACGTGTGGACTCTATTCTTCGTTGTAGATTACCGTCTCCAGAGTTAACAGAGTTTATTCCCTCTGTTACTTGCTTGATCGACTGAGAGATATACTTAGGAACTAACCAAGAACATAAAGCGCTGATAATGATCACCATTGCAACCATAGCGATAATGACCTTTTTAAACTGGCTAACTTTGTTGGCTACCAACGATTGCTGCTCGGTCATTAAGGCTTCAACAATATCCCCTGCTACTTTAAATTGTTCCCGTAGTTGCTCAAATGCGCTTTCATTAGCAGGTATTTGTTGCGCATTTCCCGTTTTAAGTTGCTGCTCTACCAAAGAAAAGACCTTTTCGTGCTGTTTTTGCCAACCACTATGCACTTGCCTAAAAGATGCTAAGTGACTTAAGTCGCTGTTTTGTTCACTCATCAAGGTTACAAAGGTTTGCATTCCATCAAAAGCTTGCTGAGCATTTTTAATGGAGTCTTTATTTAAAGATTCAAATTTGGAGGGACTTAACTCACCTTGAAATAATAACGCTTCTGCTAAACGTGCTTGATATAGATCTCTGTCTGCAGCTGTAACAGCCGCAATGCTAGGACTGTATACCCTAGAAAAATCCTGCAGCTTTTGATCTAAAAAAAGCGTTGCATAATAAAAGTAACCAGCCACTAACACGAAAAACAAAGCCTGAAAAACAAACACTAAAGTGTACTTTTTTCTTAAACTGCTATTAATATTCATCGGTCTTCCTTGATCAAAAAACCGTGGTAGCTTGAATTAGCGATAGGAAGCGCATTGAGCAAGTACCACGTCCAAAAGGCGCTGCAAGCACCACTTGGCGCTTACAGCCTTTGAGGGCTAAATTGTTCTAGCTCTTAATTGTAGTTTGGTTTAAATTCCTTTGTTGGCCAATATTTGAAGATTGTCATCAGAAATATAAGCCACGTCGTTATCTTTTAACAACAAGGTTAATTTTGCTGTTTCCTCTAGCTCTTCTGCATTATCAACCGCGTCCAGTAAATCAATACCAGTGACTACCGGCCCGTGATTCGCTAATAGGTAGGCGCGATGTTTGGGTGCTAACGCAGCTAACTCAGTAGCAATCATCGGATCACCAGGGTTGTAATAGGGCACTACAGGAAGCTGGCCAACTCGCATAACGTAATAGGGTGTAAAGGCCCTAATAGCGTTGTCAGTATTCAAGTTCTTTAAGCTCGATAACGCGGTCAAATAAGTTGAATGTAAATGCACAATCGCCTTACAACTTGGTCGATTTTTATATATAGCCAAGTGAAAACTTACTTCTTTAGAGGGCTTATCTCCGCTAATGTGCTCACCTGATTGACTAATTAAGGAAAGGGTATCGGGCTCCAACCTTCCAAAGCTAGAGCCCGTAGGGGTAGCCAGAAACATTCCATTAGCTAGCTGAACAGAAATATTACCGGCACCTCCAGTGGCGTAGCCCCTATCAAACATAGATTTTGCGAGTTCACAAAGTTGTTTACGCTGTTGATGTTCATTCATGGATCAGCTCCTGTGCTTTAGCAAAAAAATGCGGATCACCAAAGTTGCCAGACTTTAGCGCCAAATATAGGGTTTTATCTAAAGCTCTAACCCAAGGTACGCCAGGCGCTATTTGAGGACCAATACGCAAACCATTCACCTTTAGAGCTTGGGTAACCGCACCAGAGGTTTCTCCCCCAGCCACAATAAAGTTTTGCACTCCTTTGTCTGCCAATAACACTGACACCTGTGCAAAAAAACGCTCGATAGCTTGGCTAGCTTGCTGTTCACCATACTGCTGCTGTACCTTTGAAAGAGCTTGACGATCAGCCGTGGCGTAAATCATTGGGGCATAGGTACGCTGGTTATCCAACACCCATTGCGCTAACTCTTCTGGATAGTCTGGCTGATTAAAACAACGTTCAATATCTAGGGCATGAGAGGCTGCTTTAGCTTGGTATAACGCCACTTGCTGATTAGTCATGTCTGAACAAGAGCCCGATAACACCACCGCCGAAGAAGGCCGCGGACAAGCCTCAACACTTCGTCCGATGTGAGAGGCTTTAGGCCAACAGTGAGCAATTCCAGCAGCTAATCCAGATCCTCCTGTGACAATAGGCAAGTTGGCGCTGACGCTAGCAATAACGTTCAAGTGCTGCTCATCCAGAGTATCTAACACTAGATATTTTGCGCCTGCATCGGCAAGTTCGGCCATTTTTGCAGCTAAATATTCGTTACCTTTAGCTAACTCGGGATAAAAAATATTCGCAGCTTTGCCTTGGCTTTGCTGCTCCATCATTCTGGCAACATCAGAATCAACCATAGGTGTCACTGGGTGATGACGCATGCCCGACTCGTTAAGCAACTGATGATGAACAAATAGCTGGCCATTAATCACTGTTCGACCATTAACAGGCAAGGCCGGACAAACAATTGTATATGGAAAATCTAAGGCCGCTAATAGAGCATCGGTAACCGGCCCTATATTTCCTGCTGCAGTGCTATCAAAAGTAGAACAGTACTTAAAATAGAAACGTTCACACCCTTGATTCTTTAGCCATTCCAGTGCGGCTAAGGAGTTCCCAACAGCCTGCTCTACAGGACAAGAGCGAGACTTTAAGCTCACCACAATTGCATCGGGTTCTTCTGTAATATTTTGCTTAGGTATGCCGCTAAATTGTATCGCGCTCAAACCATTCTCAACCAAAAAGCTGGCGATGTCGGTTGCTCCGGTAAAATCATCAGCAATGATGCCTAATCGCATTACAAGGCTCCTTCACTGCCTCTTGAGCAGCTAAGTTAGAATTAAAGAAAAGCTGTATTACAGATAGGTAACACAGCTAAAGTTAGTGAGTTAAGCGCTACGCTTTGCTTTTAAGCATTGACGAAGCTTAAAGAACCCAGAGATACCAATTGCGGCAAACATAACCGAACTCAGCACTAACGAGATTGGTCGTTGGACAAAGATATCTAAGTTACCTTGGCTAATAATTAGCGATTGTAAGAAGGTGCTTTCGGCCATGCCACCCAACACCAAGGCTAAAACAGTTGCAGCTGGAGAGTAGCCGTATACCTTCATACCGAAACCAACTATACCCATAACAATTAGCATTGAGGTCTCAATAATGCTGTTGTTAAGCGCATAAGCACCAACCACACAAAGAATGACAATCACTGGCACAACTAAGCGATAAGGGATGTCGAGGAACTTAACAAACAGTGGTATAGCAACAATACTAAGAATGACTAACACCATATTGCCCATATACATGCTGGCAATTAGGCCCCACACTAAATCTGGATTACTATCAATTAACATTGGACCTGGCTGTAAACCCCACATCATTAAGGCCCCTAGCAATACTGCGGTTGCCCCCGAACCAGGAATCCCCAATGCAATGAGCGGCACCATAGCACCTGCCGATGCAGCGTTATTGGCGGTTTCTGGCGCAACCAAGCCTTTCATTTCGCCTTTACCAAACTTCTCTGGCTCTTTAGCGACTTTTTTCTCTACCGAGTAAGCCAAAATAGAACCAATTGTGGCCCCAGAACCTGGTAATACACCGGCAATAAAACCAATTATGGAGCCTCTAAAGAAAGTAAAACGAGACTCGAAGTAATCTTTGGTGTTTGGCCAAAAGTCTTTAGAGAATAACGAAAAGCTCACTCGCGATACTTCTTGTTTATGTTGGCCGGTATAAATGCAATACAACAACTCACCTATACCAAACAAACCAATAGCAACCGGAACAAAATAAATGCCACCAATCAGCTCTGGCGAGCCAAAGGTATAACGCTGAGCGCCACTTACTGAGTCAACCCCAACCATTGCAATAGCAAAACCAAATAGCGCTGACACCATGCCATTAAGGCGGTTATCTCCCATCATAGTTGTGAGCAATAACAAACCTAACATAATGATTAAAAAGTACTCCGACGGCCCAAATGAAGACGCAAATTGAGCTAATAAGGGCGCGAAACCGCAAATTAAAACTACGCCGATAGTACCGCCAACAAAAGATGCAATGGCTTGCATTACCAATGCTGGGCCAGCTCGACCTTGCTTAGCCAACGGGTAACCATCCAAAGTTGATGCAACCGTGGCCGATTCCCCCGGAGTGTTAATTAAAATAGAGGTAATGGTGCCACCGTACATCGAGCCATAGTAAATCCCCGACAACAAAATAATTGCTGTGGTTGGATCTAAACCAAAGGTCATCGGTATCAGTATCGCAATACCTGCTGCCGGACCAAAACCAGGGAACAGTCCCACAACCATTCCTACAAATGCGCCTACCAACAAGAAAAACAAATTGGTGGTGGTAAAGGCAACCGATAAGCCAAATGATAAATTGGCAAACATTTCACTTAAAAACATCTTACTAACCTCTTCCTACGCTAGTAGAAGTAACTTAACAAACCGTCGGGTAAACCCGCTTGTAGCCAAACATCAAACAGCAAATACACAGCCCCAGGAAACAGCACCGCATAGCTAATATTTTGTTTAGTTTTCCCAGGATTGAAGTACCACAAGAACAACAACATAAAGACAATCATGGCAATAATGGCTCCAGCACTATTTAGCACCGCAATCAGCAAGCCAACCAAACTAGCTATGACTAAGGTATCTTTGGCATAAGTCGGCTGCTGAGCCATTTCCTGTTGGCCTTCAGCTCCAGCTTGTTGCTGTTTAGCCTTTACAGCTGCTAGGTCTTTAACCGTGTTTATTCCAGTACAAATAATGAGGCCAATACCGATAATCAACGGAAAGTAGCCCGGACCTGGTCTTCCATTTACATCATAAAGATCCAAAGTGCTGAACCCATAGATGGTAAAGGCCAAGGAAAACACTAATGATCCGATTGAAAACCAATGTCGCATTGTTACATCCTTAACTCGTTATAGCGGCGGCAAGCCGCCGCTGACTGCTCTCTAATACGCTTACTTCTTAATTGCGCCAATCTGCGTCAACACTCTTTCAAAATCGGCACTGGTGGCTGCTAAATTTGCAGCAAAGTCTTCACCCCAAACCGTATTTCCAGACAGACTGTTTGTTTCTAGGTATTCTTTCCACTCTGGAGTTGCCACTACTTTTTGTAATGTTGCCACCCACCAGTCACGCACTTCGCTATCGATACCAGCAGGCATTACAACCCCTCTTGGTAAGGAAAATGCGAAGTCATATCCCTCCTCCATAAACGTGGGTACTTCAGCGTAAACGGTACTGCGTTGGGCTTCTGAATAAGCCAATGGACGGAAATTGCCAGCCGTTATTTGGCCAGACACTTCTGAAGGGTTAGCTACAATGGCATCAACACTATTCGATGTAAGCGAAGTCACCATACCGCCGCCATCTTGCGATGGAACATAGTCGTAATTAAAGCCCGCGGCTTCGGCAAACAAGCTGGCTACTACACGCTCAGGACCTGCAGCGCCGGTGCCACCTATAGTGACCCGGTTTGTTTTGGCATACTCAACAAAATCTTTCGCCGTTTTGAAGTCAGAATCTGCTCTCACAACAATAAACATCGCATCTTGTGCCAACAAACCAATTGGAGTGAAATCGCGATAAGTCCAGCCCGTATTAGACACTAACGGTGTACCTAAGAAGTTACCGCTGGTAGAGCTCATGTTGTATGGGCTACCTTTCTTTTGGGCTACGTAGTTAAAACCAACCGCGCCACTGCCACCAGCAAGGTTATCTACACGAATGTTCTTAGAGTAAAATTGGTACTTTTTAAGAATATCGACCACAGTGCGAGACATCAGGTCGTTACCACCACCCGGCCCGAAGGCAATGGTGTAATTTAAACGCTTTGTAGGGTAATCAATATCGCTAGCTAAGCTAAGTGGCGAAGCGATTAATGCAGCCATCATCGGCAGCGCAACAAATTTTTTCAGTAATGACATCTTATCTTCCTTAATTATATTTCTAGGTTGCCGAAAGCTAAGTACTTTAACTAAGCACTAACTCACAGTTTCCACTCTTGGAGATGCTGTACATCATTCTCAACATCGTTTGATTTAGCTCGCAGCTAAAGTGTCAGCAACAGCCTGGCTAAAGGCTTTACAGCCCAACTGTCCGCCTAAATCAGCTGTTCTGTTAATTGGGTTTTCTAAGGTTGCATCTACCGCCGTAACCATCGCTTTGGCAGCAGCAATCAAGTCTTGTTTGTTATGGCGCTCGCCCATCCACTCAATCAACATGGCAACAGACAAAATCATCGACACCGGATTGGCTTTATCTTGGCCTTCAATATCCGGGGCAGAACCATGCTGAGCTTGGGCACAGCAATAGTGGTCGCTAGCCATCATCGATCCGGCCAAACCTAAGCTGCCAGACAGCTCACTAGCTAAATCACTTATAATGTCGCCATAGAAATTGGTCGCTACTAACACATCAAATCGCTCTGGGTTACGCACTAAATGCGCGGTAGAAGCGTCGACAAGCAAATCATCCAGCTCTACTTCTGGAAATTCCTTAGCAACATCTCGCACTACATCTAGGAACAAACCATCTGTCATATGAAAGCTATTCGCTTTATGAATTGCGGTAACTTTTTTGCGACGGGTCATCGCCAGCTCAAAGGCTCGACGAGCAATGCGCTCAGAACAATGACGGGTAATTTTCCGTATAGACAAAGCCATATCAGGTGATGGCATCACTTCGCCCCAGCCTTCAGTCATATTGCGGTCTGGGTAAAAACCTTCAGTGGCTTCACGCATAATGACTAAGTCGATACTTTTGCCAGCGCTCATGTTGGTATCGATAAATGAGCGTGAACGCGCTGGACGAACATTGGCATATAGATCTAAACCAATCCTAAATCCAGCAGACACATTACGACCGCCCTGCTCCGGCTTGGGGTAATCAGCATGAGACTGCGTACCCAAAATAATACCGTCGTAAGTTTTTGCCTTCTCTAGCGTTTCTTCACGTAAAGTGGTGCCATATTTTTCTAAACTGCTAAACCCTACATCGTCAAAGTCATAACGCAGGTTAAGTGCAAACTTTTGATTTGCCGCTTCTAGTACCTTCAACGCACCGTTGGTGATCTCAGGACCAATGCCATCTCCAGGCAATACAATAATCTTCATCTTTACCTCTTTTCTTACTGGTTGTTCTTAATGGCCTAAGCCGTTTTCGTTAAAACTGTTCGTAACATTTCTACTGCGCTCACTGGGCTGCTAAGCACTTGTTTTCCTGTTGCCTTTTTCACCGCATCCAAAGCGCGAGATGAGGAAAAGTGCGCCAACATTAATACTGGCTGCTCACTCAACTGCTTAGCGGCATTGGCAGTTAATTGGTTATGTTTATCCACATCACCTTGCTTTAGCGCCTCTTTCGCTTCGGCTACACACACCGTGGTGATTTGAGCGTCTTTACCCTGCGCCTTAGCTAACTGATTAAACTCTTGTTCCATGCCGGCAACAGCTGGCTCAAATGAAGCAATCATGCCGACATTAGGGCTAATGTTTATGGCTTGTAAAAACATGGCTTGGTTTGGTTTTAGGACAGGAATCGCACTTTGCTCTGCCGCCATTTCAATGGCCTCCCCAAAAGCAGAACAAGTAAACAACACGGCGTCGGCGCCTAATGAGGTCGCATATTCACTTAAGTCAATAATGCGCGAAATAAGCGCCTGGCTAAGCTGCTCTTGTTTAGCACGTTCAATACTTAGTGACTCATCGAGAATATTGATTAACTCAGCTTCAGGCCAATACTGTTGAAATGCAGATTGAATAGGCTGCATGGCAATTTGAACCGCATGAATAAGTACTACTCTTGGCATTTCCTTACCTTTACTTTTTTTGTATTTTGTAAAAACTAAATACAATTTAAGAGTTGGATAAAACCTTGTCAACAAAATGTTAACTGCATGTTTCAACCACAATCAAAGGAAACAAAAGCACTACAAGCATTTAAAAATTAAACATAAGTCATTGTTTTAAAAAGAACAGAAAGGAAATAAAGTGTATTTAGAACTGCTAAAATACAATTAATAAGGTAGAAAAATAGAAGTTCAGATTGTTGAAGTCGCTCACAAATACTTGTATACATCTTTGTAGAAAGTACAATTTGGTATAAAAATGCAATTTAACAATTTTGTTATCACTTACTTACAAATTGTTAGGCAGGTTGTTTCTGCGCGGTATACATCATGGAAGACTTAAAATGACAACTAGTAGCAAAAAAAGCAGCTCTACCGAACTACTCGCCGCCCGCATCTATGAAATTATTTGCCAACGACAGCTTGCCGCCAATACTCACCTTAAAGAGATGCAGTTTGCTAATGAGTTAAAGGTATCTAGAACTCCTATTCGCGCGGCATTCTCCCAGCTACAAGAACAAGGTTTACTTATTCGAAAACCCAATCAGGGCTTTTTCTTAGCCGCTGATGTGCCTAGTGATCCTGGAGCTCTAAAGCTAAGCCCAGCAACTAGTGACTCCTTAAGCCCACTTTGCTACCAAATTGGCCAAGATTACCTAAACGGCCACATAAGCAAAGCAATGGTAGAGAATGACTTAATTAACAAATATCAGGTTAATCGTAAAAGCCTGCAAGAAGCACTTATAGCGATGGAGAAAGAAGGCTGGTTAACCAGAAGTTTAGGCTACGGCTGGGAGTTTAAAGAATTCATTTCATCACCAAAAGCTTATGCACAAAGCTATCGGTTTAGACAACTCATTGAGTCTGAAGCCTTAAGAGAGCCCGGCTATTTTGTTGACCACGCTAAATTACATATGCTCAAGCTGGCACAACATGACATTCTCAACCATACCGATAAACTTGTTTCCGCTGCGCAAATGTTCAACGCAGGCGTACTTTTTCATGAAACGATTGTAGGTTTATCTGGCAATGTATTTTTACTGGATGCCTTGCAACGCGTAAATCGCCTTAGAAGACTCATAGAATACAATGTTCACAGTAAGCGCAGCATTCCTAAAACTGAATGTGAAGAGCACCTACAACTGATCGAATTGATTGACAGCAACAAGCTGGAGCAAGCAGCCGCATTTCTTCATAAACACTTAGAGCGTGCAGCCAAAGAAAAAGAACAAATAGCCAGTGAACTGTTTAGCTATAGTGTTTCTTCGCCCTCAATAGGCTAGGACTCACTACTCCTCTAACCGCTTTTACTTGGTGAACAGCAACTAGAGCGAACCAATAACTGAGTGGGCACAATGGTGTCTTGGCTGGCTTTGCTGCCCTGCAGTATCTTCATTAGCGTGTTGGCTGCTGTCTTGCCAATATCTTCTTGCGGCTGACGAATGGTGGTGAGCTCTGGGTTGGTATATTCGGCAAATAACAGGTCATCAAAGCCCACTATTGATAACTGTTGCGGCACCTTAATACCCAGTTGAGTGGCCGCTTTCATTGCCCCTAGAGCCATCATGTCGTTAAAGCAAAATAACGCTGTCATTGAGTAGTGTTCGTGTAGACGCATGAACGCGCTATACCCCGACTGAAAACTAAAATCACCGTCTTCAAAAGCGGCTTCGTCAACGGCAATATTTAGCTGCTGAAGACTGTCTTGATAACCGGCTTTACGATCCACACAAATTGGGTTTTCCATAGGGCCGGTAATACAGCCAATTTGGCTATGCCCAATATCTAATAAATAATCTACAGCTCGCTTAGCCGAGCCGCGATTATCAATACGCACCGTGGGAATAGGAAAACCAGGAAAGTACTCACATGCCATTACCATTGGAATTTCGGTACCTTGGCGGATCTCCATAGGCAGCTCAGCGGTAAGCGAAATAATGCCGTCGGCTTGCTTACTGCGTACCAAGTCCATATACACTTTTGCTTGCTCAACCGTATGAATTGAGTCCCCCAGCAACACCTTGTAGCCATTTTGCAAGGCAACCTGCTGGATCCCGCGCACAATGCTGGCGAAAAACATATTGGCGATATCGGGCACAATAATCACGATGGTTTTAGACTCACTGCGCCTTAAATTTCGCGCAATCACATTGGGAGAGAACCCCGACTTGGCTACCGCTAACTCGACCTTCAAACGGGTTTTCTCGGATACTTTTTCTGGGCTCATCATCGCCCGAGATACCGTTGCGGTAGATACGCCTGCCAATTTGGCCACATCTTTTATGGTAGGCATTTACTGTCCTTAGATTGGTAATAAGCAAGGCTAACCTTAGTGAAAGCTTAGCCCAAATGTAACGGATTACATCAATTATCATAAAGTACTTTATTTTAAATCACTTAAGAACTCAATCAGCAATTTGTACAAAAAATAAACTTTTAAACTGATCACATTTTCGCAACATACGCTAGATAAACACTATTTTATTGTATAAGTTTTATTCAACTACTAAATAAATGCCATGCAGTGCGGCTTTATACGCCTCCAGCTTTCAACAGCGCATGGTTTTTTTATGAGACCAAATGTAATCGATTACATTTAGTCTCAACAAAATACTACATTTGGTTTGAACTTCGATAAAAGGATTGCCGATGAAAACCCTACAAGGACCCGCGCTGTTCCTCGCCCAGTTTGCTAGTGACGAAGCGCCCTTTAACTCACTGAGTTCAATTGCCGCTTGGGCAGCCAGTGTGGGTTACAAAGGAGTGCAAATGCCCAGCTGGGATAAACGTTTGTTTGATTTGGAGCGCGCTGCAGAAGACCTAAGCTATTGCCAAGAGGTATTAAGCCTGCTTGCCGACAATGGCCTCACTCTCACCGAGCTGTCGACGCACCTGCAAGGCCAACTTGTTGCAGTGCACCCAGCCTACGATGAAATGTTTGACGGCTTTGCTCCTGAGTCCGTTAGGGCTAACCCAAGCGCCCGCCAAGAATGGGCGGTAAACCAAATGATGTTGGCGGCAAAGGCTTCTAAAAACCTAGGTTTAAGTGCTCATGCTACCTTCTCTGGCGCGCTGCTGTGGCCATATATGTATCCATGGCCACAGCGTCCTCAAGGCTTAGTTGAAACTGGCTTTGAGGAATTAGCGAAGCGTTGGTTACCGATCCTCGACGCCTTTGACGCAGCTGGCGTAGATGTATGTTACGAAATTCACCCAGGAGAAGATTTACATGACGGCGTTAGCTTCGAAATGTTCTTGGATGCAGTTAACCAGCATCCGCGTTGCAATATCTTGTATGACCCTAGCCATTTTGTGCTGCAGCAGCTGGATTATTTAGACTTTGTCGACCGCTATCACCCTCGCATCAAAATGTTCCATGTAAAAGACGCGGAATTTAACCCCACTGGTCAACAAGGCGTATATGGCGGCTACCAAAGTTGGACTGAACGTGCGGGTCGATTCCGCTCCTTAGGCGACGGTCAAGTAGATTTTGTGGGGATTTTTTCCAAACTCGCCCAATACAACTTTAGTGGCTGGGCGGTAGTTGAGTGGGAATGTTGCCTTAAACACCCTGAAGCTGGCGCGCTGGAAGGCGCAGCATTTGTACAGCAACACATCATTGAAGTCACCGACAAAGCCTTTGATGATTTTGCCGACAGCGCCATCGACCAAGCAGCAAATCTGCGAATTCTGGGTTTATAGGAGTAACTCATGGATAAAATTAAACTAGGAATGGTAGGCGGTGGCAGTGGTGCGTTTATTGGTGCCATTCACCGTATTGCTGCGCGCTTAGATAACCAATATGAATTAGTTGCTGGCGCATTAAGTGCCGATCCAGCCAGAGCGCAACAATCAGCCAAGGATTTAGGCATTGCTGCCGACCGCTGTTACCTAAGCTATCAAGATATGGCTGAGGCCGAAGCCGCTCGCCCTGATGGTATTGAAGCGGTAAGTATCGTAACGCCTAATCATTTGCACTTCCCTATAGCTAAAGCATTTTTGGCCGCAGGTATTCATGTGATTTGTGACAAACCCATGACCTGCTCTCTTCACGAAGCAATGGAGCTCAAAGAGCTGGCGAATAATAGCGGCAAGCTGTTTGTGCTCACTCACAACTACAGTGCTTACCCCATGGTGCGCCAAGCCCAACAAATGGTTGGGGAAGGCTTGCTTGGCAAGCTGCGCTTGGTTCAAGTGGAGTATGCCCAAGATTGGCTCACGACCGCAGCGGAAAATACTGGCAATAAACAAGCCGAATGGCGCACCGATCCAAAACGCTCTGGACCTGCTGGTTGCTTGGGCGATATTGGCACTCATGCCTTTAATCTAGCGGCCTTTATAAGTGGCTTACAGCTAGAACAAGTAAGCGCAGAGCTGTCTACTTTTGTAAATGGGAGAGTACTAGACGACAACGTGCATGCCATGCTGCGCTTCGAGCAAGGTGTACGCGGCATGTTATGGAGCTCGCAGGTGGCCCCAGGTAATGAAAATGGTCTGAGAATTAGGGTTTATGGCAGTGATGGAGGGCTTGAATGGTCGCAAGAGCAGCCCAACCAACTACTGTACAGCCCATTCTCCCAGCCTAGCCGAATTATTAGCCGTGCAGGTTATGGATACAACGCCGAGCCTGAACATTTGGTGAGAACCCCAGCCGGCCACCCCGAGGGCTACTTAGAAGGCTTTGCCAATATCTACACCGAAACCGCCAAGGCTATTCGTACAGCACGCAATGGCTCATCGGCCACCGACATTCTAGCTAATAGTTTATTGCCGGGAGTGAAACAAGGTGTAGAAGGCTTACAGTTCATCAATGCCATGATCCACTCCTCGCAAAACAATGGTAAATGGACCGCTTTGGAGAACGTTCATGAGCTTGCTTAAACCTATTCTTAGCTTGGATAAAATCACTAAAAGCTTTTCTGGAGTACAAGTTTTACACGGCATTAGCGTTGAGGTGCAACCAGGCGAAGTAATGGGCATTCTTGGTGAAAATGGCGCGGGTAAGTCTACCTTGCTAAAAATTATCTCTGGCATTTATCAGCGCAGTAGCGGCCAAGTGCTAGTTAATGGCAAAGCCGTTGAGATAAACAGCCCAGCAGACGCCAAAGCCTTGGGCATTGCGATGATTCCACAGGAATTTAACTTAATTGCCAGCCTAAGTGTGTTTGAAAATATTTTTTTAGGCCAAGAGTTAAAAGGCAGCTTGTTTCTTAACAAAAAAGCTATGCGCCAACGTACCCTCCAACTATTAAGTTTATTAGAAACAGACTTATCGCCAGATGCGCTAATTGAAGCACTGAGTGTGGCCGAAAAACAAATGGTGGAGATAGCGAAAGCATTAGTAAATGATGCGCGTATTCTGATTATGGATGAACCCACCACGGTGTTAACCAGCCAAGAAGTTACCGTGCTATTCAAGCTTATCGATAAGCTAAAAGCGCAAGGCGTAACGATTTTGTTTATCTCGCACAAACTTAAAGAAGTTAAACAGCTATGCGATCGCCTAATTATTTTGCGCGATGGCGCGTTAATTTCGGTTGACCAAATGAGTGACATTGACGAACAAGACATGGCGAAAAAAATGGTTGGGCGTGAGCTTAACCAAGTATTTCCGCCACGCTCTAAAGTACAAAGCAAAGTGGCACTTAAAGTCGATGATTTGAATGTTAAAAACTTACTTAAGCAAATTAGCTTTGAAGTGCGCCAAGGTGAAGTATTGGGATTTGCCGGCTTAATTGGCAGCGGGCGCACCGAAACAGCAGAAGCGATAATGGGGTTACGCCGTCGCCAAAGCGGCAAGATCTTTATTCATCAACAAGCCGTCACCATTCACAATATTAAAGACGCGGTAAAACATGGCTTGGCCTACTTAAGCGAAGATCGCCAAGGCTGCGGATTAACCATGAGCTTTAATTTACCCGAGAACATTAGCCTTATTTCACTGGGGAACTACTGCAAAGGCTTAATTAACCACGGCAAAGCTCGCCAACAAGCTCAGCAATATGTACGTAAATTCGACATTAAAGCGGCCTCCTTAGATACCGAGCTTCTTTACTTAAGCGGAGGCAATCAACAAAAGGTGTATTTATCGAAATGGATGGATACCCAGCCGCAAATACTGATTCTCGACGAACCCACTCGGGGCGTTGATGTAAATACCAAGAAAGAAATCTACCACTTTATCCAAAGCATGACCGAGCAAGGTTTAGCAGTTGTGGTGATCTCATCAGACATGGAAGAACTCATTGGCCTTGCCCACCGAGTTTTGGTGATGCGCGAAGGCCAAATTCAAGGAGAGCTGCGTGAACAAGAAATCAACGAACAACAAATCATGTTTTTGGCCGCAGGTCTGCAAAGCCAGGCAACGCCGGTATCTACGCCGATGCAGGAGAGCCCCCAATGAGTGAGGTTGCTAAAATGAATCAAAAATCTGGGCTAAGCCCTAATTCCAGTTGGTTAAATAAGCTGCCTAAATTTACTCTGTCTAACTGGGCTCCTTTAGTCGCGTTACTCATTTTGGTGGTGCTGTCGGCCATGGCCAGTGACCACTTCCTTATCCCAAGAAATCTTACCAATGTGCTTAGACAAGTCTCCTATACCGGCATTATTGCCCTAGGAATGACCTTTGTGATTATTGCCGGCGGAATAGATTTATCGGTGGGTTCAATGGTCGCCTTAGTGGGTGTACTGGTGATTATGCTGCTCAACTATTTAGGTGATGGCTGGATGGCAGTGACCGTTTCTATTGCTGCGGCGATGGCGATGGGCGCAGCTTTTGGCGCGGTAAATGGCTTACTTACCACCAAAGGGAAAATTACCGCGTTTGTCGCCACCTTGGCAACCATGTCTATATTCCGCTCCCTAACCCTATACATTAGTGATGCCGGAGAAATGGTCTCGCAAAATAACCACTACCCCGACATTGGTGGCGGCTATTGGCTGGGCATTCCTATTCCTGTTTGGCTGTTTATTGGCCTCGCATTTTTAGGCCACCTTATCTTGCGGCATACCGCTTTTGGCCGTCATGTATGTGCGGTGGGATCTAACCCTAAAGTGGCCACCTATTCTGCGATTAATGTACAACGCGTTTATTTTCTTACTTTTGTGATTGTTGGTTTCACCGTGGGTTTGTCTGCGGTGATGCTGTCATCACGATTAAATTCGGTGAGCCCTGGTGATGCGGGCTTGTTTTACGAACTCGACGCCATTGCAGCGGTTGTAATAGGCGGCACTTCGCTGTCTGGCGGCAAAGGCACCTTATGGGGCACCGTTATCGGCGCCATCATATTAGGCATTATTAACAACATGCTGAATTTAATGGGGGTGTCCCCCTACTTACAAGGAACGGTAAAAGGCTTAGTGATTTTGATTGCAGTGCTCATGCAATTTAAACGCGACCGCTAAACCAACACCGTACATTAATACAAAGGAGAGTAACTCATGCGTTTATTGCAACACATAGGAAAATTACTACTTGCCGCCACTTTTATTGCCTCACTGGGATTAAACGCCGCAGTAGCTAAAACCTTAAAAGTGGGTGTATCCGTTCCCTCAGCAGACCACGGTTGGACCGCAGGCTTGTTGTGGTGGGCAGAAAAAGCCGCCGACGACTTTAAGAAAAGTGAAGACGATATAGAGTTTTACGTAGTGGCTGCCAGCTCTGGTTCCAAGCAAGTTGGCGATGTGGAAGATTTGATGATCAAGGGCATTGATGCTTTGGTTATATTGCCGCACAACCCTGCCACCTTACAAAAAGTGATTGAAGAAGCCTACGGCAGTGGCATCTACACTGTAGTAGTAGACCGCGAATTAGAAACTCCAGCGCAAAATGTATTTATTGCTGGTGACAACGCAGGTTTAGGCAGTGTAAGCGGCGAATGGTTAGCTAAAGAAATGGATGGCAAAGGCAAGGTAGTAGTGATTGAAGGCATGTCTATTCCGATTAACAAGCAACGGGTGGACGCGTTTAACGAGGTGATTGCTCAACATAAAGGCATGAGCATTCTCGATAGCCAACCAGCCGATTGGTCTACCCAGAAAGCACTAGCCGTAATGGAAAACTACTTACAAAAACATCCAGAGATTGATGCGGTTTGGTGCCAAGATGATGACATGCTAAAAGGCGTGATGCAGGCGATTAAAGAATCTGGCCGAACCGACATTAAAACCGTATTAGGCGGAGCGGGATCGCAAGACATAATCAAAATGGTGGTAGATGGTAACCCGGTAGTTCGCGCTACCGTCACCTATCCACCTAGTATGGTAGCCTCTGGCATTGCATTAGCGATTACGGGAGCTCGCCATGAAATGCTAGGCAAGATGTACCACAGTGCACCTTCACGAGTTATCTTGGCGGCAGAGCTTATCGACACTAATAATGCTAGCGAATTTGTGGTCGCCGACGCTGCTTACTAGATTTCACTAACAAGCAAAAGCCCAAACAAACATTGTTTGGGCTTTTATTTATTCAGCTAGCTAACATAGCAATAATAAGCAAATCACTAGTTTGGCGCAGCTACTCTTCGGTTAGCAATTCAAAGCTCACATCAACACTATCTCTATAAATAAGTTGAGCAGCCTGATAAGAGCCAGCGTTAGCATCGGTTGCAGCTAGAGTAGCGCGTTCTATCTTCATCACTGGAATAGCCGATTGGTTACGGTAATTAACTTCAACCACCGGTCCTAGCTGGCCTTCATAGCCTTCTGCCAACTGCTTAGCCTTAACATAAGAATCGTTCACAGCCATAGCGCGTACTTGTTGCTTGTACTGCTCTTCTTGTGAGCTTTTGTATTGTAGCTGGCGCACTTCATTCACCCCGCTCAACATAGCTGCATCAAGTACTTGAGTTAGCCCGTCTAGGTTAGCCAGCTCAACGATAATACTTCGCTGCGCGCGATAACCAACAAACACCCGTTCTCTGTCCTGGTATTTGTATTCAGCCTGAATTTGCAGTTGGCTGGCTTCAAAGCGGTCGGAGTCAGTTAATAAATTGGCGAGGTTTGATTGAGTAACTTTAACTATTTTATCTACCTGCTGTTTAGCATCACTGGCCGTTTTTGCCAGACTAGTAGCATGTAAATCCACCTGCACTTGGTCGGCAATTACCACTAACTTAGCCTCGCCACTAGTATGCAGCAAAGCGGCAAATGCCGGAGAGATGCTAACACTGCAGGCAACCAAGCCCACTAACAACAATTTGTTCATTATTTACCTCTGCTCATTAGTGCACTTAATCATTCAACGTAAAACGCTGAGGAGGAGCAACATAACCTTGATAGGCGTCTACTGGCAAGGCCGACAGCAGTTCAACTTGCTGTTGATTTTCGACTCGCTGTGCCACCGTGATGATTTGTAAATTGCGTGCGGCTCTACATATCGCACTTAAGAAGTGGCTATCACCATCTTCGGCCAAGGCCTGTGCTGTATAACCATAGTCAATTTTAACGTAATTAGGTTTAACCCGGCTTAAGTAGTTTAGGGAGTTTAGATTACGCCCGTATTGATCAATACCAATTTGGAAACCCAGCTCTCTTAAACTGTCTAAACTGGCTTCTAACTGGGTATTTTCTTGCAAAAAAGCCGTTTCTGGAATTTCAAAGGCCATTCGAGATGCCACCGTTTGATACTGCTGTGCCAGTTCGATTAACCACGCTAAAAAGCTCGCTTCGCTAATAGCCGATAAAGTTAAGTTAATCGCTAAGCTTAAGTTATTGTCCTGCTGCAAAGCTCGCGCGGCTTGCTCAACCACCATTTGGTCAAACTGAGCGCCCAATCTAAATTGCTCAACCGCCGGCATAAACTGACCAGCAGCGTAATGCTGAGCATCCACTTCAATGGTGGTAAACAACTCTTGGTGCAATACTTTGTCGCTATGAATAAAGTTAACCACCTGCGCCTTGTAAGCCAAGCTTTGGCGACTAATGGTATTTTCGAGTAGCTGCTTCCATTGGCTGCGCGGAATATGAGTATGCTCAACATCGGCCAAACTAAAGAAGCCTTCGCGCAACTCGCGAGCGTTATGTAACGCGGTATCGGCTGCGGTTAATAGCTCGCCTATGTTTTCATCTTTCTGGCGCAATACTAAGCCCATCACCAATGGTCGAGGCATGTACTGCTTCCACGTGGCTAAGCGGGACAATAAATCTTTATTAATTTGCTCTGCGAGATCCAACAACTGTTGCTGATCGAAACCCTCGGCTAATACTGCAAATTCTAAATTGCTAATGCGGGCAAATACCAGTTGTTGCTGTTGCTGGGTATAAGCGGTAAACAGCTCCCCTACAGAATGAATAAACTCATCCCGAGCACTAAAACCATCACGCACGTGAATGGCTTCAATAATATCGAGAGACAATAGCGCAACCCCACCCACTCCAGACTCAGCTAACCAAGATTTGCTTTGATTGATGAAGTAAGCGCGATTACCTAAGCCTGATACCGAGTCTTGAAATGCTTGCTGGCGCAAAGCGCTAGCTTCTTGTACTTGGCTTTCAAACTGCTGGGCAATGTTATCCGACATATGGTTAATTGCACCCACTACACTGCGCAACTCTTGAGTGTGTGGCAAGGGAATAGTTTGGCCAAAATTACGCTGTTCAATTAACTTAGCTTGCTGTTGAATTTGCTCCAGTGGTTTTAACAAATAACGCAGCGCCCGCATTAATAGCAACACCGTTGCTAAATACCCCACGACAAATAGCTTTGCTAAATCAACCATGGCGTTCCACAGTTGCAAATAAGCAAAACCAGGGTGGCCAACTACTTTTAGTTCGCCTAGCTGCATCCAACCACTGGTTAATACCTGCTCTTGAGCGCTGGGCTGAAATAGTTCAAGTGAAGTAAACCACTCGGGCACGCCATCAATAGAGCGAGAGTTTTGGCGGTCGATAAGGCTGTCATCGGCAAACAACTTAAGACTAATTTGCTGATAGTAGCCACTGTCGAACATGGCGTTAATTACCGACTCGGCACCTATTACATCTTCATCTTCTAGATAGGGGCTTAGGGATAAACCTAAAGAAGTGCTTGTATTGTTTACATCTGATAGTTGCTGCTCAGACAAGTAACTACGGGTATTGCCAATTTCGATACTAAATACCACAGCCAGCAGGCCGCCGTAGATAAGCAGTACCACAATTAACAACTGGCGATATAAGGTCATAGTGTTCCCCTAAGCATCGAAATTCTTTACTGGTTTTTTGAGTTTATTTAGCCGCCAGCGTTGCTGGAGATCGGTCCAAAGCTTAAGACGACTAGACTTGCCGGCTAACTGACCACGGCCTTTTTCTTTCATCAACCACAAGTGCTGACCATTAAAACTATATATGGGTACTAGATCGCCGCGCTGCGTCGCCGGCAATATATTTGGATTGATGTTATCGAGAATAATCGGTATTGATGAAGGCGTTTCATAGTATGCCACCACCATATGAAATTGGTTGTAAGTAAGCGACTTTACATAAACCAAGCGCATCTTTTCATCACTCACGCCCAGTTCTATTAACGAGAAGTATTTGGCAATGCTAAAGTCGTCACAATCTCCGGCTGCGGCGCCCAAGAATTCGACGGGAGTGGCCCAGTAGTCTTCTTGCCCCCACACATCAATATCATCAACAAATTGCATTTGATTGAAGAAATCATTAATGGAGCGAAGCTGGTCTGCTTCGCTTAAGTCATGACCATCATTGATGGTTTGGCGCCAAGCTCGAACTCTAAGTTCGGCTTTTTCACCATAGAAATTGCGAACTGTGCTGGCGAGTTCTTCTAGCTGGTAAGCGGTAGCAAATAACAATATTGGCCAAGCCAATACTGCTATCCACCACCTAGCTAAAAGCCCTCGCATTAGCCTATTGCTGCTTTAAGTGCGGCGTATAAATTGACCAGCGAGGAACCGCTTCGCGGTATTGTTCTTGTACAAAAATTCGAGCTCGGCGATTAGCAGCTTCTGCCTGTTCTGAATCACCAGCAGCCAACAACTCTTCTTCCCCAATTGCTTCTAGCTCAATGCGCTCTGCGCTCACAGCGTAGTCGTCGATTAATTGCTGGCGTACACTTGCGGCACGACGTTTAGACAGCTTAAGGTTGTAAGACTTACTGCCACTAGCGCTAGCGTAGCCTTCAACACTGATTTTCACCTCTGGATACTTCTGCATAAAGTCGGCAACTTGTTGAAGCTGCGGAGCATATTCATCGGTTAGTTTGCTTGAGTCGTGGCCAAAAAAGACCATCAATTCATAACCATCATCTACGCTTTGAAACTCTGAACAGCCATCGTTATCAACCGCTGCACCCGCTTCGGTATCCGGGCAAAGATCGCGCTCATTGATAACGCCATCACCATCTTGGTCTTGGCGGTCGTAATTAGCAGGCTCAGCCTGGTAAGTATCAGCAGTTTGACTACACGCAGTTAAGGCCAAAACAGCCGCTGCGACAATTAAGCTCTTGTTTTTCATTAAAAAGTCCAGTCCTCTGGTCGATTAACACGTAAAGCCTCAAGCAGTAAGCCTGTGGCATTGAGTAAACGGTACTTCGCGCGAAGTTCATCAATGTCGGCACTAATGAATTCATTTTGCGCTTCAAATAGTTCATTTTCGGTATTCAGTACATCTAACAGGCTACGCTTGCCTAAGTTAAATTGCTTTTTGTAAGCCTCAACGGTTTGAAAGCTCGCCTCAACATGCTGTTGCAGAAAGGATTTTTGACGAACCAATACATCCCAAGCATTCCAAGCTAAACGGGTACCCTCGCTAACTTGGCGATATGCGTCTTCACCCACCGCTTTAGCACGATTAACATCGTAAGCACTGCGGCGAATTTCAGCGGCATCACTGCCACCGTTAAACAAGTTGTAACGCAGGCGGAGCATCGCGGCTAACTCATAATCTTTAGTATCATCCAAACCGTTTTGGTTGCGATCCCAGTTACCATCTAACTCCAAGGCAATTTCTGGATAGTTGTTTGCTTTAGCTACGGTGGTTTGTGCGTTCGCGGCGGCAACGTCGTATTGAGCCGACTTAAGGGTTGGGTGCACATCTAAAGCCGCGGCAAGCGCTGCATCAAGGTCTGCAGGTATCAAGGCCACATCGGCCCCCGGTTGCACTAAATCTTTGGGTAGCTCGTTAACCACTCGCAAAAACTGAGTTTGCGCGTCCATCAAGTTATTTTTTGCAGATAACGAGTTGGTGGTTGCTCGGGCAACACGGCCATTTACTTGGGTTAAATCAGCACTAGAACCCACACCCGAATCGGTGCGTTTTTTAATGTCTTTTTGAATGGCTAAGTGAGTTTGCAGATTGCTTTCGGCAAGTTCCGATAACTGTTGCTGCTTTATTACTTCGAGGTAAACATCAACCACTCGCAAGGCGATGTTTTCGGCATCGTTATATAACAGCCATTGATCGGCCAAGGTTTCGTTTTCAGTACGAGTAACCTCTCCAGATGTAGCAAAACCACTAAACAGAAGCTGGCGAATACTCACGCCAATTTCTGTGGGATTAGCACTATTTACGCCCAGAGTTTCAGTTTCCCGTTGGCCCCAACCTGCACCAGCGGTGAGATCTATCGTTGGGTAGTAACCGCCTTTGGCACTTTGGTATTGCTCGCTGCTGGCCTTAAATTGATTAAAAGATGACTGCAGCTGCGGATGCTCGGTAAGCACTTTAGCTACCGCTTGCTCCAATGACTGTGCTGAAGCCAAGTTACAAGACATCAATAGACCAGACGCTAGGGTTAAGGTCAGCTTATTCATTAACACTCCTTGTCGTAGGCTAACCAAAGGGTTAGCAAACAGACTTTCTTATCGTTCGCGTAGCGCTGATTGTTGCGCTTTAATTATTGGTTTTAGCAAATAATCTAAAATACTTTTCTTGCCAGTGATGATATCTACACTAGATAGCATGCCGGGAATAATAGGCAATGGCGCTTCATCATTCCCTAAATAGTTTTTATCGGTTCGTACCCTGACCAAATAATAACTATTCCCTTCTTCATCCAAAATGGTGTCGGCACTAATATGTTCTAGTTGGCCGTCTAATCCACCGTAGATAGAAAAATCGTAAGCACTGAATTTAACAACAGTTTTAAGCCCTGGCCGAAGAAATGCAATATCTTTTGGCTGAATTTTCGCCTCAACCAAAAGGTTATCTTCGATCGGGACAATTTCCATGATGCTCATACCTGGCTGGACGACGCCGCCAACGGTATTAATGTAGATTTTCTTTACCGTGCCTTTTACCGGAGAAACCACCGAGGTTCTATCAACCCTATCACGCAAGCCAACCTGCCCCTCGCTTAAAGGTTGTAGCTCTGCTTCAATTTGGTTGAGCTCACGGCGAGCCTCACTAAGAAAGTTAAGAGCGATATCTCGGCGCTTATAAATGGTTTCGCCGATGGCGCTGTTGATCTTAGGTTCTAACAACTTGCTACTTTGCAACTCACCATTTAAATCGTTGGCTTGGCGGCGTAGTTTTAATATCTCAACTTGCGAGACAATGCCTTCTTCGGCTAAAGGCTTGGTAATTCGCAATTCCTCTAGAACGAGATTGTAACTAGTATTTACATGGGTAATTTTGGATTTAAGCTCAAGTAGCTCTTGCTGCTTTTGCTCTATTTGACCAGCAGTAATGGATAGCTGATTTTGTAATGCGCTTAAACGTGCTGACTTTTGCAGCTGCTGGCCGGTAACTTCTGAGGGGTATTGCTGTTTAAACTCATCATCAAAGGCGATGTCGACCTCAACAACTTGCACTTGATCACGCCACTGCTGCGTTGGTAATTCAGGGTTTAATTGAATACTGGCAATTTCACTTTTAAGGCGAGCCACGTCGCCTTCTAGATTAATCACCCGCTGTTGTTGTTCTCTAAAGTCGGAACGAAAGCGGGTATCGTCAATTAGCAATAAGGGCTGGGCTGGCTCGACGTGCTCTCCTTCTTTAACCAAAATCTGCTTGAGAATACCGCCTTCTAGATTCTGAATGGTTTGAATTTGTTGCGAAGGAATAACTTTACCGCTGCCTACTGTAACTTCATCAACTTTGGCCCAGTGAGCCCAATACAGTGCGCAAGCTAGCAAAACAAAAATAAGCCACAACAAACGCTTAGAACGACGTGGCGTTTTCATCAAAATAGCAGCATTAATATCGTCAACAAACTTTAGCTCAGCTTCCGAGAGGTCCTGCTTGCGCTTACTCATTTGGCGCCCTCACTTTGCCACTACGCAACAACTCTAGTACTTCTGCTTTACTGCCATCGGCAACCACTTGGCCTCGTTCGAGTACAATAATCCGATCAACTAAATCCAACATCGACATCTTGTGGGTAATCAATACAAAAGTTTTATCTTCAGCGACTTGCTTCAAGCGTTTTTTGACGAGGTTTTCTGAGTAGGCATCCATGCTGCTGGTTGGTTCATCCAATACCAATACTGGTGGATTAAACAGCAGTGCTCGTGCTAAGGCGACAGCTTGGCGCTGCCCACCCGACAGATATTGACCCCGTTCACCAACTTGTCTGTCTAAGCCTTCTGGGTCCACATCGGTAAATTGAGTAACACCAGCCAATTCGGCAGCTCGAAAGATTAACTCATCTTCAATATGCGGCACGCCTAAGGTGATGTTTTCACGAATAGAGCCAAAAAACAGATTGATGTCTTGCGGTAAACAGCCCATTTTTTGTCGAATATCTGCGGGGCTAATTTGGTTGAGATCCACGCCATCAAGGCGAATAGCGCCATGCTGAGGTGTATAAAACCCAAGCAAGACTTTCTCTAAACTGGTTTTCCCAGCGCCAATTTTGCCAATAATCGCAACTTTTTCTTTGGCTTTTAGAGAGAAGCTTACGTTCTTAAGTACTTGCTGATCGCTACCAGGATAGGTAAAGCTCACATCCGTAAAACTGATTGCTCCGTCAAAATGAGAACGATGCATATAACGCTCTAAATTCTCATCGGGCAATTGCATTATATCTTCGAGATTTTCCAATGCAGATTGTGCTTGGTTATAACGTGTTGCGAGTAGAGATACTTGAGAGAATGGCACTAAGGCACGGCCAGTAAGCATAACAGCAGCAACTAACCCGCCCATCGATAACTCACCTTGAGAGATTTGGAATACCCCAACAACCACAATCAATACCGTGGTACTTTGTGAGACAAAGGCGTTAACGTTACCTACCGATGTGGCCAGTTTGCGAATAGCCATGTTCCAAGTGGCGATGTTACCCACTAGCTCTTCCCACTTGTGTTGAAACTGACTCTCGGCCCCAGCTAATTTCAAGGATTCAATGCCGTTTAAGCTTTCGATAAGATGGGCATTTTTTTGGCTGGCAAAGCGACTACCCAACTCAACTTCTTGATGCATTTTGCGTTTAATGTAAAAAGAGTAAAGTAGCATCACTAGAGCGGCACCAGCGGGCACCAGAGCTAATGGCCCAGCCACCATGGCGATGACCAATAGGAACAGCAAGGAAAACGGTACATCGACCAGGGCAGCAATGGTTGACGAAGTAACAAACTCCCTAATGGAATCAAACTCTTGTACGTTCTTAGCAAAAGCCCCTACCGAAGGCGGCCGCACTTCTGCTTTGATGTTGAGTAGTTTTTCGAAGATCCGCGCAGAGAGCAAAATATCAGATTTTTTCGCCGCTAAATCTAAGGTGTAAGCGCGCATTTGCTTGAGAGCAAAATCAAACACCAGCACCAAGGCCATACCTGCAGTAAGTACCCATAAGGTATCTATCGCCGAGTTAGGAACCACCCGATCATAAACATTCATTACAAACAGCGGAGAGGCTATAGCAAACAAATTAAGAAACAAGGAAGCGACTAAGGCATCTCTATAAATGGGCGCTGAGCGACGCAGGGTATTCCAAAACCAATGGCCTTGTTTATTGCTTAATGACTCTGGAGAACGAGCATCAAAGCGATAACGCTTACGAACATAACAACAAAAGCCGGTGTAATCTGGTGCAAGCTTATCTAAAGAGATGTGTTCATGACTATCGGGAAGCTCCGGCCAAGCGACTTCTATGCCTTCGTCACTTCGTGAAAGCAGCACACAAGAACGACCATCTTTTAGCAGCAAAATACAAGGTAAGAGCAGTTCAGGTATTTTGTTAATTGGCTTTTTAACGATAGAGGCGTCCATACCGGCGCGCAAAGCGGCACGAGGCAATAAGGCTGGTGTTAGCAAGCCTTCCTCTAAAGGCAGACCAGCAGATAGAGCGCGCGCAGAAAAAGGTTTACCGTAATACTTAGATAAAAACACTAAGCTACTCAGTAAAGGGTCTGTTCTTTCTGCGGTTAAATCTAAATCGCGATATTGCTGCTGTGGGTTAGCGTCCTGCACCGAGCGTCCTTTCCATAAACAAAAACATCAAGAGTAAGCCTTAGCTTACTCTTGAATCTACAATTTCCCAAACCTTAAGCGGCTAGTTATCTACATTAAGCTGTTGATCTTCAATTAATTGGCTCAAAATTTCACTATCGCTCATGCCTGAGAAGTCGACATCTTTAAGGGTAATAGTTTGATGAACACTTTCACCATTGCTGGCGCCGTCTTTATCGATTGAGATAATCGTCTCAACATTACCGCCATTATTGACGGTTTCAAAAGACAGATACGATTCTAAGCTTGCCTCTGTTTCACCTTGCAGCAAATCACTTAAATCAAGCACATCTGCGTCGCCATCAGCTTTTAGGGTGAAATCAGTTACCGTATCGTTACTGGTAGATTGATCATCACCTTCTAACCAAGCAAACATGTCACTGTCATCACCACCGGTAAGAATATCATTACCTTGCCCACCTATCAGCAAGTCTTCACCAACACCACCATCAAGTTGGTCGTCACCCGCATAACCAACTAAGGCGTCATCTCCAGCATCACCATCAATAGCATTAGACGCCTCATTGCCTACAAGTACTTCATCACCCTCGCCACCATCAATTGAGCTACCTTGAACGCCAATAAGCTCTGCAGTGGTTGTATCTAAGGCACCACCATCACCTATGATGCTATATTCAAATTCTTCTTGGGTATCGGTAAGCGCTGATTTTTGATAAACAGCACTGCTGGCATCAATGGTTAAATGCATCTGATAAAAACCGCTATCGGTGTCATCATCGGCAACGATTTGTATGTAGTATTCACCTTCTTCAGTTGCAGTAAAGCTACCTCTAGGTCCCTGCCAATCTTCTTGAAATTGCTTTTCCCCATTATCGGTTTCTAGCAAATTGCCTTCGGAGTCATAAATGAAAGCGTCTACTTTGACTCTTTCTTCTCCCGAAATAGTGGCCATATTTGCCCACAGCACTTCACCTTTCGCTAAAGTAACTTTAATCCAATCTTCATCGGCATTAGTTACTGGGTCGTTATCATTTACTAACTCACTTTGGTAGGTGAATGAATAACCACCCGATACGATTTGAGGAATATTTCCATCATTTAGACTAAATAGGGAACGGTCACTTAAATCCACTGTATCGTGGCCATTAAAATCAACAAAGCTTACATCTTCAGCAGTTGCGATAATCGATAACTCTTCGGTTTCAAAGTTGCTATCGTGAATGCCTAAGCCAACTCCGTCATCTGAATCAAACAAGATTTCATCACTACCACTTACCGAACCACCAACGGCACTGCCTACTCCATCAAAACTGATGTCGTCGCCAGTATCGTTCCAGAGTAGTGCTAGGCTTGGTACGCTTATGGTGCTGCTACCATCTTGATTGGTAATAATCACATCGCGGTTAGCATCAACCACTGCTTCAAATACAGTGTTAATTTCGATATTAATAGAGCTTGTGTCACCATCAAAATCGGTTACGGTTACCGCAATGTTTTCTTGTTGTCCCCATCCATCGCCACCAACATCAAGCTCATAAGAGTATGCGCCGGTTACAAAGTTAAGCAGTAGAACTCCGCCTAAAGCAGTAGTAATACTTACGTTTTTCTCTTGCTCTGGAACTGCACGAGGATCATAGCTATACGTCACATCGTCTACTGTTATGGCACTTACGTAGCCATCATCAGCACCAACCATGAAGCCGTCTGTAGAGGCGGTTTGCAGTAAACCAAGTGAAGCATCAACTTCAGCTTCAAGGTAGCTTTCAACAAGTGTGGAAGATAAGTCTGTTACATCATCAACGATGAAGGCAAATTCATCTGTCGCGGATTCTGAAGCCACATCCTTCAATACATCTAAATCTGCCTGACCAATACCAATGCCGTAGCTTGTATCAATATTGTCTTGAACAAACTCATCCCATGCTGCAAGGCCATTGGAGCCGTTATATTCAACGGTATCATCAATACCGTAACCAAAGTTTGGCTCACCATCAGAGATAAAATACAACAAGGTATTATCAGTATCTGGCTGCTGAGCACTGGTACTGCTTGAAATCACCTCATTAAGCGCAATATCGTAGTGAGTACCGCCACCTGAGCTTAAATCCTGTAGATAGCTTAAAGCGTCTTCAACGTTGTCGCTGATCCAGCCGCTGCTTATTACAGAATCAGAGAAGCCAACAATTTGCACATTGACGTTACCTGCAGCATCAGCTTGCTCTATTAAATTAGACAAAGCTTTAACGGCGATTTCTAGGTAGTTTAAGCCATCGCCGTGTTCACCATTAGTCATACTGGCAGAAGTATCTAAAACCAAAACAAGGTTGGTTGTTACCAACAAGGGGCTTGATTCTAAGCTATGAGAAAGGTCGTGGCCAATTGGAGCATCGTCTTCAATACTTATTTCTAAGCTTGCTTGAGTAACAAAGCCCGAAGTTGGATTAGCCACCAAATAGTTGAAGCTTTCGCTTACTCCATCACCATCTAAACTTGAGCTCTCTAGCTGATACTCGTAATCACCCTTGCTAAAACCATTATAGTCTTGGGTATAAACGCTTAACTGCCCTTGAGCAGTATCAATCGTAATTACGCCATTCGCGTCAGCAGTATGCGGAATACCCTGATATATCACACTGCTTAACTCTAAACCGTCAACTAAGCCATCATCATTTGCTAATAAATTACCTGTGGCTGAGCTAGTTTCAGCACTAGGTGCAGAACCACTAGCCAAACCTGACTCATATACTTGAGCGCTGTCGTTGGACAAGTTAACGACATTGCCGCTTACATCAGCGCTGCTTTCAGCGCCATGCTCATCTTGTAATACGTATGAAAACTCGACTAAGCCACTACCATTTGCACTGGCTGTATAACTGATAACTCCAGCAGCAGTTACATTCACCACTCCATTTGGTACAGAGATACTTTGAGCGACACCAGGAGTTAGATCTGTACCGTGAATTGATTTAACGCTGATTGCATCGCCTTCCAAGTCGCTATCGTTAGCAACAAGGTCAAGCAAAACTGTCTCTGATGATGCAATGTTAGCAAAGCTATCATCTTGTGCGTCTGGCGCATCATTCACTGGGGTAATGTCTAAATCGGCAGTACCTGTGCTGATGGTCGCTTCACCATCGCTAATGTCGTAGCTAAAGCTCACGCTGCCATCATCGTCTTTAGCTGGCGTATACGTCCAAGTGCCATCGTTATTGTTGGTGAGCGTGCCGTTACCAATTAGGCTTAGGTTGCTCACCGATAAATCGGCTAGGTCATTATCGATATCACCGGCATTAGCTAAGAGCTCGGCTTCGGTGATCACTCGACCACCCACTGCATCTTCCGCCACTGGGTCTAACACCACATTGCTGGTGGTAGGTGCATCGTTCACAGGCGTAATGTCTAGGTCGGCAGTCCCGGTGCTGATGGTCGCTTCACCATCGCTAATGTCGTAGCTAAAGCTCACGCTACCGTCATCGTCTTTAGCAGGCGTGTAGGTCCAGGTGCCATCGTTATTGTTGGTGAGCGTGCCGTTACCATTAAGGCTTAGGTTGCTCACCGATAAATCCGCTAGGTCATTATCGATATCACCGGCATTGGCCAAGAGCTCGGCTTCGGTGATCACTCGACCACCCACTGCATCTTCCGCCACTGGGTCTAACACTACGTTACTGGTGGTAGGTGCATCGTTCACAGGCGTAATGTCTAAGTCGGCAGTACCTGTGCTGATGGTGGCTTCACCATCGCTAATGTCGTAGCTAAAGCTCACGCTGCCGTCATCGTTTTTAGCTGGCGTATACGTCCAAGTGCCATCGTTATTGTTGGTGAGCGTGCCGTTACCAATTAGGCTTAGGTTGCTCACCGATAAATCGGCTAGGTCATTATCGATATCACCGGCATTGGCCAAGAGCTCGGCTTCGGTGATCACTCGACCACCCACTGCATCTTCCGCCACTGGGTCTAACACTACGTTACTGGTGGTAGGTGCATCGTTCACAGGCGTAATGTCTAAGTCGGCAGTACCTGTGCTGATGGTGGCTTCACCATCGCTAATGTCGTAGCTAAAGCTCACGCTGCCGTCATCGTTTTCAGCTGGCGTATACGTCCAAGTGCCATCGTTATTGTTGGTGAGCGTGCCGTTACCAATTAGGCTTAGGTTGCTCACCGATAAATCCGCTAGGTCATTATCAATATCACCGGCATTGGCCAAGAGCTCGGCTTCGGTGATCACTCGGCCACCCACTGCATCTTCCGCCACTGGGTCTAACACCACATTACTGGTGGTAGGTGCATCGTTCACAGGCGTAATGTCTAGGTCGGCAGTCCCGGTGCTGATGGTCGCTTCACCATCGCTAATGTCGTAGCTAAAGCTCACGCTACCGTCATCGTCTTTAGCAGGCGTGTAGGTCCAGGTGCCATCGTTATTGTTGGTGAGCGTGCCGTTACCAATTAGGCTTAGGTTGCTCACCGATAAATCCGCTAGGTCATTATCGATATCACCGGCATTGGCCAAGAGCTCGGCTTCGGTGATCACTCGACCACCCACTGCATCTTCCGCCACTGGGTCTAACACTACGTTACTGGTGGTAGGTGCATCGTTCACAGGCGTAATGTCTAAGTCGGCAGTACCTGTGCTGATGGTGGCTTCACCATCGCTAATGTCGTAGCTAAAGCTCACGCTGCCGTCATCGTTTTCAGCTGGCGTATACGTCCAAGTGCCATCGTTATTGTTGGTGAGCGTGCCGTTACCAATTAGGCTTAGGTTGCTCACCGATAAATCCGCTAGGTCATTATCAATATCACCGGCATTGGCCAAGAGCTCGGCTTCGGTGATCACTCGGCCACCCACTGCATCTTCCGCCACTGGGTCTAACACCACATTACTGGTGGTAGGTGCATCGTTCACGGGCGTAATGTCTAGGTCGGCAGTCCCGGTGCTGATGGTCGCTTCACCATCGCTAATGTCGTAGCTAAAGCTCACACTACCGTCATCGTTCTCAGCTGGCGTATAGGTCCAAGTACCGTCGTTGTTGTTGGTGAGAGTACCGTTACCAATCAGGCTTAGGTTACTCACCGATAAATCTGCTAGGTCATTATCAATATCACCGGCACTAGCTAAGATTTCGGCTTCGGTGATCACTCTACCGCCCACGGCATCTTCCGCCACTGGGTCGAGAACCACATTACTGGTGATAGGTGCATCGTTCACCGGGGTAATGTCTAGGTCAGCAGTACCTGTGATGATGGTCGCTTCACCATCGCTAATGTCGTAGCTAAAGCTCACGCTGCCATCATCGTCTTTAGCTGGCGTATACGTCCAGGTGCCGTCGTTATTATTAACCAGAGTACCGTTGCCAATCAGGCTTAGGTTGCTCACCGATAAATCCGCTAGGTCATTATCAATATCACCGGCATTAGCCAAGAGCTCCGCTTCAGTAATAACTCTACCACCCACAGCATCTTCTGCCACTGGGTCTAACACCACATTACTGGTGGTAGGTGCGTCGTTCACAGGCGTAATGTCTAGGTCGGCTGTGCCTGTGCTGATAGTGGCCTCACCATCGCTAATGTCGTAGCTAAAGCTCACGCTGCCATCATCGTCTTTAGCAGGCGTGTACGTCCAAGTGCCATCGTTGTTGTTGGTGAGCGTGCCGTTACCAATTAGGCTTAGGTTGCTCACTGATAAATCCGCTAGGTCATTATCAATATCACCGGCATTGGCTAAGAGTTCGGCTTCGGTGATCACTCGACCACCCACTGCATCTTCCGCCACTGGGTCGAGAACCACATTACTGGTGGTAGGTGCGTCGTTCACAGGCGTAATGTCTAGGTCGGCAGTACCTGTGCTGATGGTCGCTTCACCATCGCTAATATCGTAGCTAAAGCTCACGCTGCCGTCATCGTTCTCAGCTGGGGTGTAGGTCCAGGTCCCGTCGTTGTTATTAACCAGAGTGCCGTTACCAATTAGGCTTAGGTTGCTCACTGATAAATCCGCTAGGTCATTATCAATATCACCGGCATTGGCTAAGAGTTCGGCTTCGGTGATCACTCGACCACCCACTGCATCTTCCGCCACTGGGTCGAGAACCACATTACTGGTGGTAGGTGCGTCGTTCACAGGCGTAATGTCTAGGTCGGCAGTACCTGTGCTGATGGTCGCTTCACCATCGCTAATATCGTAGCTAAAGCTCACGCTGCCGTCATCGTTCTCAGCTGGGGTGTAGGTCCAGGTCCCGTCGTTGTTATTAACCAGAGTGCCGTTACCAATTAGGCTTAGGTTGCTCACTGATAAATCCGCTAGGTCATTATCAATATCACCGGCATTGGCTAAGAGTTCGGCTTCGGTGATCACTCGCCCATCCACTGCGTCTTCCGCCACTGGGTCGAGAACCACATTACTGGTGGTCGGTGCATCGTTCACCCGAATAACTTCCGCCGTATCACTGTCGCTGGCAGTTTGACCATTGGCGGTCACTTCTACACTAATGTTAAGTTCGGAAAGATTGAGAGTATCGTTGTTGACCGCGGTCACACCGGCATCGGTCAGTTTGACTTGGTTGCCATCAAGCACCAAGTAGCCATCGTCATTGTTGAGCAAGGCGTAGGTCTGCGTATCACCTTCTGGATCGCTAGACGTAAAGTTAGCAACCACAGTATCAGTAGAAACGGATTCTTCGGTGAGCGTTTCTGCAGCGACACTAATGCTTGGACCTTCATCCACACGAGTAATAGCGGCTGTATCACTGTCGCTGGCAGTTTGACCATTGGCAGTAACCTCTACACTAACGTTCAGCTCTGATAAGTTCAGCTGGTCATTGTTAACCGCAGCCACACCAGCATCGGTGAGTTTGACTTGGTTGCCATCTATCACCAAATAGCCATCGCCATTGTTGAGCAAGGCGTGGGTCTGTGCGTCACCTTCTGGATCGCTAGACGTAAAGTTAGCAACCACTGTGTCAGTAGACACGGATTCTTCAGTGAGCGTTTCTGCAGTAACGCTAATGCTTGGGCCTTCATCCACACGAGTAATGGCAGCTGTATCGCTGTCGCTGGCCGTCTTGCCATTGGCGATCACTTCTACACTAACGTTCAGCTCTGATAAATTCAGCTGGTCATTGTTGACCGCGGCCACACCGGCATCGGTCAGTTTGACTTGATTGCCATCAAGCACTAAATAGCCATCGCCATTATTGAGCAAGGCGTAGGTCTGGGCGTCACCCTCTGGATCGCTGGACGTAAAATTAGCAACCACGGTGTCTGTAGACACAGATTCCTCGGTCACTGCTTCAGCGGTCACGCTAATGCTTGGACCTTCATCCACACGAGTAATGGCAGCT